>JBGAUK010000009.1:0-68373 GCA_044228695.1 Chromatiaceae bacterium | reverse complement strand
CTTCTGCCACCCGCCGAACGTGACCGTGGCTGGGTCTGTCAAGGTCCGTTCCCCTGCCCCCCACAAAATCGTCCGCGCGGGAGTTGCATAAACCGCCAGGAGGCCACTAGGATAGCCAACCTTATCATAACAATCCCAACAAGAAGGGGCGACCACCCGGGTCCGCCCACCACACCCAAGAGGACGACCGCATGATCCGTTACGCCACGCTCACCCTGCCCTTACTGGCCCTGGGCCTCTCGGCCCAAGCTCAGGCCGCCACCTTCATGGATGCCGACTGGGCCACCGCGGCCTGCGAGGCCTGGAACAAGGCCCCCGAACTCACCAAGGGGCTGGCGGGCTCCGCCTGGGCCGCCAACAACGCCGGTCGCGGCTACAAGGTCATCCAGCTCTACCGCACCAAGTGCGGCGAGGCCAGCCGGGTGGAATTGCAGATCAGCGACAAGGATGGCAAGGCCCTCTGCACCTATGGCGGCAAGGTAAAATCCACCACCCTCAAGCCCGACGTGGACTACGTCATGAATGCCACGGACGAGGACTGGGCCTGCATGGGCGAAGGCAGCTTCGGCTGCGGGGCCATGGGCGCCATGATGACCGGCAAACTCCAGTTCAAGGGACCCAAGGGCGAGGCCATGGGCGTCATGGGGCCCTTCGACACCTTCCTGCAATTGACCGGAAAGGTCCCGGGCGACAAGAAGGCCTGCCCCTAAACGACTCAAGGGGTCAGTGGCCTCACTAACCCCTTGATAGATCCGGCGGGCGCGGCCTCGGCGGACCGACCGCGCCCGCCAGCATGGCCGCCCCCACCCCGGGGACGGCCAGCCCCTAAGCCGCGGGAACCTCCGCCTCACCTAGTCCTGCCTGGCGCGGACGGCCAGACCCTCAAACCGCCGGACTCTCCGCGACCGACACCAAGGCCTGGGCCGGCAGCCAGCGCACCAAGGCCTCCTCCAGGCTGGCCAGTTGGACGGGTTTCGAGACAAAGTCATCCATGCCCGAGGCCAGACAGGCCGAACGGTCGTGGGCGGCGACCCCCGCCGTCATGGCAATCACCGGAATATGCGCTCCCTGGCCCCGCTCCAGCTCCTGGGCACGCAGCAGCCGCGTGGCCTCGTGACCACTGAGCACGGGCATCTGGACATCCATCAGGATGAGGTCGTAAGACCCGCTGGCAAATTCCGAGAGGGCCGCCTGCCCATCCGCCGCCAGGGTCGGCTCGATTCCGAAGCGGCGCAGCATCAGAGTCACCACCTTCTGGTTCACCGCACTGTCCTCGGCGACCAGGACCTGGGCGTTAAAGCGACGGTTCGCGCCTTTTGCCGGGACGAGGGTCGCGGTCCTGGCCTCCGACTTCACCATTCCCAGGACCTGGGCGGCGGCGTCATGCAGCCAGCGTTCGCGCACCGGCTTGAGAAGCGTCACCTCGATGCCCGAACGGCGCGCCTCGGCGCCCGGATATCCCAGCGAACTCAGCATGATCAGTCGGATGGTGCCCAGCCCGGCATCGCCCTTGATCCGTTGCGCCAGCTCGAGCCCATCCATCTCGGGCATCTGCATATCGAGGATCGCCAAGTCGAAGGCCCGCCCTGCGTCGAGGGCCTCCTGGAGCACCCGCAAGGCCTGCTGCCCGCCCTCGACGCTCTCGGCGAGCGCCCCCCAGCGTCTTAACTGATGTTCCAGGATGCGGCGGTTGGTGGCGTTATCGTCAACGATCAGGGCACGGACGCCCTTCAGGTCCTTGACCTCGCGCTCACTTTCCTGGACCGCCGCCAGCAGGTTCAGAGTAAACCAGAAGGTGGAGCCCTTGCCCGGCGTGCTCTCGACGCCAATCTCCCCGCCCATCAGCACGGCGAGGCGTTTGGCGATCACCAGTCCCAGGCCCGTGCCGCCAAAACGGCGGGTCGTGGAGGCATCGGCTTGGGTAAAGGGGCGAAAGAGGGTAGCCAGGGTGGCCGGATCGATACCGATGCCGGTGTCGGAAACGCGGAAGCGAATGATCCAACCCGCGTCGGTTGACCGATCCAGGGTGACCCGGACCACGACCTCCCCGCTGGCGGTGAACTTGACGGCATTCGCCATCAGGTTCATGAGAATCTGACGGATACGGTAGGGATCGCCACGCACCAGGGGTGGAACCTCGGAGTCCACGAAGCTGAGAACCTCGACCAGCTTCTCGCGCGCCCCGGAGGCCACCATGCCGGAGACCTCTTCCACCATGGCGCGCATATCGATCTCGATATCCTGGAGTTCGATCTTACCGGCCTCGATCTTGGAGAAATCCAGGATGTCATTAATGACATTCAGTAGCAGCTCACCGGATTTCTCGGCGGTTTCGATGAGATCAAGCTGGTGACTGGTCAGGGAACTGTCCCGCAGCAACTCCAGCATGCCCAGCACGCCATTCATCGGGGTGCGGATCTCATGACTCATCATGGCCAGAAACTCGCTTTTGGCTCGATCCGCCGCCATGGCCTCGTCACGTGCCCGCTGCAGGGCCTGCATCTGGCGTTGCGTCTCGGTGAGATCCCGTACCACGGCGGTGAAGACATGACTGCCGCCCACATCGACGCGGCTCATGGCGAGGTAGAAGGGAAAACGCGAACCGTCCTTGCGTTCACCCTCGAGATCGGCAATCTCGACCCGGGTTTCCCCCTCCTCCAGGTTCCAGGCGTGGCCCAACCGGGAATCGGCCTCCTTGCGGTGGGGCTTGGCAAAGAGATTCGAGAGGCGCTGGCCGCGGATCTCGTCGGGGGTGTAGCCAAAGATCCGTTGCGCGGCGCGGTTCATGGCCACCAGACAACCCACGGCATCGATGTGGGTCGCGCCATCGGCCATGTTGTCAACAATGGCCCGATTGCGTTCGCGGCTCTCGGCGAGGAAGGCAATCTCGCGGCGATAGAGCCGCAGGATTGGAATCGACAAGGCGATCGAAACCAGAAAAGTAAAGATCAGGAGCCCGAGGACGAAGCGCAGGGTCTCCGGCAGGGTCGTCGTGACGAAGGCCTGCCACCGATCCGGATCAGGTCCGACCTGGAGCCCCTGGTCGGCCAAGTGCGAAGCCGACAAGGCAACCACCCCCAGGGTCACCAGCCCCAGGATACCCACGCCCACCAGGAGGATGGCGGGGATATAGCGTGACAGGCTTGGGGAGCGCACTAGCTTACAAACCTTGGAAAACGAGCATTAAGCTTAAGCATAATCCCATTTGATTCACGCAATACCCCGGGGCGCGGCGGTCCTGGGCCTTGCCCATGGCAAGGACAGGTATCGCGGTCTTGTCTTGGCGAAAGCTGATCAAGGCTGGTGCGCTAGTTCGCGGCACCTAATCCCTCGTGGCGTATTTGCCCCAAGGCCTGCCGGGACGCCTGGACCAGCCCACGAAAGTCAGCCATGGCCGCCCCGGCTGCGGCGGCATCCTTGGCGCGTGCCGCGTCCTCGATCGACGCGGCCAGACGCCCGAGGCGGACGGCGCCGAGGGTAGCCGCGCTGCCCTTGATCTGGTGTGCGGTCTTGGACATGGCCTCCAAGTGGGCTCCATCCGCCGCCGCCTCCAGGGCCTGGGCCTGTCCCGCCAGTTCCTCGATAAAGACATCCAGCAACATATCAGCATTTTCCATGCCAACATCATCCAAAAGTCGAGCCAGTACCGAGCGATCGATCAGATCTCCCGGATCCCGTGTCTGGCTGGTGGCTGCGCTGTGACTGGTCACGGGTGCAATATCCCTGAGGTTAGCAAGTGACGCGACCCTAGGCCGCCGCCCTGGGCGTTGCGGAGTGGGGGTCGCGAATAGGCCCGAGTCGAGCGTTTACTTTAGATCACAAGGCGGCCCGCAATTCAAGTTATCCCCGAACCAGGACGGCCCGAAAAGCCGGGGCTAACTTAGCACGCCGCAACCTCAAGTCAAGCATGGGCCCCAGGAGATTTCGCCCAGGGTCAAGGGACCTGGCGCCGGAACCGCCGTCATGGGCCAACCCCGAGTGCCACCCACCCCGCCCGCGCGGCAAAAACCTGGCCCTCGGCGATGACGAACACCCCATGGCGGGCGGGAGGTTGGTATGCTACGCCCGGGTGTTGGCGGGGTGGGCCGGGCCGAGCAGCGATGCGGCCCTCGGGCTACCCGTTCGCACCCATTGGGCGCCCTTTCGGCCCCAACTCCGCCACCATCCCATGCCAAGGAGTCCACCATAATGATAACGACCCAGCCAGCCAACCCGTCCCCCGTCCCCCTGGAACCCGCCACCCTGACCTTGGGCGGCAAGAGCTACAGCTTCCCCGTCGTGGAGGGCAGCGAGGGCGAGCGCGCCATCGACATTAGCCAACTCCGGGCCCAGACCGGCCATATCACCCTGGATCCCGGCTATGGCAACACCGGCAGTTGCGAGAGCGACATCACCTTCATCGACGGCGATCAGGGCATCCTGCGCTATCGGGGCATCCCCATCGAGGAGTTCGCCGCCAGCCCCACCTTCATCGAGGTGGCCCTGCTGCTCATCTTTGGCCACCTGCCCGACCAGAGCGAATATGACAAATTTTCCGCCGACCTGACCCGCTTCGCCTACCTCGACGAGGGCATGAAGAATCAGTTCGAGGGCTTCCCGCACAATGCCCCCCCCATGGCCATCCTCTCGGCCATGATCAACTCCCTGGCCTGTTACCACCCGGAACTGCACGAACTGGAGGACGAGCAGCAATTCCGCATCGCCACCGCCCGCCTGATCAGCAAGATCCGCACCATCGCCGCCTACGCCTATCGTCATTCCCGCGGCGTCCCCTACATCTACCCGGACCCGGCCCTACGCTATGTGCCCAACTTCCTGCACATGATGTTTTCGCAACCTTATCGCCAGTATATCTGCCCGGACATCGTGACCAAGGCCATGAATCTGATTCTGACCCTGCACGCCGACCACGAGCAGAACTGCTCGACCTCCACGGTGAGGGTGGTGGGTTCCAGCGGCGCCAACCTCTTTGCCTCCTGCGCCGCCGGGGTGTGCGCCCTGTGGGGGCCCCTCCATGGCGGGGCCAATGTCGAGGTGCTGGAGATGCTGGAGCAGATCCATAAGGGCAACATGACCCCGGAGGAATACGTCAAGCTGGCCAAGGACAAAAACAGCAAGGTGCGGCTGATGGGCTTCGGCCATCGGGTGTACAAGAACTTCGACCCCCGCGCCCAGATGCTGCAAAAGGTGGCGGAGGAGCTGGTGCCCCAGTTGTGTGGCAATGACCCGCTCCTGGACATCGCTCGCCGCCTGGAGGAGATCGCCCGCTCCGACCCTTATTTCATCGAGCGCCACCTCTACCCGAACGTCGATTTCTACAGCGGCATCCTGCTGCGCGCCATCGGGATCCCCACCAACATGTTCACCGTCATCTTCGCCATCGGGCGCCTGCCCGGCTGGATCGCCCACTGGTGGGAGCAGAACCAGGCCCCGACCAGTCGTATCGCCCGGCCGCGTCAGATTTATACGGGCCAGACCCAGGCCCACTATGTCCCCATGGCCCAGCGGGGCGGCTAGTCACTCGGCGCAAACGGCGTTTCTCTTGCCGCCGTTAAGCGTTATGGCGAAGATGACCCGGCCGCAACCAGGCTCCAGGTTGCGGCCACCCGCAGGGTGACGGCCTGGCCGAGGTCATGACCCCGCGGCGGAAATTCCAGTGTTTGACATCCGACCATCAAGACCGACCTCAACCCTGTCATGCCCTTTTCCTTTTCAAGCCGCATCATCGCCTGGTTCGGGGGTTTGTTTCTCGCCGCCAGCGCCATCCTCTTTGCCCTGGGTTACTTCGGCCTGCCCCAACTCGGCCTTAGCGGCATCCGCCTCCATTGGCTAACCGAGGCCAAGCAATACCTGGAATTCGCCGCGGATCACCAAGCCACCCTGATCACCCAGGGGGTGCGGTCGCTGCAAGGCAATATTCTGTCTGTCACCGAAAGCCGCACCCTGACCAGCCAGCTGGCCAGGAAGGACCCCGAGGCGCAGGCGAGCCTGATACACCTCTTCGGCCGTCTGCAACGGGCCTGTCCCGGCCGTTTCGAACGCCTGACGATCCTGGACCCGGTTGATGGTCTGATCCGGGCCAGCACCCAGCCCGGCGAGGTAGGCCAGCCCTATCGGGACCCGGGAATCCTGGACCGGGCCCACCAGGCGGAACTGGATGATCTGGTCGAGGAACTGCCAGGGGCACAGGGGCGGCCCCTGCTCGGGGTGGTGCGACCCATCCATGCCCCGGACGCGGAGGCCCATCACGGCACCCAAGTCGTCGGCATCCTGATCGCCACCCTGGATTCGCGGTCGCTCCTGGGGGAGGAGGCCCGCGATGAGGCGACCCGGCCCCGGCACACCGGCACCCTCTTGTTGTATGACCCGACCGGGCGCCTCCTGGCCCAATCCGACGGCGAGGACAAGGATTGGTCGGCCCTGGCGCCTCGGGACCCGGCCGCCCGCGCCAATGCGGGGTCGCTGCTGGAGAGGGATGCGCGGGTCGGGGAGTGGCTGGTAGCCCACCGCTCCCTGGATTTCGGTGGCGCCCCGGGTTGGACCCTGGTGTATGCCTTGAACAAGACCGAGGTCCTCGCGGACTTGCAAAACGATTTCGGTCGCCTGGCCTGGGCGGGGCTGGTGCTCACCCTGGGTTCCCTCCTGCTGATCGGCCTGGCCGCTCGCCGCCTGACCCGGCCCCTGCGCAACTTGGTCGGCGTGGCCGAGCAACTGCAGGCCGGCGATCTTTCGCCCCGCCTCCAGCCGGCCCCGGGAGACTGCCGCGAGACGCGGATCATGGTGGATGCCTTCAACCGCATGGCCGACCGCATCCAGGACTCCCAGCAGACCCTCGTCACCCAGGTGGCGGAGCGCACCGCCGCCCTGGGCGCCAGCGAGGAGCGTTATCGCCTGGCCATGGAGGTGACTAGCGAGGGGCTCTGGGATAGCGACCTGGTGACCGGCGCCGAGGTGGTCAACGATCACTGGTTTCGCATGTTGGGGTATGCCCCGGGCGAGGTCGCCACGACCTTTGATCTCTGGAAGAGCCACCTCCACCCCGAGGATGCCCCCCAGGTCCTGCGCCGGCTGGATGATTATCTGGCGGGCCGTTGCCCCGTTCATCGGAGCGAGCACCGCATCGTCACCCGCAACGGCGACATCCGCTGGCATAGCACCATCGGCAAGGCCGTGGCCTGGGATGCCGCGGGCGCCGCGGTACGCCTGGTCGGCACCACCCTGGACGTGACCGCGAAACGGGCCCTGGAAGAGCAACTCCGCGCCGCCAAGGAGGCGGCGGAGGCCGCCAATAGGGCCAAAAGCGATTTTCTCGCCCACATGAGCCACGAGATCCGCACCCCCCTGAACGCCGTGCTCGGGCTGACCCAGGTCCTGGAGCAGGCTCCCCTCACCCCCGACCAGCGTGACATGGTGCACCAGATCCGCACCGCCGGCCGGTCCCTGCTGGGGTTACTCAACGACATCCTCGACCTCTCCAAGATCGAGGCGGGCCAACTCCACCTGGACCAACACCCCTTCGCGCTGGCCCCCCTGCTGGAGCGGGTCGAAGCCCTGCAAGGCGGCGCGGCGCGGGCCAAGGGCCTCCAGCTCCGCATTCAAGCCACCGCCATCGGCGAGGAGGACCTGGTTGGCGATCCGCTCCGGCTGGAACAGATCCTCCTCAACCTGATCAGCAACGCCATCAAATTCACCGACCAGGGCGAAATCCAGGTGCGGATCGAGCCCCTCCCGACCGCGGACGAACAGGCGCGGCTGCGCTTCACGGTCAGCGACACGGGGCTCGGCATCGCCCCGGAGATCCTGCCCCGCCTCTTCGTGCCCTTCACCCAGGCCGACGGCAGCATCACCCGCCGCTTTGGTGGCACGGGCCTGGGCCTCTCCATCTGCAAGCGGCTGGTGGAGTTGCTGGGGGGCGAGATCTGGGTCGAGAGCCAGGTGGGAGCGGGCAGCCGCTTCTGGTTCGATCTCCCCTTCGCCCGGACCGCGCGCCTGGCGGCGCCCCCCTTGCCGGACCCCGCCGTGGCGCCCCCCGTCGGGGCGCGCCTGGCCGGCCGGCACTTCCTAGTGGTGGACGACAGCCGCATGAACCTGGAGGTCATCAAACGGATGCTCGGCCTGGAGGGGGCTAGCGCCACTCTGGTCGCCGACGGCCAACAGGCCCTGGACCGGTTGAACGCCCAGCCCCGGGGCTTCGACGGAGTCCTGATGGATGTGCAGATGCCGGTGCTGGACGGACTGAGCGCGACCCGCGCCATCCGCGGCGAATTGAAGTTGACCGAACTGCCCGTCATCGCCGTCACCGCCGGGGTGCTGCGGGAAGAACAGCAGCGGACGCGGGAGGCCGGCTGCAACGACCTGCTGCCGAAACCGGTGGAGTTGGAGGAACTGGTCGCGGTGCTGACCACCTGGGTGCGCCCCGCCCCCGCCGCGGCCACGATCGCTGCCCTCCCACCCCCCGAGGTCGCTACGGCCGACACGCCGGAGCAGGCACCCCTCCCCCTCATCCCCGGGATCGACCCCGACCGCCTGGCCCTACTAGCCGGGGGGGATCCGGCATTCATCCGGCGCCTCTTGCGGGGCTTCATCGCCGACGTAAGCAGCGTTCCCCGGGAGGTCCAGGCCGATCTGGCCCAGGGCGCTCATGACCAGGCGGCGGACCGCCTGCATCGCCTGCGCGGCGCCGCCGCCAACCTCGGCGCCCTGGAGCTGGCCCAGACCGCCCGCCAACTGGAGGACATCCTCCGCGAGGACAACGCCTACAGCCCCACGGTCGGCGACCGCCTGGCCCAGTTCACCGAGCGCCTGGCGGCCCTCCTCCAAGCCTCCGCCCCCTGGCTGGCGACCGTCCCCGCCCCAGGCCCAACCCCGGAGGTCCAAGGCCCCCTGGACCAGGACAAGGTCGCCGCCCTGCGCGCCGCCCTGGGTACCAACCGGCTACGACCGGCGCGACAGCTCTTCGCGGAACTGGAGGCCAGTCTCGTCCAGGCCTATGGTGCCCCCACCGTCCAGACCCTGTCCGGAGCCATGGACGCCCTGCGCTTCGACGAGGCGCTCAAGACCCTAGATGAAGCGGCCAGTGCCTAGCTTCGCCCGGCGCGAAGGCAATCCCGGCTCTACCCAACGCCGGTCATGCCTCGGGCGCAGCCGCCCGAGCCGGGTGGGGGCTGGCGGGGGTGTCGACAGCAGGGATGCTGTCGCCAAGCCTACAGGGACGTATTCACGGCGTCCCCCGCCAGACACCACCCGGCCCGGGCCTCGCAAGGTGGAAGCGGGTGGGGGTGTCCACGGTTGGGTTGCCGTTGCCAAGCCTGCTGGGGCCGTGACTGTTAAGCCCCCTCCCCCCAACCCTCTCCCCGCGAGGGGGAGGGAGCCAGAGGCCTGGTGGGCATACCCCTCACCATCGCCATTCACTCAAGATTCTGGCTGTAACTCATGATGAAGCCATTGGTCATCCCCTTGCCCTCGCTGGGGTTTCGTCGCCACCTGCGGATGCTCCTGTCCCTCTTGATGCCTCTCCTGGCCCTGGTGCTGCAACTCCAGTTGGGCGCCGTGATCAATCCCTCTCTCTGGCTATTTTTTTACCCAGCGGTCTTCATCAGCGGCTGGTTCGGGGGGCTGGTCGGGGGCGTCCTGGCCACCCTTCTCTCCTTGGTGCTGGTCAAGTGGTTTTTCATGGAGCCCGGGCAAACGCTCACCTTAACGGGCTTGGCGCAGGGGCTGCCTCTGGCCATCTTCGCCACGTTGGGTTTGTTCATGTCGCTGATCCAGCAGCGCCTGCACACCCAAGGGGGGGCGGAGGACCGCCTGCGCTGCATCACGGATACGGCCCATGACGCCATCCTGATGATGAATCCCCAAGGGGAGATCACCTACTGGAACCCCGCGGCCACGGCGATCCTGGGCTATAGCGCCGAAGAGGCCCTTGGCCAAAACCTCCACCGTCTGCTGGCCCCCGAAGTCCACCTGCGCCAACATCATGCGGCCTTCCCCGAGTTCCGACGCAGCGGACGGGGCAAGGCTATCGGTAAGACCCTTGAATTGCCAGCAATAAGCAAGTACGGCCAGGAGATTACGGTCGAACTCTCCCTGTCGGCGGTCGCCTTACAGGATGGTTGGAATGCCGTTGGCATCATCCGCGACATCACCGAACCGGTGAAGGCAAGGCTCCAGATCACAGAGGCCATGAATCGCCTCACCCTGGCCACCGGGGCCGCCGACATCGGCATCTGGAACTGGGATATCCCCACCGGCAAACTGGAGTGGGACGAGCGCCTGCGTGCCTGGTACCAGGTGCCACCGGACATCTACCGTCAGGGCCTTTACTACGACTTCTGGCGGTCCCGCCTGCATCCCGACGACCGGGAGGGAGCCGAGACCAAACTGCAAAGGGCCCTCCGCGACCAGGTGATCAACGACGATGTGTTCCGCATCGTTCTGCCCGGGGGGCGGGTCCGTTACATCCATTCGGTCTCCCTCATCGAGCGGCAGGACGCCCAGGGCCGGCCTCTACGCGTGCTGGGCGTCAACCGCGACATCACGGTTCAGCGCGAACTGGAGGAGGAGCTCCGGGCCGCCAAAGGGGTCGCCGAGGCCGCCAACGAGGCCAAGAGCCTCTTCCTGGCCCATATGAGCCACGAGATCCGCACCCCCATGAACGCCGTGCTCGGCTTGACGCAAATCCTGGCGAGGTCCGCCTTGCCCCCCGATCAGAGCGCCATGGTGGAACAAATCCACACCGCCGGCAGATCCCTGCTACTCATCATCAATGACATCCTGGACTTCTCCCGGATCGAGGCCGGCCAGATCAGCATAGAGGAGCGCCCCTTCAGGCTGGGGCCCATCCTGAGTCAGATCGAGCACCTGTTGGGGGCCACGGCGCGGGGCAAGGGACTGACCTTGCGCATTGCGCCCCTTGCCGCCCTGGAGGGCGACCTGCTCGGCGATCCGCTGCGCCTGGAGCAGGTACTCGTCAACCTGATCGGCAACGCCATCAAGTTCACTGACCAGGGCGAAATCCAGATCCGCGTCACCCCCCTGGAGATCGGCGCCGCGAGGGTCCGGCTACGCTTCGAGGTCAGTGACCACGGCATCGGCATCACCCCGGAATCCCAGACCAGCCTCTTCTCGCCCTTTACCCAGGCCGATAGCAGCATCAACCGCCGCTATGGCGGCACCGGCCTGGGCCTCTCGATCAGCAAGCGTCTGGTCGAACTGTTGGGGGGCCGGATCGGGGTCGAGAGCCGCATTGGCGCGGGCAGCACCTTCTGGTTCGAACTGCCCTTAAAGCGGGCGACGAGTCACGAAGTGACACCCCTTCCGGCCCCGGAGCCGAAGGCCCCCGCCGGCGGGCGTCTGGCGGGGTTACACCTCCTGGTGGTAGACGACAGCCCCATCAATCTCATGGTGATCGAACGGCTGCTACAGTTGGAAGGGGCCAGCTCCACCCTCCTGGAGGGCGGCCAGCAGGCCCTGGACCGGCTACAATCGGAGCCGAAGGGCTTTGACGCCGTCCTGATGGATGTCCAGATGCCGGGCAAGGATGGGCTCGAAACCACCCGCGCCATCCGCGACGCCTTGGGCCTGAGGGCGCTGCCCATCATCGCCGTGACCGCCGGGGCGCTCCAGGAAGACCGACGGCGAGCCCTCGAGGCCGGGACCAACGATCTCCTGACCAAACCCCTGGAGCTGGAGCAACTGGTCGCGGTGCTAACACGCTGGACAGATGGCGGACCCCCGTCCTCCGTCCCAGGGCCATCGCCCTCCCCGGGAGACGGGGTCTCATGACAGGCCCTGTCCTCGATCAATCAACTCCGGCGGACAAGCCTCCCGGGGCCGATCTGGCGGTCTCCACGGCTCAATTCCGCACCATTATCGACGCCACGCCCGTGGCTATCCGCATCACGACAGCGGCGGGCCTCTTCGTTACAAAGGATGGGAATTCGCCATGACGACCCCCGAACTCGCGCACATCCTCATTGTTGACGACACCCCGACGAATATCGAAATCCTCTTGGGGATGCTGGAGGAAGATTACGACCTCAGCTTTGCCACCTCCGGACGCCAGGCCCTGGCCTTGGCGGCGACCCAGTACCCACCCGACATCATCCTGCTCGACGTCATGATGCCGGAGATGGATGGCTACGCGGTCTGCGCGGCCCTCAAGACCGATCCCACAACCCGCGACATCCCGGTCATCTTCATTACCGCCAAGACCGACGCGGACAGCGAAACCCGCGCCTTTTCCGCGGGCGGGGTGGACTTTATCCCCAAACCCGTCAACCGGGCGGTCGTCCGTGCCCGGGTCCGCCTGCACCTGGACCTGAAACGGCACACCCAGGCCATGGCCCGCAGCCTGGTCGAAATCAAACGGGCCAACGACCAATTGCAGGTGCTGTCCAAGGCCATCGAACAGAGCCCGACCTCCATCGTCATCACGGACCGGGACGCCATCATCCAGTACGTCAATCCCCGGTTCACCGAGGAAACCGGCTATACCCCCGCGGAGGCCATCGGTCACAATCCCCGGATCCTGCAGTCGGGATTAACCACGCCCTCCCAATACGAGGAAATGTGGGACCTACTCCCCCGGGGCGAGACCTGGGCGGGCGAATTGGTAAATCGCCGCAAATCCGGCGAGGTCTATTGGGAGGAAGCCCGCATCGCCCCCGTCAAGGACACGGCGGGGAACATCACCCATTACGTGGCGATCAAGCTCAATATCACCGATCGCAAACAGGCCCAGGAACGGCTGGTTTACATGGCCACCCACGACGTCCTGACCCAACTGCCCAATCGCGGCCTCTTCTTCGACAGGGTCAACCAAGCCCTGGAACTGGCCAAGCGTCATGGCGCCAAACTAGCCCTACTCTTCATCGACCTCGACCGATTCAAACCCATCAACGACACCTGGGGTCACGCCGTCGGGGACCTGCTGCTGAGGGCGGTCGCCCAACGCCTCACCGCCCGCGTACGCGCCACGGACACCGTCGGTCGGATAGGCGGTGACGAGTTTGTCATCTTGTTGCATGAGGTGGCTAACGAGGAAGGGGCGATCAAGGTGGCCGAAGCCTTGCGCGAGGCCCTGAGACAGCCCTTTGAAGTGGCCGACAGGACCCTGGCGATTTCCGCCAGCATCGGCATTGCCCTCTACCCGGACCATGGCGGTGACGCCAGCGAACTCACCCGGCACGCCGACGAGGCCATGTATCGGGCCAAGGAAGGGGGGCGCGATCGTCTCAACCTCTTTGCTACCCCAAATTGAGTGGCCGCGCGGCACGGTGCCACCCTCGCCAAACGCCAGGGGCACCGGCGGATCATCGGGTTAGATGAATCCTCCCGAGGGCGGAGCCCTCTTTGATGTTACCGGTATGACGGGGATAATGCACAGTTCGCCAGCCCCTCAGAGGTAAACGCTATCTTGAAGCCGCCTTCACCTGGCCTCTTGCTCGCCAGTCGCCCCTGGTTGTTCGCCCTCCTGGCCCTGCTGCCAATCCTGGCCACGGAGCAGATCATCGAACGACTGGCCAGCGATCGGGCCCTGGCACAGGAACGCACCGGCGTCCTGAAGGAGCTGACCACCCTGCGCGCCCGCCTTGAAGGGGTCATCAACGGCCATCTGTTGCTGGTGCATGGGCTGACCGCCGTGATTGCATCCCGCCCGGATCTTGATCAGACCGAGTTCGCCCGCATCGCCGCCGGCCTGGTGAATCAGGACAACGCCCTGCGCAACATCGTCGGGGCGCCCGACCTGGTCGTCAAGCTCGTGTACCCCCTGGCGGGCAACGAGGCGGCGCTGGGCCTGAATTACCGGACCCATCCCACCCAGAGCGCCGCGGCCCTGCGCGCCATGTCCAGCGGCCAGCCGCTGGTGGCCGGCCCTTTGCCACTGGTCCAGGACGGCATCGCCATCCTCATCCGCGCCCCGGTTTTCGTCACCCCCACGCCACCGGACGCCCAGCCGCGCCCCTGGGGCCTGGTCTCCGCCGTCATCGAGATTGTCACCCTCTATGAGAAAGCGGGGATCCTGGAGGCCCAGCGCCAGCTCCAGTTGGCCCTGAGCGGCACGGACGGGACCGGCGCCAAGGGCCCGGTCTTCTTCGGCGATCCCCGGGTCCTGACCCAGGACCCGGTCACCCTCGCCGTCAGCCTGCCCGGCGGTTCCTGGGGGCTGGCGGCCATCCCCGCGGTTGGTTGGGGCCAGTCGCCGGACCTGGCGGAACTAATCCGACTGATCCGGTCGCTGGGGTTCCTGGTGGCTCTGGCGGCGGCGGGGATGGCCTACCTGCTGGCAAGGGCCAATCGCCGGCTGGTCCAGGGGGAGGGCCGGCTGCGCACCCTGCTGGCCACCATCCCGGACCTGGTCTGGCTGAAAGATTCTGCCGGGCTCTATCTGGCCTGCAACCCCCGTTTCGAGCAGCTTTATGGGGCCCCGGAGGGCGAGATCGTCGGCAAGCACGACCAGGACTTCGTGCCCGCCGAGCTGGCGGCAACCTTCCGCGCCCATGACCAGGCCGCCATCGCCGCCGGTGGTCCCTGTCTCAACGAGGAATGGCTCGTCTTCGCCGGCTCCGGCCATCGTGGCCTGTTCGAAACCATCAAGACCCCCATGCGCGATTCCCAAGGGCGCTTGCTCGGCGTGTTGGGCATCGCCCGCGATATCACCGCGCGCACCGAGGCCGAGGAGCGCATCCGCGGGCTCAACCGGGTCCATGCGGTCATGAGCGGCATCAATGCCGCCATCGTCCGCCTACGCGACCCCGATGAGCTTTATCGCGAGGCCTGCCGCATCGCCGTCGAGGTCGGGGGGTTTCGCATGGCCTGGCTGGGCCTTGCCGATTCGGCGAGCGGCGAAGTCCGTGTCCTGGCCCATGCCGGCGAGGTAGGGGAGGGCTATCTGGAGCAGTTGCATATCTCCCTGGCGGACGACGCCCACGCCCAGGGCCCCACGGGCCAGGCCCTGCGCCAGGGCAAGCACGTGGTCTGCAACGATATCGCCACCGATCCGCGCATGGCCCCCTGGCGCGAGGCGGCCCTGGCCCGGGGCTATCGCGCCTCGGCGGCCTTCCCCATCGCCGTGGCGGGCCAGGTGCGCGGCGCCTTCAACCTTTACGCGGATCGCCGGGATTACTTCGATACCGCCGAGCTCGACCTGTTGGACCAACTCGCCTCGGACATCGGCTTCACCCTGGGATCCATCGAGAGCGAGATGGCGCGCGAGACCCTGGGCCGGCGCCTGATCGACCTGCTGGAGACCATGAGCGACGGCTTTGTCAGCCTGGGGCGGGACTGGCACTATCAGTATGTTAATCGCCAGGCCGCCGCCCAGTTAGGACGCACGCCCGCGGACCTGCTGGGCCGGCACATCTGGACCGAGTTCCCGGGAGAGGTCGGGTATGCCTTCCACCAGGCCTGCGAGCGGGCCATGCGGGAGGGGGTGGCGGTCCGCTTCGAGGACTACTACCTCCCCACGCAGCGCTGGTTCGAGAACCGCATCTACCCGACCCGCGACGGCATCTCCATTCTTTTCAGCGATATCACCGAGTACAAGCAGACGCTGGAGGCCTTGGAACGCCAGCGTGACCTCCTCGACCGCACCAGCCGCTTCGCCAAGGTCGGCGGCTGGGAGTTCGAGGTCGCCACCGGCACGGGCACCTGGACCGACGAGACGGCACGGATCTATGCGCTGGACCCCGCCGGGCCAATCCGCGCCCCGGCTGCCCTCGCCGTCTTCCCCAGGCCCGGGCGCCGGGAGCTCGTCGCGGCGCTCCGGGCGGCGATCTCCGGGGGCCACCCCTTCGATCTGGAGCTACCCATGACCAGCGCTAGCGGGGCCCGCAAGTGGATCCAGATGATCGGCCTGCCCGTCCGGGAGGAGGGGCAGGTGGTCCGCGTCGAGGGCGCCATTCAGGACATCAGTATCCGCAAGGAGGCCGAACTGGCGGCCCGCCGGCGCGAGTCCCTGCTCGACACCGTCTTCCAGGTCCTGCCCGACCTCTTTTTCCTCATGGACGCCGATGGGACCATCCGCGACTACCGCGCCAGTCGCGACGACGACCTCTATCTCCCCCCGGAGCACTTCCTGGGTAAGACCGTGCGGGAGGTCCTGCCGCCACCAGTGGCGGCGGTTTTCATGGACAAGCTGGCGCGGGTGGGGCACGAGGGCCACCTGGTTAGCTACGAATACCGTCTGCCCATGGCCGAGGGTGAACGCTGCTACGAGGCCCGGCTCAGCCGGTTGCCGGAGACCGCCCAATTCATTTCGGTGGTGCGCGATATCACCGAACGCAAGCGGATCGAGGACGAGGTCCTGCGGCTCAACGCCGAACTGGAGGAGCGCGTTCAGGCCAGGACCGCCGAGCTTGCCGCCATCAACAAGGAGCTGGAGACCTTCACCTATTCGGTCTCCCATGACCTCAAGGCCCCCCTGCGCGGCATCGACGGCTACAGCCGCCTGCTGCTGGAGGACCATCTGGAGCAAATGGACGAAGAAGGCCGGCTCTTTCTGCGCAACGTGCGTCACGGCGTGGACCAGATGAGCCAGTTGATCGAGGACCTGCTGGCCTATTCGCGCATGGAACGGCGGGGCCTGCAGGGCATCCCGGTCGAGCTCGGGGCCCTGATGGGGCGTATCCTGGCGGAGCGGGCGGAGGACATCCAGGCGAGCGGGGCCCGGGTATGGGTCGCACTGGCGGGCCTGGTGGCGCGGGCCGACCCCGAGGGGCTGGCGATGGTGCTGCGCAACCTGCTGGACAATGCCCTCAAGTTTCACCAGCCGGACCGGCCGGCCCAGGTCGAGATTCGGGGCCAGGCGACCGGGAACCTGATCCTGGTCGCCATCCAGGACCAGGGCATCGGTTTCGACATGCGCTACCATGACCGCATCTTCGAGATTTTCCAACGTCTGCAACGGGCCGAGGACTATCCGGGCACCGGCATCGGGCTGGCGATCGTGCGCAAGGCCATGTACCGCATGGGCGGGAGCATCCGGGCCGAGAGCGCCCCAGGCCAGGGGGCCACCTTCTACCTGGAGTTGCCGCTATGACCGCCGCCATTTTACGTCCCATCCTGCTGGTGGAGGACAACCCGACGGACCTGGACCTGACCCGGCGCGCCTTCGCCCTCCGCAAGTTGGCCAATCCCATCGAGGTGGCCCGCGATGGTCAGGAGGTGCTGGAGATGATCCCCCGCTGGGAGGCGGGGGAGCCCCTGCCGCTGCTGGTCCTGCTGGACTTGAAGCTACCGCGGGTCAATGGCCTGGAGGTGCTGCGCCGGCTACGCGAGCACCCGGTTACCCAGTCCCTGCCCCTGGTGGTGCTGACCTCCTCCAACGAGGATCGGGACATCCAGAGCGCCTACCAGTTGCATGCCAATTCCTACATCGTCAAGCCGGTCAATTTCGATAAGTTCCTGGAAGTGGCAGCCCAGATCGAGCTGTACTGGTGCCAACTCAACCATCCACCGAGGTGAGCGCATGCGCGTTTTGCATGTTGAAGACAACTCGACCGACGCCGACCTGACCCAACGCCTCCTGGCGCGCCAGGCACCGGATATCGCCATCGAGGCGGCGTCCAGCCTGGAGGTAGCCCGGGAGCGCCTGCTTACACCCGAAAACTATGAGCTGGCACTGGTGGACCTGCACCTGCCGGACGGTTCTGGCCTGCAACTCCTGACCTGGATTCGCGAGCAGCGGTTACCCTTGGCCGTGGTCATGCTCACCGGCGCCGGCGACCCCGAGGCCGCCATCACCGCCCTCCAGGCCGGGGCCGACGATTACCTCACCAAGGACCTCGCGACCCTGGAGCGCCTCCCGGCGACCCTGCGCGCGGCCTGGCAACGCTTTAATGCCGCCAGGGCCCGGCACGCGCGGCCCCTGCGAGTGCTCTACGCCGAGCACCACGCCGCCGATCTCGACCTGACCCAGCGCCACCTGGCCCGTTACGCCCCCCACATCCAGGTGACAGCCGTCGCCGATGCCCAGCAGGTCCTGGCCCGCCTGCCCCGGGACCCGAGCGGTGCCGCCGATTTCGACCTGGTGCTTCTGGATTACGCCCTGCCAGGCCTGGACGCCCTGGAGGCCCTCAAGGTGCTGCGCGCCGAGCGTGGCCTGGACATCCCCCTGGTCATCGTCTCGGGGCAAGGCAGCGAGACGATCGCGGCACGGGCCATGCATCTCGGGGTCAGCGATTACCTCGTCAAGCACCCGGGCTATCTCCACAAGCTCCCGGCGACGCTGGAAAAGGCCTGGGGTCAGGTGGAGTTGGCCCGGGAGCGCGCCAATCTGCGCGCGACCTCGGAGCGGCTCGCCCTGGTGATGGCCGCCAGCCCGGTGGTCCTCTACACCCGGCGGCTCGACGCCCGGGATCGGCCGCTGACCTGGGTCAGCGACAACCTGGACCGGCTCCTCGGCTATGAGGTGGCCGCGGCGCTGGCCCCGGACTGGTGGCCCGCCCATCTGCACCCCCAGGACCGTGAGCAGGCCCTGGCCTGGCTCGCCAAGCTGGGGGCCGGCGGAACGCCGCGCCACACCTACCGGTTCCGTGACGGCGAGGGCCGGATGCGCTGGATCGAGGATGAGATCGGCCTCCCCAGCGGCGAGGCCGGGGCGGGGAGCCAGGCCACCGGGGTCTGGCGCGATGTCACCGAGGCCAAGCAGGCCGACAGCCGGCTACGCCAGGCCGCGACCCTGTTCGAGAGCACCCGCGAGGGCGTCCTCATCACGGATCTCGCGGCGCGGATCATCAGCGTCAACCAGGCATTCACGGACATTAGCGGTTACACCGAGGCGGAAGTCCTGAATCTCAATCCCCGCCTGCTCAGCTCGGGCCGCCATGACCCCGCCTTTTATCAGGCCATGTGGGCCAGTATCAACAACAGCGGGCACTGGCAGGGTGAGCTGTGGAACCGGCACAAGAACGGCGAGATTTATCCCCTCATCCTGAGTATCAGCGCCGTCCGCGACCCCCAGAATCAGCCCAGCCATTTCGTGGGCGTCATGACCGACATCAGCCAGCTCAAGGAGTCCGAGGCGCGGCTGGAGGACCTGGTCCATTACGACCCCCTGACCCGGCTGCCCAATCGCCGCCTGGTCCAGTCACGCCTGCACCATGCCCTGGATCACGCCGAGCGCCAGGGGCGGGGGGTAGGGGTACTCTTCATCGACCTGGATCGCTTCAAGCATATCAACGACAGCCTGGGGCATCCGGTCGGTGACGCCCTCCTGATGGCCCTGGCCCAGCGGCTGGGGGAACGGGTCCGGGCGGAGGACACCCTGGGGCGCCTGGGCGGGGACGAATTCCTGCTGCTGATGGAGCACCCGGCCCAACCCGAGGACGCGGCCGGGGTCGCCCAGGCCCTGCTGGGCCTGCTGGAGAAGCCCTTTCAGCTGCCCGGCGAGCCCGACATCTACATGGGGGCCAGCATCGGCATCAGCCTTTACCCGGGCGATGGCCTGTCCGCGACGGACCTCGTCAAACATGCGGAGGTGGCCCTCTATCAGGCCAAGGCCGAGGGCGGGGGCACCTACCGCTTCCACACCGCCTCCCAGACCCAGACCGCCCGGGAACGCCTGGGCCTGGAGGGGCGCTTGCACCAGGCCCTCGCCAAGGGGGAATTCGTACTCTATTACCAGCCCCAGTTCGAGACCCTCGGCGGCGGGCTCATCGGCTGCGAGGCCTTGCTAAGGTGGCAGTCGCCCACGGAGGGCCTGATCCCGCCCAATGCCTTTATCCCCCTCGCGGAGGAGACGGGGCTGATCGTGCCGCTGGGGGACTGGGCCCTGCGCACCGCCTGCGCCCAGGGCCAGGCCTGGGTGGCCGCCGGTCTGCCCGCCCTCACCCTCGGGGTCAACCTGTCCGCCCGTCAGTTGCGCCAGCCCGATCTGGTGGCGCGGGTGGCCGCCATCCTCGCCGAGACCGGCCTGGCCCCGGAGCGGCTCAAGTTCGAGTTGACCGAGAGCATGATCATGGGCCAGGGCGAAGAGGCGCCGACCCTACTGCGCGCCCTCAAGGCCCTCGGCCTGGGGCTGTCCATCGACGATTTTGGCACCGGCTACTCCTCCCTCGCCCGCCTCAAATACCTCCCCATCGACGAGCTCAAGATCGATCGCGGCTTTGTGCGGGACATTCCGGAGGATCGCAATGACATGGAGATCGCCGCCACCATCATCGCCATGGCCCGCAACCTCAACCTCAGGGTCATCGCCGAGGGGGTGGAGACCCAGGCCCAACTTGACTTCCTCGCCCACCAGGGCTGCCATGGCTGTCAGGGCTTTCTGCTGGGCCGGCCGGTGCCGGCGGAGGTTTTCCAGCAACAGTTTCTCCAGCCCCTGGCCCTTCCTTAAGGAGAAGTGACCTGGTGCATAATCATGCCTACCCGCGGATACGCCCGCCCTTGCCTCGCCAGGAGGAGCCCATCGCCGCCATGACGCCACCCCTCGGCCTCCATCCCTGGCCCGTCCGGCCATGAAGGCGATCTTTACCGCGACCCCCGGAAAACCCGTGAGCCCCCAGGCTCCCCGCGGCGGCTGGCCCTATGTCGCTTGGGCGGTCCTGATTTCGGCCCTCATCCTGATCCTGACCCTGCTGGCGTTCTGGCAGGAATCGGAGCGAAATCAGGAGCGCGCCGTCGTGACCACCCAGAATCTCTCCCTCCTGCTAGCCAAGGAAGTCGCCCACCTGCTCACTCGCACGGACGCCCTGCTGCGGTCCGCGGCCTTCTATTACCATGACGCCCAGGCCCATGAGGGTATCGACGGGGCCCGTTTCAATGCCCATCTGGTACAGCAGAAATCCCTCTTGCCCGAGCTGTTGGACCTGCTATTACTGGACGAGGAGGGGGAACTTCGATATGGGACCGGCGATCTCGTAGCCATCAACGTGGCCGATCGCGCCTATTTTGCCGAGGCCCGGGACGACCCCGCCGCCGGCCTGATTTTCGAGGGGCCCCTGCTGACGCGGGGACCAACGAAACGGTGGGCCCTGCTCCTGGCCCGGCGCCTCAGCCATCCGGATGGCCGCTTCGCCGGCGTGGTGCTGGGCGTACTGCCCATCGAGGCCTTCGAAGGGATCCTCTCCCAACTGGACCTGGGGGGCGGGGGCACGGCCGCCCTGCGCACAGCCGATCTGCTGCAGGTCGCCCGTTACCCGCGGTTGGAAGGCACCGAAAACGGGGTTGGCAACCGCAAGGTATCGCAAGAATTGCAGGCCCTGATGAAGACCCATCCCCAGGGCGCCACCTATGCCACCACCACCTTGCTGGACAAGGTCTTCCGCACCTACTCCTATCGCCAGGTCGGTGACTACCCCTTTATCCTGCTCGTCGGACACGCCGCCCGCGACTTTCTGGCCCATTGGCAAAAGAATGCCGCTATCCTGCTCGGGCTCAGCGGCCTCATGATGCTCATCGTCGGCCTGGCGTCCTGGGGCCTGTTTCGCGCCTCCCAGCGCCTGAAGGAGGCGGAGGCGCGCTGGAATTTCGCCCTGGAGGGTAGCGCCCAGGGCGTCTGGGACTGGGACCTGGCCCAAGGGACCATCTACTCCTCCCCTGGCAACCAACGCCTGTTCGGCTACCCCGACGAGGAGCGGACCGACCCGGTCGAGGTCTGGTTCGACCGCATCCACCCCGAGGACCGGGCCGCCATTCGGGAAGCCGAGCGGCATGCCCGCGGGGAGACTCCCCTCTACGCCGCCGAATATCGGCTGCGCCACCGGGACGGCCGCTACCTCTGGGTCGAGTCGCGGGGCATGGCCGTGGCGGGCGGGGCCCCGGGCCCGGCGCGCCGCATCATCGGCACCCACACCGACATCACCGCCCGCCGAGCCCTGGAGGAGCGGCTGCGAGACCTCAATACCGACCTGGAGTCCAAGGTGGCGGAGCGCACCACGCAACTCGTCGCCGCCAACCGAGCAAAGAGCGAGTTTCTCGCCAACATGAGCCACGAAATCCGCACCCCCATGAGCGCCATCATCGGTCTGTCGCGGCTGCTGCTGGAATCGGACCTGGCGGGGCGGCAGCGCGACTATCTGCAGAGGATTTATCAGTCGGCGACGGCCCTGCTCAATATTCTCAACGACATCCTCGACTACTCCAAGATCGAGGCCGGACACCTGACCGTCGAATCGGTGCCCATGTCCCTCAGGGAAGTCCTGGCTGGTACTCGGGCGCTGTTCGCCCTGCAAGCGGAGGAAAAACACCTGACCCTCAACTTCACCACGGCGCCAGAGGTACCGAACTGGCTGCTGGGCGATCCCCTGCGGCTACGGCAGGTCCTCAATAACCTGGTGGGCAATGCCCTCAAATTCACCAACCAAGGGGCGATCGAGGTCAAGGTCGAGAGGCTCGAACAGACCCCCGAGACCCTACTGCTCAAGGTATCGGTCCAGGATAGCGGCGTTGGCCTGACGCCGGATCAGTCCGAGCACCTGTTCGAGCCTTTCCAGCAGGCGGACAACTCCACCACGCGCCGCTACGGCGGCACCGGACTGGGACTCAGTATCAGCAAGCGGCTGGTCGAACTGATGGGCGGCGACATCGGTATCACCAGCCAGGCTGGGGCCGGCAGCACCTTCTGGTTTACCGCGCGCCTTGGACTCGGCGCCGAACCCCAGGGTAAAGCCCCTGACGAACCCCAGGTCCGGGACGCCACCAACCCGGCCCTGGCCTCGCCCGCCGACCTCGCCCCCCAGGGCCCGGGCCTGGATCAGGTCGCACACATCACCTGGCCCATTCGCGGCGCCCGGGTGCTGGTCGTTGATGACAACGCCACTAACCTGCTGGTCATGGGTGACTATCTCACCCGGCTGGGGCTGGTGGCCGAGACCGTCGCGAGCGGCCGGGCGGCGGTGGAGAAGGCCGCCCGCAATCGCTACGATGCCATCCTCATGGATCTGCAAATGCCCGAGATGGACGGCTTCGCCGCGACAGGTGCCATCCGCGCCCAAGGCCGCGCCGAGGACCCGCCCATCATCGCCCTGTCGGCGGCGGTGATGCCCCAGGACCGTGAGGCCAGCGAGGCCGCCGGCATGTGCGCCCATGTCGCCAAGCCCATCGATCCCCTGCAACTGGCGCATACCCTGGTCCAATGGATTCGGATGCCGCCCCGCGCCGCCACCCCGGCCCCCCGAATAGAGGACGCCAAGGCCGGGGGAGAGGCCTTCAGTCTCCCCGACCTGGACCTCGATCATGCCGTCCAGATGCTGGGCGGCGACTGGGGCATGCTGCGTCGGGTGCTCATCAGTTTTCACCAGAGCTTTGTCGGGGCTCCCGTCCAACTGGCGGAGGCCCTGCGCCAAGAGCAGTGGGATGTGGCCCGGCGGCTCGTCCACACCATCAAGGGGCTGACGACCACGGTCGGGGCCCGGGGCCTGCATCCCCTGGCCCAGCGGTTCGAGCAACAGCTCGCCCAAGGGGAGACGACCTTGCAGGCCGAGTTCCAGGCGGCACTGAATCAGGTGTTGGCGGCCATCGCCCAGCTCCCGGAACTGTCAAGCCCCGCGGACCCGCTCCTGGCCAGCCCCGGTGGCGCCGACACTCGCCGGGAGGACCTGGCCGAGATCGAGGCCTGGCTCCGTAAGCACCGCAAGGTTCCCGGGACTCTGTTGCAACGCCTGGGTGGTGATTGGGGCAGCCCCGAGGCCTCCGGGCTTCGGGATGCCCTGCTCGAACGGATCGGCCAATTCGACTACGCTCGGGCCCTGGAGACCCTGACTCTGTTACGGGAGACATTGCCATCATGAATGACAAGGACTTGAGCCCCGACGGCCCGATGGCCGAAGCCGGCGACCGCGACCCCCCCCGGATCCTGGTAGTGGACGACGACCCGACCAGCCTGACCCTGCTGGGGGAGATCCTGGACCCCAGGGACTTCACCGTCATCTTCTGTACCCGGGGCCAGGATGCCCTGAGCCTGGCCCGCGAGGGGGTGGACCTGCTGCTGCTCGACTACCAATTACCGGATCTGGATGGCCTGGAGGTCTGTCGACGCCTCAAGGCCGACCCGGTCACCGCGTCCATACCGGTCATCTTCATCACCGCCAATCAGGATCCCGTCCTGGAGGCCGAGGGACTGGAAGCCGGCGCCGTGGATTTCGTGACCAAGCCCTATTCGGCGGCCGTGCTGCGCGCGCGCCTGAACACCCATATCGCCATTCAGCATGCCCTCCAGCGTTTGCAACACACCCATCAAGCTTTGCAGCAGGCCTATACCGCGCTGGAGGATCTGGCCAGTACCGACAAACTGACCGGTGCCTGGAACCGGCGGCGCCTTGCGGACGCCGTGGCCAATGAGATGGAGCGACTGAAGCGCTATGATCACCCTCTGAGCCTCATCATTCTCGATATCGATTTCTTTAAGAAAATCAATGATACTTTCGGTCATATGACCGGTGATCAGGTGCTGGCGAGACTGGCGGCGATCGCGCAGTCGTCCCTGCGGGTCACGGATGCGCTGGCGCGCTGGGGCGGCGAAGAGTTTGTCATCCTGACCGCCAACGCCACCCTGCACTCCGCGACCTTAATGGCGGAGCGGCTGCGCACGACCATTGCCCAGACGGTGTTCCCGACGGTCGAACACCTGACCGTGAGCCTGGGCGTGGCCGAATGCCTGCCCGGGGAAGACTGGGAAAGCTGGTTCCAACGGGCCGATGCCGCCCTCTATCGCGCCAAGACCCAGGGCCGCAACCAGGTCCAGGCGGCACCCGAGCGACCCGAGCGCGCTGGGCTGGGCGAAAACGTCGGGGCGGGCTTCGTGCAACTGATCTGGCATCCCGCCTATGAATGTGGCCAGCCCCTGATCGATCGTCAGCATCGCGGCCTGTTCGCGGATGCCAACAACCTGCTGGGCGCCGTCCTCTCCGGCCGGCCCGCCGACGAAGTCGCCAGCCTGGTCGATACCCTGATCCAGGATGTGGTCCAGCATTTCGAGGATGAAGAGGCCCTCGTTGCCGCCGCGGGCTATCCGGGCAGTGCCGAACATGCCGCCATCCATCGCGGCCTGGTCGAGAAGGCCGGTGTCCTGGTTGGCCACTTTCAGATGGGGACCCTCGGCATTGGCGAGCTCTTCCAGTTTCTGGCCCATGATGTGGTGGCCCGGCACATGCTCCGGGCCGATCGCGAGTTCTTCCCCTATTTTGCCGATCCGGACGCGGTGCCGGGCGCGGCGGGCGCCTCTTAACGGAAATCAGTTCTCAATGACAATCAACGCGATGATCAAGAGTGAAGTCCCGGAACCCCAGGCCGCGACCCAGGGTACGGCACCCAAGGGCTCACCCTTCGAGGGCTATGTGGTCTGCATCGGCGCCTCCGCGGGTGGACTGGACGCCCTGGAAAAGTTCTTCAAGGCCTGCCCCATGGACCTGGGGGCCGCCTTTGTCGTAGTCCAGCACCTCTCCCCCGATCACAAGAGCATGATGAGCACCCTGCTCGCCCGCCATACCAATATGCCGGTGACCATGGTCGAGGAGGACCTGCCCCTGGAACCCAACCGGGTCTTTCTGATTCCGCCGGGCGCCATCATGCACGCCACCAAGGGTCATCTCCATCTGACGCCCAAGAACCCCCGGGGCCTGACCCTGCCCATCGACATCTTCTTTTCCTCCCTGGCGGACGTCTATGACCGCCACGCGGTCGGCATCATCCTCTCGGGTACCGGCACCGACGGCACCCGGGGCGCCGTCGCCATCAATGCCGCCGGCGGCTTCCTCATGGCCCAGGAGCCGGAATCGGCCAAGTTCGATGGCATGCCGCGCAGCGTCATCGCCACCGGCATCGTCGATGCCATCCTGCCGGCGGAAGAGATACCGGCCCGCCTGCTGGCCCACATCCGCAACCTGCCCTACCAGGAGCTGGAGGTGGCTCCGGAGCGGATCATCCCCCATGCCACCATGACCACCGAGGAGGTCCTGACCGCCCTGCTGCACCTGCTGCACCAGGTGGGCGGTATCGACTTCGCGGACTACAAGCCCACCACCATCATGCGGCGCATCGACCGGCGCATGCAGGTGCGCCACACCCCCGAGCTCTACCAGTATTACGACCTGCTGGAGCACGACCGCAACGAAATCATTACCCTGCGGCGCGAGATGCTGATCTCGGTGACCAGCTTCTTCCGCGACCCCGAGACCTTCGCCCTGCTTGCCGAGACCGTCATCGGCCCCATGGTCGCCGAGAAACCGCCCAGCGAGACCATTCGCGTCTGGTTGGCGGGGGTCGCCACCGGCGAGGAGGCCTATACCATCGGCATGTTGTTCATCGAGGCCTTCGAGCGCGAGCGGCGCTGGCCCAACCTCAAGATCTTCGCCACCGATGTCGATGCCCAATGCGTGGAGACCGCCGGCGTCGGTCAATATCCCGAATCCGCCGCCGCCGAGATCTCCCCGGAGCGTCTGGAGCGCTTTTTCGTCAAGAAGGGCGACCGCTTCGTCATCAAGAACGAGTTGCGCCAGTGCATCGTCTTTGCCCGCCACAACCTGCTGGCGGACCCGCCCTTCACCAAGATGGATTTGGTCTCCTGTCGCAACACCCTCATCTATTTTAATTCGACGGCCCAGGAACATGCCCTGAGGTCCCTGCAATACGCCATCCGCGAGGGCGGGGCCCTGCTGTTGGGCTCCAGCGAGTCCCTCTCCGCGGTGACCGAGGGCCTCCAGACCATCAGTGCCAAACACAAGCTCTTCCGGCGGGTCGGCAACATGGTCCTGCCCTTCCTGGAGCGTAAATCCAGCAGCCTCCACCAGACCCAGATCATGGGCAAGGCGCCCCAGATGGTGAAGGCGCGGCGCGTCACCACCGATATGTCCGTCTCCAATCTGGGCATGACGGCCTTGCTCTCCATGTATGCCCCGCCGGCCATCATCGTCAACCAGGACCACGAGGCAATTCACCTCTTTGGCGACGTCAATGCCTATTTTCATGCCCGCGAGGGCGTGGCCAGTCTGGACATCAACCGCCTCTTGCCGGAAAACCTGACACCGGTGGCGGCGGCCTTGCTCTACAAGGCGGCCCGGGATCGCTGTTCTATCATCTCCGACCTCATCGAGGTGACCCTGCCCAACGCCGAGCGGCGCACCATCCGCCTCTCGGCCCACCCCCTGCGCACCGAAAGCGACGAACGCCTGACCCTGCTGTGCTTCGAGACGGCCACCAACCACAGCGCCATCGCTGACTCCGAGCCCGTGGATGTGGATGCCGAGACCATGGCCCGCGTCGCCGTTCTCGAGCGCGAGCTGGGGGCCACGCGCGAGAGCCTGCAGGCGACCATCGAGGAGCTGGAGACCTCCAACGAGGAGTTGCAGGCGACGAACGAGGAGCTGATGGCCTCCAACGAGGAGTTGCAGAGTTCCAACGAGGAACTGCAATCGGTCAACGAGGAGATGAGCACGGTCAATGCCGAGTTTCAGGAGAAGATGCTGGTCCTCAACCGCGTCAACGCCGATCTCGACAGCATGGCCAAGGCCGCGGGCGTGGCCACCATCTTCCTGGACGCCGAGCTGCACATTACCCGCTTCAGCCCCGACGCGACCCAGATCTTCAAGCTGCGGGATCTGGATGTCGGCCGGCCCCTGGGGGACATCTCCCACATCCTGCGCTATCCCAGCTTGATGGAAGACCTGCGCCAGACCCTCGTCACCCAGCGCATGGTCGAGACCGAAATGACGACCCTGGACGACAAAAAGACCTATCTGACCCGCATCCTGCCCTATCGGGTGCCCTCCACCACCATTCACGGCGTGGTGGCGACCTTCGTGGATGTCACGGCCTTTCACGATGCCCGGCGGCTGCAATCCATCCTGGATGCCCTGCCGGAGCACATCGCGGTCCTGGACCACACCGGGCTCATCGTCATGGTCAACGCCGCCTGGCAGCGCTTCGCCCGGGCCAATGGCGACAAGACGCTACAACACTCGGGGGTGGGGGTGAACTATCTCGATGCCTGCCAGGCGGGCTCGCCCTGTGACGAGACCGACATCGGCGCGGTCTATCGGGGTCTGCGTGGGGTCCTGGAGGGCTCCCTGCCCCTCTTCTCCATGGAATATCCCTGCCACTCCGCCACCGAGGAACGCTGGTTTGTCATGAGCGTGGCCCCGGTCATGACCGCGGATTTTGGCGCCGTGGTCAGCCACATCAACATCAGCTCCTGGCATCGGGGTGCCCAGGCATGAGTGAGCGCCAGGTCAATCTGACGGCCCTGCGCGAACGGGCCCTGGAGGCCATCGCCCACGGCCAGGCCCAGGCGCGCCTGGGCCAGGAGGGCGCGAGCAACCTGGAATTGACCCATTTGCTGGAAGAGCTGAGCATTTATCAGACCGAACTCGAGATCCAGAACGAGGAGCTGGGCCTGGCCCAAGGCCAGATCGCCTCGGCCCTCGAAAAATATCGCCTGCTGTTCGATCATTTGCCACTGCCGGCCTTCGTGGTGGACGCCAAGGGTTTTATCGTCGAGGCCAACCGCCAGGCCTGCGAGCTGTTCCGCATCAGCCAGAATATTACCCTGCAACGGGGATCGGTGGCGCGGTTCCTCGATTTCGATAGCCGCGCCCGCTTGCATCGGGTATTGCAGGGCAACCCGGGGCCGGAACCCCAGGCGCTGGAGCAGATGGGCGTGAGGCTCGGCGCCGATCAGACCATCCCCTGCGACCTCCATCTCATGCACTTTGGCTCCAACTATCACCGCGAGGAACAATCCTTGCTGGTGCTGGTGGACCGCAGCGCCGATCTGGCCCTGCGCGAGAGCGAGCACAAGTGGCGCACCCTGGCGGATAGCGGCTCGACCCTGATCTGGACGACGGGGATCGACCAGGCCCTGGTGTATGCCAATCAGGCCTGGGTGGAATTTATCGGGCGCTCGCCGCGGGCCAAACCAGGCCCGGGATGGGGCGAGGACATCCATCCCGATGACCGCGAGCGCTGCGCCGCCCTCCACGACAGCCACTTTGATCGTCGCCAGCCCTACAGCATGGACTATCGCCTGCGCCGCCATGATGGCGAATACCGCTGGTTCCGGGATACCGCTACCCCCCGCTCCGACAGCCAGGGACGTTTTGTCGGCTATATCGATCAATGCCTGGACATCACCGATCGGGTCGAGGCCGAGCGGGAGCAGCGGGAGCTCTCCCGGGAGCTCTTGATCGCCAAGCAGGAGGCGGAGGCGGCCAATGTGGCAAAAAGCAATTTTCTGGCCAATATGAGCCATGAGATCCGCACCCCCATGAATGCGGTGATCGGTCTCTCCCAACAACTGCTCGAGGATGACCTCACGGCCCGACAGAGCGACTACCTGGGCAAGATCCGTGAGTCGGCCACTGCCTTGCTTGGCCTCTTGAACGACATCCTGGATTACTCCCGGATCGAGGCCGACCACCTCAAGATCGAGGCGGTCACCCTCAGCATCGAGGAAATTCTGGCCAGCACCCTCCACCTCTTCGGTCCCCGGGCCGAGGAAAGGCACCTGGCCCTGAGCCTCGCCATAGCGCCGAACGTGCCACCCCTCCTGGTGGGCGACCCCTTGCACCTCCAGCAGATCATCAACAACCTGGTGGGCAATGCCCTCAAGTTCACCGAGCGGGGATCGATCCGGATCGAGGCCGAGTGCCTGGCCCCCGACGCCGAACCCGGCCCGCCCGGGGCGGAGCGGTTCGCGTGGCTGCGGTTGTCGGTGCGCGATACCGGCATCGGTATGACGCCAGAGCAGCGTCACCGCCTCTTTTCAGCCTTTCATCAAGCCGACATGTCCACGACTCGGGAATACGGCGGCACGGGACTGGGACTGAGCATCAGCAAGCGGCTGGTGGAGCTCATGGGTGGCGAGATCGGGGTGGAGAGCCAGGCGGGGCAAGGGAGCACCTTTTGGTTCACCGTCCACCTGGAACGAGCCACCAGCCGGACCCAGGGGTTTCCCGCGGCCCCGGCCCTGGCGCGCTCCCTGCCGGAGGCCAGCGCCGTGACCCCCTCCCCGGAGCCCATCCCCCTGACCGGTATCGACGCCGCCACCCTCTTGCAGCGCCTCGAAGACTTGGCCGGGATGCTGAACCTGGGCCAGAGCAGGGCGCGGCGCCTCAACGCCGAGATCGAGGCCCAACTGGCCGGTTCCGCCCTACAAGCCGCCTATGCCGCTATCAGCACCCCCCTCAACCGGCTCGACTATCGCACCGCCCTGGCGCAACTCCGCCAGTTGGCTGCCCAGCAGGGCTGGAGCCTGTCATGAACCCCAGCCCCGCCCAGATCCTCATCATTGACGACACCCCCACCAATATCGAGATCCTCCTCGACATTCTGGAGGATGAACACGAACTCAGCTTTGCCACCTCCGGGCGCCAGGCCTTGGAGTTGCTGGCCCAGGGCCAGAAACCCGACCTGATCCTGCTGGACGTCATGATGCCGGAGATGGACGGCTACATGGTCTGCGCGGCCCTCAAGGCCGATGCCGCCACCCGGGACATCCCGGTGATCTTCGTCACCGCCAAGATCGACGCCGAAAGCGAGACCCGCGCCTTTACCGCGGGCGGCGTGGACTTTATCCATAAACCGGTCAACCGGGCGGTCGTGCGCGCCCGGGTCCGCCTGCACCTGGAACTGGAAAGGCGGACCCGGGCCCTGGAGCTAAGCCTGGCCGAAATCGCGAGGGCCAACGATCAGTTAGAGGTGCTCTCCCAGGCCCTGGAACAAAGCCCCACCTCTGTCCTCATCACGGACGAGCAGGCCAATATCCAGTATGTCAATCCCCGCTTCAGCGAGGAAACCGGTTACTCGTCCGCGGAGGCCATGGGGCAAAACCCCCGGCTCCTGAAATCGGGCCTGACCGAGGGAGCCATCTACCGGGGGATGTGGGAGCAGCTCCGGCGTGGCGAGCCCTGGACGGGAGAATTGATGAATCGCCGCAAATCCGGCGAGGTCTATTGGGAAGAGGCGCATATCGCCCCGGTCAAGGATCAGGTGGGGACAATCCACCATTATGTCGCCGTCAACCTCAACATCACCGAGCGCAAGGAAGCTCACGAACGGCTGGCCTTCATGGCCCACCACGACGCCCTGACCAGTCTGCCCAACCGTGCCCTCTTTTTCGAGCACCTCGAAAAGGCCCTGGAGCTAGCCAAGCGCAACGGCAGCAAACTCGCCCTTATGTTCATCGACCTCGACAAATTCAAGCCGATCAACGATACCTGGGGCCACGCTGTCGGGGATCAGGTGCTCCAGGCCGCCGCCCAACGCCTGACCAGCCAAATCCGCGCCTCGGATACCGTCGGGCGCATCGGTGGGGACGAGTTCGTGGTCCTGCTGGCGGAGGTCGCCAACGGGGCGGGGGCGATCAAGGTGGCCGAGGGAATTCACCACGCCCTGCGGCAGCCCTTTGAGATCGCCGGCCAAAGCCTGGAGATCTCGGGGAGTATCGGTATCGCCCTCTACCCCGACCATGGCCAAACCTCCCTCGATCTGGCCCGCTATGCCGACGAGGCCATGTATCGGGCCAAACAGGGAGCCGGGGCGGCGTGAAACGCTTTGCCGCCCTCTATCTGCCCCTGGCGGCCCTGGTGCTGCTGGTCACCCTTATCGTCGGCATCACCCTCGCCGCCTCCGAACTGGACAAGCTGACGATCCGCCAGTCCGAGCAACTGAAGATGGGCGCCGAGTTGTTTATCGAGGCCCTGAACCGGCCCCTGAACCACCTCCGGGGTCTGGTGCGCGATCCGGTCGTCAACCACGCCTTCAGGGCGGCACCCGAGGAGGCACGGACGATGATGGAAGATCGCCTGCGGACTCTGATGTACCTCAATCCCCCCTATGACCAGGCCCGTTGGCTGAGCGCGGCGGGCATGGAGTTGGCCCGCGTGGACCGGCTTGAGGAAGGGCCGGTGGTGGTTTCGCGGCAGGACCTGCAGGACAAGGCGCAACGTCAGTACCATCGGGAAGCGATTCGCCTGGGCCCGGACGGCATCTTTGTGTCGGCCCTGGACCTAAATGTCGAGCGGGAAGTCGTCGAGGTTCCCCACAAGCCCATGCTGCGGATGGCGATCCGCTTGCCGCTGGTGGCGGGCCAGGACCAGGGCCTGATCGTCATCAACCTGCAGGCCCAGCAGATCCTGGACCGCCTCGCCCATTTGATCACGTCAGGCGAGGGCGAGGAAGTGCTGCTGGTCAATGACCAGGGCTACCCGCTCCTGGCGCCGGACCCGGCGGATGCCTGGGGCTTCATGTTCGGTCGCGACAATAGCCTGGCCAGGCAACAACCCCGGGAATGGGCTCGCATCGCCGCCGAGCCCCGGGGCCACATCCGGACGAGCAGCGGCCTCTGGAGTTGGATCACCATCGATCCGGCCGCCCCGGGGCAGGCGGAGGTGCACGCCATCGAGCACTGGAAATTGGTCACCCACGTGTCCCCCGCCGCCATCACGCACCTGCGGTGGCGGCAATGGGGACCCCTGCTGATGATAGCGAGCTTCGCCCTCGCCCTCCTGGGCCTGGGCGCCCGGCGCTATCGCAACCTCTTGCTCAGGAGTGAAATAGCGGATGCGGAACTGGCCGCCATCAGTGCAAAAATCCGGGCCGAGGACGAGATCCGCGCCCTCAATGCCAACCTGGAGCACCGGGTGGCGGTCCGTACCGCCGAGGCCAATGCCGCCAACGCCGCCAAGAGCGAGTTTCTGGCCCACATGAGCCATGAGATCCGCACCCCGCTGAACGGGGTGCTGGGGCTCGCTCAGGTACTGAACCGCGAGCCGCTCTCCCCAGGCCAGCACGACCTGGTCGAGCGTATCCAGGCCGCCGGCCAGTCCCTGCTGGTCATCCTCAACGACGTGCTGGACTTCTCCAAGATCGAGGCCGGTCAACTGCGCCTGGAGTCCCGGCCCTTCGATCTGGACATCCTGCTGGCCAAGTTCGCCAGCCTCATGAGCCAGAGCGCCCATGCCAAGGGCCTGGCACTGCACCTCGAAACACCCCCCGTGTGCCTGGGGCCCCTGCTCGGCGACGCCTTGCGCCTGGAGCAGGTGCTGATCAATCTCACCAGCAACGCCATCAAGTTCACCGAGCAAGGCACCGTGACCCTCCGGGTCCTGACGCGCGAACTCGGCGAAGAGGTCGCGCGGCTGCGCTTCGAGGTCACGGATACCGGTAAGGGCATAGCCCCGACAGCCCTGGCGGCGCTCTTCACACCCTTCACCCAGGCCGATGCCGGCATTGCCCGCCGCTTCGGCGGTACCGGCCTGGGCCTGTCCATCAGCAAGCAACTAGTCGAGTTGATGGCGGGCGAACTGGGCGCCGACAGTCAGCCGGGCCAGGGCAGCACCTTCTGGTTCGAGTTGCCCCTGCGGCGCGTCGCCGTGGGCACGGAGGCCATACCGGTGGCCCCGACGCCGGCCCGTCCCGACGGGCCCCGCCTGATGGGCCTCCACATCCTGGTGGTGGACGACAGCGCCATGAATCGGGATCTGATGGAGCGGGCCCTGGCGCTGGAGGGCGCGACCGCGACCCTGGCCGCCGAAGGCCAGCAGGCCCTGCAACTGCTGAAGGCCAGACCCAGGGCCTTCGACGCGGTGCTGATGGACGTCCGGATGCCCATCATGGATGGCCTGACCGCCACCCGCCTGATCCGGGGCGAGTTGGGCCTGATGGAGCTGCCCATCATAGCCTTTACCGCCGGAGTCCGGGCGGAGGAGCGGGAGGCCGCCAGCGCCGCGGGTATCAACGACATCCTGGCCAAACCCCTGGACCTGGAGCTAATGGTGGCCCTGCTGTTGCGCTGGGCCAGGCCGGCGGGGGACGGAGCGGCGATCACCCCGGAGACCCAGGGCGGCGTCGCACACCATGACGTTGGCCAAGGCAAGGGCCTGACGGCTATTACCCCGGAGACCCCCGCCGCCCAGGTCGCCAGCTCCGCCGGCGACGCCTTTCCGGATGTCGCCGGCATCGACCGGGCCTGGGTGGCCCGGACCCTGGGCGACGACAGCGCCTTCTTCCTGCACCTGCTGCGGCGCTTCACCCGCGAATCCGCCGACGCGGTCAAGGAGATCCGCGACAACCTGGCCCAAGGGGAGCGCGAGACCGCCCTGCGGCAACTGCATACCCTGCGCGGCAATGCCGGCAACCTCGGCGCCCTGGCACTGATGGAGGCGGCCGGGGCACTGGAGTCCCTCATCCAGGCAGGGCTGGCGACGAGGGACCTGGAAGAGCGGCTGGCGGACCTCGACCACCAGCTTGAAGCCCTCCTCCTCGCCAGCGCCCCCTGGCGCGCCGAGCCCGAGCGGGTCGTCGCGGCCAGCCCCGCCGGCAGTGGCGCTCCGTCCACCGGTCCGGAGGCCCCACCCCCGGACCCGGTCCCATTCGAAGCCCTGCGCGAGGCCCTGCGTCACAACCGGGCCAGCGCCCGCCGCCTCTTCAAGGAGCTAGAGCCGGCGCTGCGGGCCCGGCTGGGCGAGGAGATCACCCAGACCATCGGTATCGCCATCCAGAACCTGCGCTTCGACCAGGCCTTGGCGGGGTTGGCACCGGCCGGGGGCACCCCGATCAGTGATCCACTGATCACCTGATTGCAGATCACCACCCTGAAATCATTGACGCCCTGAAAATTTACAGAGACGCCAGGCAAGCCAACCCCCGGCGACCGAGCCTCAATGCTCGCTACGTTTGAGCCAACCCTTGACCAAGCCGGGATCAAGTCCGCGCAGGCGGTCCTCGGACGTCAATCCTCCCTCGGGCGATCCTCCACCGCCATGCCCGCCAAATAAGTGCCTCGCATCCCTTAAAGTCGTTTACCCCTGCGTGCTATCACTGCAATCAGGTCCAGCCTAGAATGTAGCGACTGGCCCCCCCCATGGAAGCCCCTATGACCACACCTCAACTGCCCCCAGCCGTCACCGACTCCCTACTGAAAACCCCCACCGGCGTCAAAGGCCTGGACGAAATCACCGGCGGCGGCCTGCCGCGGGGCCGGCCCACCCTGGTCTGCGGCGGCACCGGCTGTGGCAAGACCCTGATGGCCATGGAATTCCTGGTGCGCGGGGCGACACAATTCGGTGAGCCGGGCGTCTTCATGTCCTTCGAGGAAAAGTCCGGGGAATTGGCGCAGAACTTCGCCTCTCTGGGCTTCGATCTGAATGAGTTGGTCCGCCAGAAGCAGTTGGCCATCGACCATGTGCATCTGGATGCCCGGGAAATCGAGGAAACCGGCGACTATGACCTGGAAGGGCTGATCATCCGCATCGGCTACGCCATCGACACCCTGGGCGCCAAACGGGTCGTCCTGGATACCATCGAGGCGCTATTCTCCGGACTGTCCAACGAAGCCATCCTGCGTTCGGAATTGCGCCGCCTGTTCGGCTTCCTGAAGGACAAAGGCGTGACCGCCATCGTCACCGGCGAGCAGGGCGAACGGACCTTCACCCGCTTCGGCCTGGAGGAATACGTCGCCGATTGCGTCATTTTCCTCAACCATAGCGTCAGCCAGCAGATCGCCACCCGGCGGATGCGCATCGTCAAGTACCGGGGCACGGCGCACGGCACCAACGAATACCCCTTCCTCATCGACCGGCAGGGCTTTTCGGTCCTGCCGATTTCCTCGCTTAATCTCAACCACCCGGCGTCCAGCGAGCGGGTGCCCACCGGCATCCCGCGCCTCGACACCATGCTCGAAGGTCAGGGCTATTACCGGGGCAGCAGCGTGCTTGTCTCCGGCACGGCGGGCACCGGCAAGTCCAGTCTGTCCGCGCACTTCGTCGATGCCGCCTGCCGACGCGGTGAGCGCTGCTATTACTTCGCCTTCGAGGAATCGCAGAACCAGATCATCCGCAACATGCGCAGCATCGGCATCGACCTGGGCCAGTGGGTGGAGCAGGGACTCTTGCGCTTCCAGAACGCCCGGCCCAGCCTCTACGGGCTGGAAATGCACCTGGTCGTGATGCACCGCGCCGTGGACGAATTCCGGCCCAGCATCGTGGTCATCGACCCCATCTCCAACCTGGTGGCGGCAGCCTCGGAAAGCGAGGTCAAGTCGATGCTCTCGCGCCTGATCGATTACCTCAAAATGCAACAGGTCACCGCCTTCTGCACCGATCTGACCGCGACCAGTGGCAGCCTGGAGCGCACCGAGGTCGGCATCTCCTCACTGGTGGACACCTGGCTGCTATTGCAGGCCACGGAAGCCAGTGGCGAGCGTAACCGTCGTCTCTACCTCCTCAAGTCGCGCGGGATGGCGCATTCCAACCAGGTGCGGGAATTTATCCTCAGCAATGCCGGCGTCCAGTTGCGGGATGTTTACCTCGGCCCCGGCGGCGTGCTGACCGGCGCGGCCCGGCTCACCCAGGAGGCGCGGGACGCGGCGGAGGCGCTAGAACGCCAGCAGGACCTCGACCGCCGCCAGCGCGAGAACGAACGCCAGAAGTCCGTGATTACCGCCCAGATAGCCGCTCTGCAAGCGCAACTCGCGGCGGAGCAGCAGGATCTGGACCAACTGATCGCCCGGGAACAGCAGCGAGCCGCCACGCGGTCCGCGGATCATGTGGTGCTGGCCCAAGCCCGGCAGGCCGACGCCGCGTCGGCCCCGATCGCCCAAACCACCGCCACCGGAGACGCGCCATGACCCACTCGGCTCCCCACTCACCAGCAATCCCGCCGGACGAAGAGAAATACACCCTCCGGCTCTATGTCGCCGGCCAGACGCCGCGCTCCCTGACCGCCTTCGCCAATCTCAAGCGGATTTGCGAAGAACACCTGCAGGGTCGCTATCAGATCGAAGTGATCGACCTGATGGTGAATCCGGCCCTGGCCAGGGACGACCAGATTCTGGCCCTGCCGACCCTGGTGCGGAGGCTCCCGGAGCCGGTCAAGAAGATCATTGGCGACCTGTCCAATACCGAACGCGTGCTGGTCGGGCTCGATCTGCGGCCCCGTCTCTGATCAATCGCCCACCGAAGCAACCCCATGAGTGAACCCAAGATCCCGGGGGCCAGCCCTTCGAATGCTACCGAGGCGTATGAACAGGCGCTGGCGCAGCCGGACACCGGGCGCTATGTCCTCCGGCTCTATGTGGCCGGGGTGAGCCCCCAATCGCTCCGCGACAACATCCAGGCGCTCTGCGCCGAACACCTGCAGGGGCGTTTCGAGCTGGAAATCATCGACATCTACCAGCAGCCGATCTTCGCCAAGGAAGGGCAGATCGTCGCCGCCCCGACCCTGGTCAAGGAACTCCCCCCGCCGCTGCGGAAATTCATTGGCGACCTTTCCCAGACGGAGAAGCTGCTGGCCGGGTTGGAGGTGCGGAGAAAAGCCTAGCCGTAGGAGCCGAGCCCCCTCGGCGACCCACGCCGATGCTGGCGCAGCGTCGGAATGCGGCGCGAGATCGGCTTGGGGTGCCGGGGTTCGTCGGTCCGTCGCCCGGAGGGCCGGGCTCCTACATGGATTGATTGCATGGCCGTTAGCGGAACAGACCTTACCATGACCACTCCCAGCCCCTCGCCAGCAGCGCTCCTCAGCGAAATCGCGACCCTCAAGTTACGCCTGGAGGAAGCCGAAGGCACACTGGAGGCGATTCACAGCGGGGCGGTGGATGCCCTGTTGATTGGTGGCCGGGTCTTCACCCTCGAAGGCGCAGAGCAGCCGTATCACGAACTGGTCGACCGCATGACCGAGGGCGCGGTGTTCCTCAACCGGGACGGCGTCATCCTCTATGCCAACCGTTACCTGGCTGAGCTGCTGGACACACCCTTGCCGAGCCTCACCGGCGCAACCTTGCTCGCCCAAGTCGTGGCCGCCGAGCAAGCCCGGATGCGGGACTGGCTGGCCCAGGCCGCACCAGCCGCCGAGCCGCTGGAGGTCAACCTGATCACCCCAGCGGGCGACCTTCGTCCGGTCCTGCTGGCCTTGGCGACGCTCGATCTGGCCGGTCAACCGGGGTGCGGAGTGATCGTCACCGACCTCCGCGCCCGCCAGGCCGCGGAGGCGAAAATCCTCCGCCTGAACCGACTCTACGCCATGGCCAGCGCGGTCAACGCCGTCATTGCCCGGCAGCCGGAGCGTACCGGCCTGTTTCAGGAATTCTGCCGCATCGCGGTGGACCTGGGCGGTCATCGGCTGGCCTGGATCGGCATGTCGGACCCGGCCAGCGGCGTAGTGGCCATCGTCGCGGCGGCGGGCGCCACCGGCTATCTCGACGGGCTGGCATTTTCGAGCCGGGACGTGCCGGGGGGCGCGGGCCGAGCGGTACCGCCATCCGCGAGGGCCGCTGCACCGTTGTCAACGATTTCCTGCAGGCAGACCAAACCCGCCCCTGGCATGACCGGGCACGCCTCTTCGGCTTGCAGTCGGCGGTCAGCGTGCCCATCACCGAGCAGGGCGCTATCAGCGGCGTTTTCACGCTCTTTAGCCCGGAGATCAGCGGTTTTGGTGGCGAAGAACAGGCGCTACTCCAGCAAATGGGGACCGACCTGACCTTCGCCCTGGAACAGGCGGCCCAGGCCGAGCGCTTGCGCGAGGCCGAGCGGCAGGTACTGATCGCCGCCGAACGCGAGCGGGCCGCAAGGGCGCAACGGGAACAGGCACGGATGCTGGCCGAATCCCAGCGCATCGCCCAGATCGGCAGTTGGCAGTATGACCTCCATGACCCCATCCTCTGGTCCGCCGAAACCTACCGGCTCTTTGGCGTCGACCCGACCACCTTCACCCCGGAGTTCGATAAGCTGCTGGGCCTGATCCATCCCGAAGACCGTCCCGCGATGCAGGCGTGGATGACGGCCTGTGCGGCAGGCGAGCCGTCCAGCGAGTTGCTGTTCCGTCGGCTGCTGCCCGATGGCACGGTCCGCTATCTCGCCGGGCAGGGCGAACTCCTCTACAACGCCGAGGGGCAACCCTGGCGCATGGCTGGGACCGTGCAGGACATCACCGGACGCCGGCTGACTGAACTGAGCGCCCTCGCGGATGAGGAACGGCTGCGGCTGGCCCTGAACGCGGCCCAACTGGGCATTTTCGAATGGGACCTCGCCAGCGGTCAGATTGACATATCGCCGCGCAGCGCCATCCTGTTTAGCTACCCCCCGGAAACCGCCCGCATCCCCTTTGGTCACTTTACCAGCCGTCTGCATCCGGCGGACCGGGACCGGGTGATGGCGGCCCTCAACCGCAGCCGGAGCGACCGCACGCCTTACGCCTGCGAGTACCGGGTCGTCTGGCCGGATGGCCAGGTGGTCTGGATCGGCGCCAGCGGCGAATTCAGCTATGGCCGCGATGGCCAGGCCAACCGGATGCGGGGCATCGTGGCGGACATCACCGCGCGGCAAGAGGCCCAACAAGCCCTCCGCGAGAGCGCGGCCCGGCTGGCTTTCGCGTTGGAGGTGAGTCACGCGGGGAGCTGGGAACTCGACCTGGCCAGCCATACCGTGCAGCGCACCCTAGCGCATGACCGGATCTTCGGCTACGCCGCGCTGCTGCCGGAGTGGACCTACGCCAAGTTTCTGGCTCATGTCCTTCCCGAAGACCGCGCCGAGGTGGACCGGCGGTTCCAGGCCACCATCGCGACTCAGGGCGAGTGGAATTGCGAGTTCCGCATTCGCCGCGCCGATCAAGAGGTGCGCTGGCTCTGGGTCATTGCCAATTTCCAGCGCGATGCCGATGGTCAGGTGGGGAAACTGGGCGGGATCCTGCAGGACATCACCGAACGCAAGGCGCAAGAAGCCGCGCTGCGCGCGGCCGAGGCCCACCAGCAGGCGGCCCGCTACGCCCGCAGCCTGATCGAGACCAGTCTCGACCCCCTGGTCACCATCAGTCCGGACGGCCTGATTACGGAGGTGAACGCGGCCACCGAAGGGGCTATGGGACTCACCCGAGCAGAGCTGATCGGCGCCGACTTCGCGAGTTGTTTCACCGACCCGGCAGCGGCACGGGCCGGCTACCAGCAGGCCTTCGCGTCCGGCGTCGTGCGCGATTACCCCCTGGCGCTGCGCCATCGCGAGGGTCGGTTGACACCGGTGCTCTATAACGCCGCCGTTTACCGGGATGCCGAGGGCCAGGTGCTGGGCCTCTTCGCCGCCGCCCGCGACATCACCGCCCAACTGGAGGCGGAAGCCGCGCTGCGGGAGAGCAATGAGTTGTTCAGCATGTTCATGGCGCACTCGCCGATCTATACCTACATCAAGGAAGTGACCCCCAATGAAAGCCGCGTTCTAAAGGCCAGTGAGAATTTCCTTCAAATGATCGGCATCGCGGAATCGAACATCATCGGCAAGAACATGACCGAGTTGTTCCCCGCTGAATTGGCCGCGAAGATCATCGCTGACGATTGGGCTGTCGTTTCCGCTAGTAAGGTGCTGAATCTGCATGAAGAGTTGAGTGGCCGGAGCTATACCACCATCAAGTTTCCTATCCGGCATCGCGGTAAAAACCTGCTGGCCGGTTACACCATTGACATCACTGCGCAACAGGAAGCGGAAGCCGCGCTGCGGGAGAGCGAAACCCGCTTCCGTCGCCTCGCCAATTCCGCGCCGGTCCTCATCTGGATGGCGGAGTCCGGTCAAGGCGGTACCTGGTTCAATGATCAGTGGCTGGCATTCACCGGCCGCAGCCTCGCCGAGGAACACGGCAACGGCTGGGCCGAGGGCGTTCACCCGGACGACCGGGAACGCTGCCTCGCAATGTATGGCGAATATTTTGCTGCGCGCGCGCCGTTCCAGAGGGAATACCGGCTACGCCGCCATGATGGCGAGTATCGCTGGCTTCTGGATCATGGGGTGCCTCTGCTGGACGCCGAGGGGCAGTTCAGCGGGTATATCGGCTCGTGCATCGACATCACGCCCTCTAAGACCCTGGCCGAGGCGCTGGAGCGCAGCGCCCGCGATCTGGCCGGGCAAACCGCGCGCCTTGAGACCATTCTGGCCACCATCAGCGACGGGCTCCATATCGTGGACGCCCAGGGCCGGCTGGTGGAGTGCAATGCCAGCTTTGCCCGGATGCTCGGCTATAGGCGGCCCGGTTGCAGGTGGCCGACTGGGAGGCGCAGATTCCGGCCACGTCACAACCGGAGCGGCTCCAGGCGTACCTCGCGGAACCGGCCCGGTTTGAAACCCGGCATCGCCGCAAGGACGGGTCCCTCATCGACGTAGAGATCAGCACCAGCCCCCTGGAACTGGCGGGTGAGTCGTACCTCCTGGCGGCGGCGCGGGACATTACCGCACGCAAACAGGCCGAGTCGGCGTTGCGCGCCAGCGAACAACAATTCCGCGCCTTGAGCGAGGCCATCCCGCAAATCGTCTGGATGACCCGGGCGGACGGCTGGTGCATTTATTTCAATCAGCAATGGGTCGATTACACCGGGATGACGCTGGAGGCCAGCTATGGTCATGGCTGGAACCTTCCCTTCCATCCGGATGACCAGCAACGCGCCTGGGAGGCCTGGCAACAGGCGGTGCGAACCGATGGTATTTATGCGCTGGAATGCCGGTTGCGCCGTGCCGACGGCGCTTACCGCTGGTGGCTGATTCGCGGCAGCACCCTGCACGATACGGACGGCCACGTCAGCAACTGGTTTGGCACCTGCACCGATATCCACGACCTGAAGGGCTATGAAGAAAAACTGCAGCTCGCCGCCAGCGTCTTTACCCACGCCCGCGAGGGCATCGTCATCACCGACGTCAAGGGCGACATCGTCGATGTCAATGACGCCTTCACCTTCATCACGGGCTATCCGCGCGCGGAAGTTCTGGGCCAGAATCCACGCCTCTTGAAGTCCGGCCGCCATGAAGCGGCCTTTTATGCGGCGATGTGGCAGGCGCTCACGGGTAAAGGCCAGTGGTACGGGGAGCTCTGGAACCGGCGGAAAAATGGCGAGGAGTTTTGCGAAATGGTCACGATAAGCGCCATCCGCAACGACCAGGGTGTAAACCAGAATTATGTCGCGCTGTTTACCGACATCACCTTCCTGAAACAGCACCAGCAGCAACTGGAGCAGATGGCCCATTTCGATGCGCTGACCCTCTTGCCCAACCGCCTGCTGCTGACCGATCGGCTGGACCAGGCCATCGCCCAGGCCGACCGGCGCGGCACGGCGCTGGCGGTGGCCTATCTCGACCTGGACGGTTTCAAGGCCGTCAACGATATGCACGGCCACGCCATGGGCGATGCGCTACTGGTGGCCGTGACCCAGCGCATGCACGCGGTGTTGCGCGAAGTCGATACGTTGGCACGCGTCGGCGGCGATGAATTCGTCGCCCTGCTGGTCGACCTGCCCCATCCCGATGACTGCGAACCTTTGCTGCAACGCCTGTTGCTGGCCGCCGCCGAACCGGTGACTCTGGACCAGGCGCAGCTGCAGATCACGGCCAGTATCGGCGTGACGGTCTATCCGGAGGGCACGGGCGACTGCCACGCCGGGCAATTACTGCGGCATGCCGACCAGGCGCTGTATCTGGCCAAGCAAGCCGGCAAAAACCGCTGCCTGCGCTTCGGCGTAAATCAGGAGGCCCTGCTGCAAACCGAGCGGGAGAACCTTGCCGACCTGCGCCGCGCCCTGGACCGCCGGGAGTTCGTGCTGCACTACCAGCCCAAGGTCAACCTGCGCACCGGCGCCGTGCTCGGGGCCGAGGCCCTCCTGCGCTGGCAGCACCCCGAGCGGGGCCTGCTGCCCCCGGCGGAGTTCCTACCCCTCGTTGAGCAGCATGCCTACGGCATCGAACTGGGTGAGTGGGTCCTCGACGCGGCCTTCGCGCAACTCAGCGCCTGGCAGCAGCAAGGCTTCGACCTCCCCGTCAGCGTAAACATCGCCGCGCCGCAGTTTCAGGCCGAGGGCTTTGCCTTGCGGCTGCGCGAGCGCTTTGCAGCTTATCCGGTGGTTCGGCCCGCCTTGCTGGAACTGGAAGTGCTGGAGTCATCGGCCCTGCAAGACCTGAATCATGCCACGCAGATCATGCGCGCCTGCGGCGAACTCGGCGTGCAGTTCGCCCTTGATGATTTTGGCACCGGCTATTCCTCGCTGACGTATCTGAAGCGCCTGCCCAAGGCCACCCTGAAGATCGACCGGAGCTTCGTAATCAACATGCTGACCAACCCGGATGACCTCTCCATCATCGAAGGGGTGATTGGACTGGCCAAGGCCTTCCAGCGGCAGGTGATCGCCGAGGGCTTGGAATCCCCCGGCCATTGCGCACGGCTGCTGGAGCTGGGCTGCGACCTGGTGCAAGGCGATGCTATCGCCCACCCCATGCCGGCCAGCGCCCTACCGGAGTGGGCCGCGACCTGGAAAAAACTCTTCGCCTAGCCTGATGGGCCGGACCCGCGCAGCACGTGAGCGGCATGGCCGTGCTGGATCTGGTCCGACGCGACGACCACCAGGTCCGCTTCCTGACGCCGCTGCGCAACCATCCCGATGCCGTCCTGGCGCTGACCCAGCCGCTGAACTCAGCCCAGTTGCCGGCGCCTTGGGCGGCGCAGGGTCGACACGGCATCCTGGATGATGCCCGGGATTTTCGGGGCATCCCCGTCCTGGCCTACGCCACCGCCATCGCGGGCACCCCCTGGCTGATGATCGCCAAGATCGACCAGGACGATGCCTATGCGGGTATCCGGACCACGGCCTGGGTTACGGGCATCGTCGCTGGGCTGGTGTTACTCCTGCTGTATGGGGCCGGCTATCTGCTCTGGCGCCAGGTCGCCGCCCGCCTGGCCGGCGAACAGCGGCTGGGCGCCCTCATCGAACAAGGCCTGACCGGCAACGCCGAGGCGGACCTGGAGGGCCGCCTGACCCGCGTCAACGACTGTTATTGCCAGATCGTCGGCCAGCCCCGCGAGGCCCTGCTCGGCCGGCACCTGCGAGACTTTACGCCACCGGAGGACTGGGCGGTCAACCAGGCCCTGTTCGACCGCCTACGCCGGGGGGAGGTGGCTTCCGGCATCATCGATAAGCGCTACCAGCGCCAGGATGGCGGCCTGACCCACGCCCAGGTCGCGGTGGCCCTGGTACACCATGTCTCCGGAGAGCCCACCGGCTATCTGGCCCTGGTGGCCGACTTCACCGAACGGGTGCGGGCCGAAACCGCCCTGCGGGACCAGACCGAGTTGCTCCGGAACGCCTACGCCGAACAAAAGGCCATCATCGTTACGGTCACCAGGCCGGAGACCGGGTGTTGGTGGAACTGACCCAACTGCTGCAAAGCCACCTGCGGGCCTCCGACGTGCTGACGCGCTGGGGGGGCGAAAAGTTCATCCTCATGCTGCCCCATTGCGATGCCGCCGATGCCCTAGCCCTGGCCGAAAAACTCCGCGTCCTGGTGGGGTCCTGGTCTGTCCCCGAGGTCGGCGGGGTCACGGTGAGTTGTGGGGTAGCGGAACTCAGGCCCCACGAGACCTTCCACACCTGGCTCAAACGGGCTGACGATGCCCTCTATGCGGCCAAGGCGGCGGGGCGTGACCGGGTCATGGTGGATGCGGATGAAGTCGTACCGGACCTGGAAGCCCCCGGTCCCGGGATTGACTCCGCCGGGAGTGCCCGGATCTAGGCGGCGCCCGCCCTGGACCGTACAAAGGCCACGAAATCGTCGACCTCCAGGGGCCTGCTATAGTAGTAGCCTTGCGCCTCGTCGCAGCCCTGAGCCTTAAGAAAGGCGCCTTGTGCCTCGGTCTCCACCCCTTCGGCGAGGGTGATGAGGCCCAGGCTGTGTGCCATCTGAATGATGGCCTTCACAATCGCCTGGTCGTCCGCGTCGTGATCCAGGTCGCGCACGAAGGATTGGTCGATCTTGAGCTTGTAAACGGCAAAGCGCTTGAGGTAGCTCAGGGATGAATAGACGGTGCCGAAATCATCGATCGAGAGCGAGAAACCCTGCTGGACCAGTTGGTCCATGGTCCGGGTCGCCACCTCTGGGTCCTTCATGGCAACCGCCTCGGTCAGTTCCATCTCCAGCAGGCTGGGGGCGGTGCCCAGGTCCTGGGCCATCCGCGCCACGCGGACGGACAGGTCCGGTTGGGCGAACTGGACGGCGGACAGGTTGACCGCGACCTTGACGGCGGGCAATCCGCACCTTTGCCAGGCCTTGATCTGAGCCAGTGCGGTCTGAATCACCCAATCGCCGATCTGCACGATCAGGCCGCTGCTCTCGGCAATGGGCACGAATTCGCCCGGGGGGATGGTCCCCCATTGGGGGTGCTGCCAGCGCAGCAGGGCCTCGGCCCCCACCAGACGGCCATCGGCCATCGCGACCTGAGGCTGATAAACCAGCCGCAATTCCCCCCGCCCCAAGGCCAGCTTAAGGGCATGTCCCAGGGCCATGATCCGCGCCGAGCGCGCCTGCAACTCGGGGGCGAAGAAGCTGTAACCGTTCCGGCCCTGGTTCTTGGCGTGATACATGGCGGCCTCGGCCGCGCGCAACAGGGTATCCAGGGTATCGCCATCATTGGGATACAGGGCCAGGCCAATGGAGGCCGTCAGTACCAGCTCTTGCCCCGCCAAGTGTAAGGGTACGGCCAAGGCGTTCTGGAGGGCGACCACGACCCGGATGCCCTCGTGCTGATCGGCGCCCTGCAAGAGGAGCACGAAGTCGTCCCCCGATTGACGTGACAGGGTGTCCTCGTCATGCACCACCCCGCGCAGCCGGTGGGCAACCTCGCGCAACAGCAGATCCCCCGCGGCATAGCCAATGGCATCATTGATATCCTTAAAATTATCCAGGTCCAGCCAGGCCAGGGTCAGAGGCTCGCCATTGCGGCGCGCGATGCCCATGGCGTATTGGAAGCGCTCCTCCAGCAAGGCCCGATTCGGCAGATCGGTGAGGGGATCATAGTGCGACAGATACTGGACGCGCGCGGCGGCGGCCTCGCTCTGCTTGCGCGCGGTGATGTCATGAGTTATGACCAGGAAGCGGATCTCCTCGCCGCTTGCGGGGGGTTTGCGGGCCACCGATAGCTCGAACCAACGGGGACCCTCGGGCAAATCTAATCGTATTTGCTGACCATGACTTTGGCCGGTGGCCTTGGCTTCGCGCAGGGCCTCCCGGCAAGTCTGGGCGGCGACGGGGGATAGGACCTCATCCAGGGTCTTGCCTACCATCTGATTGGGCGGCACCAATAGGCCTTGGCCGCGACTGGCATGCACTTCCAGATAGCGCCCATCTTCATTCATTTCGAATAAGAGATCGGGCAGGGCGTCGAGGGTGGCCCGCAACTGGCTCTGGGAGGCGAACAAACGCTCATAGGGCTGCTGCACCGTTGCCACAAACAGGGCGCGGTAGAGGAAGAGGTAGGCGATGACCTTGTAGATGTGACCGAGAAGGTTGTAGGCATCCGTCACATCGGCATAGAGCGTAAAGAGGAACTCGCTCATGGCCATGATGAGGGCGGCAATGAACAGATTGCTGGTGCTGAAGGTCCGCGGCCGGCGCAACTGTAACCAAAAGAGGGCGGCGATGAGGAGGTACACCGCGATCAGGCCATACTCCAGGGTCCGCTTGAGGGAGGTAAGCCCCTCGCCTGGCACGAAGGTATTCGGCAGTTGCTCCGGGAAAAGGAGCACGAGCAGATGCGAGGCCAGGAGCAGCCCGACCACGACCGCCAGGGTGAGATAAGCCTGGCGCTGGGTACCCCGGGTGCCCCAGGGCAGCAGGGCCACCGCTAACAGGGCACCAGCCGCCAGGGCCCGCGCCACCAGCCAGAAATGGATGGCCTTATTGGTGCTGCTCGGGGTGACGAAATCCGGCATGCCGGCGTAGGACAGGGTGTGGGAGAAATCCAGGATCGCGACCCCCAGGAAGGCGCAGGCCAACAGCAGGGCGTTGCGGGAACTGGCATGGCGGGGGGTATTCCAGCCCACCGCGAACACCAGTGCCCCCACCACGATGGCCAGGGTCTCCAGGGCCATATGCAAAGGCAGATAATTGGCCAGACCCTGGAATTCATCCGGCAAGGGCACCCACCAGACCAGCCAGACGCAGAGCGCGAGCAGTCCAAGGAACCACCCGGCGTGCTGGGCCTCTCTTTGATGGCTGGGGTGAATCGTCATGATACGAAGGTCCTGTTGGGCCTGGCGTTTCGTTGATGAACGTCAGCGGAAATACCGACCCCGGCGTTGGATTGATCGTACCCGCGATGAGGATCAGGGAGGCGAGAGATCCGGGGCTTCAGCCTGATGGCCCAGGACCGTAAAGGTTTCCAAATCGTAAGCATAGGCCAATTTTGCCAGCATCCCGAAGAGGGCGCTATCCAAATCGCGGATTCGGTCCAGCAGGGCAGTGATACGTTCGAAGTCGCCCAGCGCCACCGCGGCCCGGAGGTCGGCGCGCCAATCCTGGGGACAGGCGGCCAGGCGCCGCGCCAGCTCCTCGGGTGCCAAATCGGGTGGCGGCTCGGGGGGCCCTGGGGCACGGAAGAAGCGTACACCGGCCCGGCGCTCAAGGATGTCGAACACTTCCTCCGCCCGGAACGGCTTGCGGGCGACTTCGTCGCAACCGCAGGCCAGGAATTGCTCGCGGTTCTCATTGAAGGGGTTGGCGATCATGGCCACGATGACCGTGCGGGCCGTTTCGGGGCGGGCCGCCATGCGGGACTTGATCTGGCGGGTCGCCTCCTCTCCGGACAGGACGGGCAGGCGCATGTCCATGAAGACCACCTGGGGCTGCCACTCCTCCCAGACCGCCACCGCCGGGTGGCCATCCGCCACCTCCCGAAACTCCAGCACGGAAGGTCGCGGATTGAGCCCCTCCAACAGCGCCCGCAGGGGCTCCCGACTTTCCCGCTGGTCATCCACGATGAGGATCCGACATACCGGCTGCCCCGGCGCCAAGGCCAGGACGACACCCTGGGCCTGCTCGGAAGCCGATTCCGCTCCGTCCTCCGGGGCGCCCAGCCGCTGGAGATGGCGGGGCGCGACCTGGACGGACCTGCTACTGGCCCCGATTTTGGCCATGTCCAGGATGCCATTGATGAGCGTCAGGAGCTGTTCTCCGCCACGAATAATGGACCTCAGGCTGTCGCGCTGGGCGGTGGTGATGCCCGGGTCCCGTTCCAACAGTTGGGCAAAACCGAGGATGGCATTCAGCGGTGTCCGTATCTCGTGCCTCATGTTGGCCAGGAAGATGGATTTGGCGCGGTTTGCCGCCTCCGCCTGCTCCTTGGCAATGACCAGCGCCTGGGCGGCGGCCAGGGCCCGTTTCCGTCCGGCCAGCAGGATGAAGGCGATCGCGGTGAGCAGCAAGCTGACCAGGAGGCCGCTCCCCAGGATGGAGTAGGACGAGCCAGAGTTCATCACCTGGGCGAAGGCGGGGAGGGTATTGAAGGTAAAGAGCCAAGTCCGTCCGTAGGCCTCCACCGCAATCCGACTCCGAAAGGTGGGGGCAAAGCCCGATGGCAGGGTGACCCCTACCGCCTGGAGACTGCTAAACAGCAGGGCGTCGGGCTCCTCCCTGTCGTCGGCGTAGAGTTCCAGTGCGATATCGGGTGGCATCTGGCCCAGGACCCCGTAGATGAAGTCCTTGATCCGAATGGGGCTGTAGGAAAACCCCAGGATCGCCTGGCGGCGTTCCGCGACGGTCTCCGTCGGCATGCCCTGGCGGTAAATCGGGACGTACATCAGCAGGCCATTCTGTACCTCCCGTTCCGTTTCCTGGACCAGGATGACCTTGGCTGCGATGCTGGTCTCGCCGCTGTCCTTGGCCTGGTCCATGGCCAATCGGCGCACGGGCTCGGAGAACATGTCATAGCCGAAGGCGCGCTGATTGCGCCAGTCGAAGGGTTCCAGGTAGATGATGGCGGAATAGACTGGCCGTTCTCCGGCGGGGCGGATGCTGTAGTCAGGGAAGCCTTCCGCCCGGATGGTGCGGATATGCTCCTCCTTCTCGGTGGGGGTGAACCATTGGCTGAATCCCACCCCCTGAATACCGGGGTAGTGTTCCCAGAGCCTCAGGGTCGCGACATAGCGGCGCCATTCATCCCGAGTGACGGCGTTGGAGGCATTGAAGAGGCCGGCGCCACCCCGCAATACCTCTTCATTGTCTTGCATCCGACGGATGACCCCGGAGACGATTTCCGCTGTTTTATCCTGGTAAAGTATAAATGCCTGTTGTTTCAGCCCGGCATCATAGAGGTTCCAGAAAAACAGCGTTATCGTCAGGGACAGGGCCAGGACCACGTAAGGCAGAGCGGGCAGGATTCTCTTCATGGGGCTGGCTCTTGGCCGAGCAGTGAAGCGAAGGCTTCCAGGTCGAAGTCGTAGGCCCACTGGGCCAAGACCTCGTGGAGCGCGGCGTCACGGTCCCGAAGCCGGTCCAGGGCGGTGGAGATACGATTGAAGTCACCCAGTGCCACCGCCGACCGCAACTCGGCGCGCCAGGCGTCGGGGAGTGCGGCCAGCCGAGCGACCATGGCCCCCGGTGACAGGGGGGGCGCGGGGGGCGTCACGCCCTCGCCCCGGAGGAACCGCAAGCCAACCCGGTTTTCCAGGATGGCGAACAACCCCTCGGCTCGGAAGGGCTTGCGGGCGAAGTCGTCACAGCCCTCGGCCAGAAACCTGGCGCGGTCCTCGTCGAAGGCGCTGGCGGTGAGGGCCACGATGACCGTCCGGACCGCGTCGGGACGGGCCGCCATCATGGCCTTGATCCGCCGGGTCGCCTCCTCGCCCGACAGTACCGGCATCCGCATGTCCATGAAGATGAGGTGCGGCTGCCATTGCTCCCACAAGGCCACGGCCTGCCGGCCATTGGCCGCCTCCCGGAATTCCAGCACCGGTGGATGAGGATTCAACGCCGCCAGCAGCGCTCGGAGGGGCTCCCGATTATCTGGCAGGTCATCCACGAGGAGGACCCGGCAGACGGGCTGACCCGGCGCCAGGCCAATAATCGGGGGTTCACTTGGGGAGGAGGACGGCTCACTGGGGTCCAGGGCGCCGAGGGGCAGGGTGAAGAAAAAGCAGCTCCCCCGTCCTGGCTCGCTGGTTACCGCCAGGTCTCCCCCCATGAGCCGGACATACCGGCGACTCAGGGCCAGGCCGAGACCGGTCCCTTCCTGGCCACTGTTGCCTTCCGCCTGATGGAAGGGCTCGAAAATCCGCGCCATCTCCGCCGGCGCAATCCCGCCCCCGGTATCGAGGACGCTGAACCGCATGCCGGCGCCAGCATCCACCGCCTCGGCCCGCAGGGTGACGCTGCCGCTGTCGGTAAATTTGATGGCGTTGCCGATCAGGTTGATCAGGACCTGGCGGAGCTTCATTTGATCGCCCTTCACCTGCGGTGGCAGCCCCACGGTCTGGATAACCAGGTTCAGCCCCCGGTCCCGGGCGCCTTGCTGGAAAATCGCCTCTGTCTCCATGAGCAGGGCGAGGGGATCGAAGGGTGCCGTCTGGAGGGTCTCCCGGCCCGCCTCGATCTTGGCCAGGTCGAGGACGTTGTTGATGAGGGTCAGGAGGTGCTCGCCCCCGCGCAGGATGATGGCGAGACTGTCCCGCTGGTCGGCCCGCAGATCCGGGTCCCGTTTCAGTACCTGGGCGAAGCCGAGAATGGCGTTCAGGGGGGTGCGGATCTCGTGGCTCATCTTGGCCAGAAAGACCGATTTGGCGCGGTTGGCCGCCTGGGCTTGCCGCGCCAGGTCCGTGGCACGCGCAGTCGCCGCCGCCAGGGACTCTTCCCGCTGGGCGATGGCCATGGCCATGGCCTGGAAGCGGGTTTGGATGCTGGCCAACTCCTCGAATCGCTCGTCGCCGTCGTCCACCGCGGGCAAGCGGCCAATTTCCAGATCCCGCATCTTCTCGGCAAAGGCAGCCAGGGGTTGCATCATCAAGCGGTTGAGTCGGCGATTCTTGATGACCACCAGGAGGGTCCAGCCGGCCATGAAGGCGAGGAGGAAGGCCAGTAGGGTGCTACGTTGGCTATCCAGCAACTCCGTGGGAATCAGGACGAGGATCCGGGCGCCGATGGAGCTGGTCCCGGAGATCATGGGTATCCAGCGCCGGTCTCCGGCGGTCAGGGTCGCGCTGGCGGAGGGCGACCCCACCCACTTCTTGAGGTCGAAGGCGGGGAGCGGCAGTTCGGGGGCGCCGGAGAGCATGACGAAGCCGTCGCTCGCGACCAGCATGACGGGGGTCCCGGAAAAGCGGGTGAACTGGGTCAGGAAGTTCTGGACAAAGCCCAGGTTCAGACGCCCCAGGTAGAGGCGGCCACCCGCGCGGATGGCAAAATAGACGCTGGGGGCATCGTCCTCGTGACCCCGCATGATTTCGGAGGCCTGGTTGCCTTCCCCCGGGGACCGCAGATAGCCGCCCAGCTTGCCCCCGGAAAAGGAGAAGCCCCGGAACACCTTGCTATTCGGCACGGCCTTGTGGATCCGCTCCACGCGCAAGCCCTCGTCCAGAACATAAATATCCGACAGGCCGGGAAAGAAACCCAGCAGGGTTGGCGACAGCTCCGCCTCGGGCATGCCCGCGAACAGAGCCAGGCTGGCGCGGGCACCCTCCAGTTCACGTTCCAGAAAGACATCGACCTTGCCGGCCTCGGCCATGCGCAGGTCCAGGTAGCTCCGGTTCAGCTCGGCGAGGGCGATCCAGAGGGCCACGAAGAGGATCAGGGACGTCAGGATCAGGGCCGAGACCTCCAGCACGAGGTGGTAGCGCCAAAAGGTGGTGCGGCGCCAGGTCCTCATTGGAGTTCCTGCTCCAGCTCGGTCAGGAAGAAAAAGTGACCGCCGACATCCCCGCTGCCGTCGAAGGCGATGGGGCCCAGACTGGTCTGGTGGACCGGCACGGACAGCAGATAGGCCTTGACCTCCTCGGGGGTGTCATACCCCTGGGCGAAAGCGGCATCCAGTAATTCGAGAGCCTGGCGCACGCCGATGGCCATGGCGTGGGCCTCATAGTCAAAACGGGCGCGATAGCGACGGAAATAATCCTCGATCGCCGCATCCTGGTGCCGGGAGGGATAGACGCTGGGCAGGATAATGTGGTGGATGGCATCGCCGGCGGTCTCCAGAATGGCCGGCGAGCGCGCCCAGGGGGTGAGCAGGATGGGCGCCTCGGGATGCAGATAATTGAAGAGCTGGGCGATATTGCCGACAGCGGTCTGGAAGCTGCCCGCCAGGATGTAGAGCGCATCGTAAGGCTCCGCCATGAGCGACCGGTAGTCATCGGGTTTGAATTCAGCTACCCGCAGCTGGCGATGCTCGATGTGCCAGGGGCCCAGGGCCGCGAGTTCGGCGGAGAAGGCCGCGAAGGCCGGGGCTGTGTAGGCCAGATTGCCGGTGTCCTGCAACACCAGGATGCGCTGGCCCGGCAACTGGTTTACCCGGCCGGCAATGGCAGCCTGCTCCCGCACGGCGTCGGGGATGATGCGCAACAGGAAGTCATCCTTGCCGGACAAGACCGGACTGGTCGCGGCCGCGTCGATGAGGAGCGCCCCCGGACCCGCGAACAGGGACAGGCTGGCGACCGCGCAGTGGGAGGGGTGGGTGGCGATAAAAAACCGTACCCCCTGGGCCAGGGCCGCCTGGATGACGGGGACCGAGCGCTCCGGCTTCCACTCGTCGTCCAGGGGTACCACCCGGATGCGGCTGCGGGGCCGCTCCTCCAGAAAGAGGTCCCCGGCGTTCATCTCGCTGGAACCGACCACGGCACCGGAGGCGAGCCAGGCGACCATCCCCACCGGGATGGGTGATAGCAGGCGCCACCGCCACCACCCGAGCCCGGCGGCCACGAGGATGACCAGTGACACCGCCACTACGAGGACCTTGTTCATGGGTTTCTCCGGCATGTCAATCGCGCCCCTCTGCGGTGCCTGAGCGCGGGCCAAATCCAGCGGCTCCGGGAACTTGCTCAAGCACGCCCTCCCCGCTCGCTAGCGGCGGCCTCTCGAGACCCGACAGGGCGCGTGAAAAGGCCTCGAGATCATAGTGGTAGGCCCACTGCGCCAACCGCTTGCCCAGCGCGGGGTCGCGCTCATCGCAGGGCTCGATGAGCTTGGTGATCCGACCGAAATCACCCAATACCACCGCATCCTTTAGGGCGGAGCGCCATGCCTGGGGAAGGGCGGCCAGGCGCGCCGTCAGTTCTTCCGGCGCTAAGGGCACCGGGGTTGCCGGCTCTGCCCCGGCCCGGATAAAGCGGAGACCGGCATGGTGTTCCAGGAGGGCGAACAGGTCCTCCGCCCGGAACGGCTTACCAAGAAACTCGTCGCAGCCGTTAGCCAGGAACTGATCGCGGCTGTCATTGAAAGCATTGGCGGTGAGCGCCACGATGACCGTTCGCAACCTGTCGGGACGATCCGCCTCTAGGGCCCGGATCTCGCGGGTGGCCTCCTCGCCCGACAGCCCCGGCATCCGCATGTCCATAAAGATGACGTTGGGCCTCCAGGTCTCCCAGAGCGCCACAGCCTCACCGCCGTCGGCCGCCTCGCGGAATTCCAGCAGGGTGGATTCCGGATCGAGGGACGCCAGCAGGGCCCGCAGCGGTTCCCGGTTGTCCGCCAGGTCATCGACGATGAGGACCCGGCGGACTGGCTGGCCAGGCTCCAGGCCAACCACGGAAGTCTGTTCCTGGGCATCGGCCGGGGCCTCGGCGTCCGTCGGCGGCAGCCGGAGTCTGAAGGAAAAGCAACTTCCCTGGCCCGGCGTGCTGTCCAGGCTTATCTCCCCGCCCATGAGCCGCAGGTATTGGGTGCAGAGGGCCAGACCCAGGCCGGTCCCTTCTCCGACCTGGTGGCCCGTGGTGGTCTGACTGAAGGGTTTGAAGAGCCGATCCCGTTCCTCCGGGGCTATCCCCAGGCCGGTGTCCTCGACGCTGAAGCGAATATCCTCCCCGGTGACTCGGGCGACCCGCAGCGTCACGCCCCCGACCCGGGTGAACTTGATGGCATTGCCCATCAGGTTGATCAGAACCTGGCGGAGACGCTGCTTGTCGCCGACCACATAGCGGGGGATCGGGCCTGGTTCGACGAACAGGTTCAGCCCGCGGTCGCGCGCGGCCTGGCGGAAGAAGGCCTCGATCTCGGCGATCAGTTGCGGGAGGTCGAAGGGCGCCACCTGGCTAGTCATGCGACCGGCATCGATCTTGGCCATGTCGAGGATGTCGTTGATGAGGGCCAGGAGGTGCTCGCCGCCGCGCTGGATCGTGACCAGGCTCTCGCGCTGGGCGGCGTTCAGACCCGTGTCCCGGGCCAGTACCTGGGCGAAGCCAAGGACCGCATTCAGGGGGGTGCGGATTTCATGGCTCATGTTGGCCAGAAAGATGGATTTGGCCCGGTTGGCCGCCTCGGCCTTCTCTTTGGCAGCGACCAGGGCCTCTTGTCCGCGTTGCACTTCGGTCAGTGCTCGCGCCAACTGAAGGTTGCCGTGACTCAGGCGCGAGATCATCTGTGCGAACTGCATATAAAAATGCATCACCAGACTCACCTTTTCGCGGCTCCAGCGCGGTACCCGGTCATAGGCAGCGAGGTAGGCCGCCTCGTCGAAACCGTAGCGACGGGCCTGAGCCCTGAACGCCTCCCGCTCCAGCGGCTCGTCCTCGAAGAAAAACTGGCCAAGGAACAGATTGCCGACATGCCTGCCACCGATCATGATCGGGGTGGCGACATCCAGCATGCCGTTCTTGCAGCGATAGGCACGGAAGCTGCCCGCCTCGACACCCTGCGAGAGTTGGGTGTCGCTCTCCAGACAGTTATGGGCGGTGTCAGGGTGGACGCGATGGAACTGGGTACAGATATCCTGCCAACCGGTGGCCACCAGCACCCGACCCTTCAGGTCCAGCAGGGCCACCGCGAGGTTGGTGAGCCGGAAGAAATTCTCCATGATGCTCTGCAGCTCACGGCAGTCGATGATGTCGGCCAGATCCAGGGTCTCCAGGTCCCCTTCCGGTGATAGAAGCGCCTCCAACTTGGCCTGCACGCGTCCCTCGCTGGCCGCCAGTTCGCGGGTGCGCTCGGCCAGGGCCAGATTGGAGCGATCGGCGGCCGCCAGGGCCGCGGTGACCCGCAGGTGGTTGCGGACCATGACAAAGACGGTCCCGGCGAGGGCGAGGGTCAGGAGTACGCCGGCAGCCATGACCGTGCGGCTGTGATCGCCGTCGCGTTCGAAGCTCAGGTAGTCTGGCAAGGCCGCAATCCGGATGTTCCATTCATTGCCCCCAAAGGTCATCCAGCGTTCGCCAACAAGTTGATAGTGCCTGGTGGCCGGCTCCGGGTTGGAACTGAAAAGCAGCGTATCGGGACTCTGGGAGTCCCCCGCGTGTATTTCGATGGCGAGCCGCCGCGATAATTCGGGATATTCGCCCCCCAGATAGGCGTCCATCAGGTCCTGTACGCGGATGGCCGCGTAGATCCAGCCCCGTAGGGCTAGCCGCCGTTGCTCGGGGGTATCCAGCGGGAGATCGGGGCGATAGTCCGGTAGAAGGATCAGGACCCCGGCCTGGACGTCCTGGTCGGTTTCCTGTTTCAGGGTCACCGGATCGGACAGGGCCACCTGGTTTTCATCTCGGGCGCTGGCCGCGGCGGCGGCGCGCACCGGGTCGGTCAACAAGTCGAAGCCGATGGCGCGCTGGTTCCGCCAGTCAAAGGGCTCGACGAAAATAACCGCCGAGTAGGCCTCCCGGTCCCCGGGCGGGTGGATGTCGTAGTCGGGGAGGCCCTGGGCGCGCATGAAGGCCAGGTGGCGCGCCTTCTCGGCGGTCTGCACCAGGGTCGCGTAGCCGATCCCCTGGATACCAGAAAAGGACTCGGGGAGCCGCAGCGCCTCCACATAGCGGTGAAATTCATCGCGGGTGACCGCGCCGCCGCTGGCGAAAAGTCCGGCCACCCCATGTAGAATCTGGGCGTTGGCGAGCATCCGTCGCTGGAGACTACTGACGATCTCGGTGACGCGGAGTTCAAATTCCGCCCGTTCCAAAGCGCGCTCGTGGCCAGCCAGTTGTGCCCCCAGCAGCCAGGTCAATGCCAGGCCGCCGGCCAGTATCACGCCGGGTAGGGCCTGGAACAGAGGGCGCGCCTGGCGCGAGGGGTCTTTAAAGGACAACATCGTCCGGCTACCTGAGGTTTGAGGCGGGGGGATGGGTCGGGGACTCACGAGTCGGGAAGATTTTCGCGAAATGCGGCATCATTGCCCTAATAGGTATAACTCAAGTAGTAGTTAGGGAGAAGGCCATGAACCATGCGGTAACACCCATTAGGGGCATGTCATGCGCATCTTGATCGTAGATGACGTGCCTGACAACATCCGGGTCTTGAGCAGGATGCTGGTTGATGACGGCCATGAGATTTCCGCCGCCACTAACGGGCGCCAGGCCCTGAAACTGGCGGAGACCTGTGCCCCGGATCTGATTTTGCTGGACGTCATGATGCCCGACATGGACGGCTATCAGGTCTGCGCTGCGCTCAAGGCGGACCCGCTCCTCCGAGCAATACCGGTCATCTTCATTACCGCCCTGGCGGATGTAGAGGACGAGACCCGAGGTTTGGGATTGGGCGCGGTGGATTACATCACCAAGCCTTTCAAGGAGCCCATCGTCCGGGTGCGCGTCAAAAGCCATCTGGAACTCAAGCATCAGCGGGACATCCTCGAACGCCTGTCCCACGTCGATGGCTTGACCGGCATACCCAACCGCCGGGCCTTCGATGCGCGACTCGATGAGGAATGGCGACGTTCGATCCGCTCCGGTGATCAGCTAGGGGCGGCCATGATCGATGTGGATCTCTTCAAGCAATACAACGACGCTCACGGCCACCTCAGCGGTGATGACTGCCTGCGCGCGGTTGCCGACGCCTTGACCGCGGCACTCAAGCGCGGAGGCGATTTCGTGGCCCGCTATGGCGGGGAGGAGTTTGTCTGCCTCTTCAGTGACCTGGATGCCAATGCCCTGGCGGCAGTGACCGAGAAGATCCGGGCCGCTGTCGAGGCGCTCCAGATACCCCATGGTGACTCGCCGATTTCCCCCTGGGTAACCATCAGCATCGGTGCCGCCCTCCGCCAACCAACGCCGGAGACCTCGCCCTCCGGTCTCATCGAGGCGGCCGATCTCCAACTCTTCGAGGCCAAGCGGCAGGGCCGCAACCGGGTGTGCATGACCCGCGCCCGAGGGTGAGGCTCAAACCAACCCCCAGCCCTGTGCGGCAAGGATGTCGGCCATATCCAGCTCATCTCCGTGGGACAGAGGTTAGTGACGACCCCGGATGGCAACCCCTAGCCCCCGGATCAAGCGGGGCGATCTCGCCCCGTTTCCCTCCAGTGTCCCGCCAACAAGCCTCCTGACTCTCACGCCGCGGGGCAAATTCCTGGTACATTTTCATCTTTCGCCACCACCCGAGGACCAAGACATGTTGCAGTTCTTTTCCGCCAGTACCCGCATGGTGAATTCGCGTCGCGCCATCGCCGAGTGTCTGGAGGCTGCCCTCGGCGAGGGCAACACCGACTGTGACCTGGTGATCATCCACGCCTCCCTGGGACACGATTATCCTGCCCTGCTGGCCGAGACCCGCCGGCTCGCCCCCAGCGCCCGGGTGGTCGGATCTTCCTGCTGCGGCATCGTCGGCCGGGAGGGGGTGAGCGAATCCATGAAGGACCTGGCCATCATGGCGGTGCGCGGCGCCGCCGAGATCGCCGTGGCGGCGGTGGATGGCATTTACGGTCACAACTCCTTTGAGAAGGCCGCCGAGCTGGCGGCCCAGCTCAAGGCCACCAATAGCGGCGTCAATATGGTCTATTTGCTGGCCTCCGGCATCGATATCGCCGACGACCGCTGCATCGCCGGCATCGAGTCGGTGTTCGGGCCCCAAGTCACCATTTTCGGCGCCACCTCCGCCGACAATATGAAGGGTATTGCCAGCTTCCAGATGGTGGATGACAAGGTTTTTGAGCACGCCGCCTACGCGGTGGGCTTCGCCGATCCCAGCCTGGAGGTCATCACCCAGGCCACCCATGGCTTTATCGCCGTGGGCGAGCCGCTAGTAGTGACCCGCTCCGAGGGCAACCGCATCCTCGAACTCGACGGCCGCCCGGCCTGGGGGGAATTCACCCGACGCCTGGCCCTGACCGAGTCCGCCTCCTGTGGCGACACCATCCCGATCGGCGCCCTGGCGGAACGCTTGTCTCCCGAGCTGGCCGCCGAATACGGCAACGACCACATCCTGCGGGTGGTCACCAAGCGCGACCCGGACGGCGCCATGCACTATGCCACCAGCTGCCCCGAGGGTACCCGTCTGTGGCTGACGGTGCGTGACGAGGACCGCATCTTCAATGACATGGATCGCATGATGGACCAGATGGTGGCGCGCATCGCCGGGCGGGAGATCGTCGCCGTCTTTCACGCCGACTGCCTGGCGCGCGGGCGCTTCCTCTTCAACCGGGTGATGAAGGAAGAACTGGTGAGTCGCATGCAATTTCCCCTCTCCCGCGACGGCCAGATTCCCCCCTGGCTCGGCATGTACGGCTTCGGTGAGTTCGCCCGCCTGGGCGGTAACAACGAATATCACAACTACACCACGGCCATCTATGCCCTGTGCCGCGCCCAGGCCACCTAGTTTTCAACCACCCAACCGCGTCTCCCCCCATGAACGAGACTCACCCCCCGGAGGCGCAAGCCGAGATCGTCGCGCTGCAGGAACACCTGGCGCGCCTCTCGGTGGTTCAGCAACGACTGAACGAGACCCGCGACCGCCTCGACCGGGAGTTAGAGCGCTTCGCGGGTATCCAGTCCTACAACACCCGGGCCATCAGCATCCACGAACCGGGGCGGTTCGCCGAGCTCACCGTCGAAACGGCGCTGGAGTTGTACGAGGTGGAGTTTGCGCTCCTCTGGCCGACCAGCCCCATGGGCCGCCCTGGGGAGGCTCCCTACGCCGCGGTCGGGGTGCCGTCCGGCGCCTTTGATCCCCAGGATCTGCGGGGTGTCATCGCCTCGGAGCGTTTCCAGCGCCCCGGGGCCACCCTCTGCTCCGCCCCGGAACTGGCGGAATTGGCGCTGGGGGGGCTGCGCCAGTTGGCCATCAGCCTCTGCGCTGGTCCCGGCGGCACCCGCTTCGCCCTGCTCATCGTCGGGGTCAGTAGGGCCACCGGGGACTTCCACGGCGGGCTCGGGGACGAGCATCTGGAGTCCTTCGCCGTCTTCGCCCAGCAGATCGGTGCCCTGCTCCAGAACCGCGCCGACCAGGCCACCATCGAGGAGCAGATGGAACAACTGCGCCGCGATCGCGAGCGGCTCAAGGGTGCCCTGGTGCGGGCGGAGGCCGCCGATCGGGCCAAGACCGAATTCCTCGCCAACATGAGCCACGAGATCCGCACGCCGCTCAACGCCGTGCTGGGCCTGGCCCAGTTGCTGGAGGACGAGGCCTGGAGCCCGCGCCAGCGCGACATGCTGGGACGCATCCGCTCCGCGGGCCGCAGCCTGCTGGGTATCCTCAACGACATTCTCGACCTCTCCCGCATCGAGGCCGGGGAGTTGCGCATCGATGCCCAACCCTTCGCCCTCCCCAGTCTGCTCGACCAGATCGAGGCCATGATGGGCCCCATGGCCCAGGCCAAGGGACTCGCCTGGCGCGTCGAGGCGCCGGAACTTCGGGCCGATCTCGTCGGCGACCGCCTGCGCCTGGAACAGGTACTGGTGAATCTGGCCGGCAATGCCATCAAGTTTTCCAGCGCGGGCGCGGTCCACCTGAGCGTCAAGTCCCTCAAGGCGACGGAGGATGGCCTGCGTCTGCGGTTCGAGGTCCGCGATACCGGCATTGGCATGAATGACGAGACCCTGGCCAAGCTATTCGTCCCCTTCAGCCAAGCGGATGGCAGTACCACCCGCCGCTTCGGGGGCACCGGGCTGGGACTCTCCATCAGCAAGCGCCTGGTGGAACTCATGGGCGGACGCATCGGGGTGGACAGCATCCTGGGTCAGGGCAGTACCTTCTGGTTCGAACTCAGCCTGGGGCGGGTCGCGCCCGCCGAGCGGTCGGCAACGATCGGTACAGGGCGGGCCCTGACGGGGCCTCGCCTGGCGGGGGCACGCATCCTGGTCGCCGACGACAGCCAGATCAACCTGGACGTCATCGCCCTCTTTCTGCAACGGGAGGGCGCGCGCGCCACCCTGGTCGCCGACGGCCGGGAGGCCCTGGATCGGCTGCGGGCCAGTCCCCAGGGCTTCGATGCCGTCCTCATGGACATGCAGATGCCGAATCTGGACGGCTTCGCGGCGACGCGCCTGATCCGCCAGGATCTCAAGCTCCCCGACCTGCCGGTCATCGCCTTCAGCGCCGGCGTGCTGCGGGATGAGCAGCGCCACATGTTTGAAGCGGGGGTCAGCGACTTTGTCCCCAAACCCGTGGAACTGGACCAGTTGGCAACGGTCCTGGCGCGCTGGATAGGACCCGTCTCGGAGGCCAGGGCGGCACCGGCGGGGGGGGCGCCGGCGGTAGCGACGGTACCGGCGGGGGGGGCAGGGCCCAGGATGGAGGCACCCAGGGTCACGGCAGCACCCGTGCCGGGGGCGTCGACAGTAGAGGCAATGAGGGCGTCGGCGGCATCGACGGCACCCTCCGGAGCGGCGCCCGTCGCCACCGCCTCCGGCTTTCCCATCATCGCCGGCATCGACGGCGAGCGTGCCGCGCGCCAGTTCGAGGGGGATGGGTCCTTCTTCCTCACCTTCCTGGGCCGGTTCGCCGCCGATGCGGAGAACCAGGTGGCCGCCATTGAGGCCAACCTGGACGCGGGTGATCTCACGGCCGCCGCCGCGGGCCTGCACAAGTTCCGGGGTTCCGCCGGCACCCTCTGCGCCATGGACCTGGCAGCCGCCGCCCAGCGCCTGGAGCAGGCCCTCAAAGCCGGCGAGGCGGATCTTGCCTCCCTGCGCCAGGAGTTCAAGGAAGGCCTGCGGCAGCTCCAGGAGGCCACGGCGCCCTGGCTGGCGGTGGAGGCCCAGGCCACGCCCGCCCCCCCGCCCGCCGAGCCCCTGGATACCGCCCAACTCGACAGCCTGCTGACGGAACTCGAGAATTTACTGGCGCGCAACCGCTTCAACGCCAAGCGCACCAGCGAGGCCGTGGAGGCTCTGCTGGCGGGGACGGACTTGGCCGGTCCCTATGGGCGCGTGGCCCAGGCCGTGAAAGGTCTGCGCTTTCAGGAGGCCCTGGCGGGGCTCAAGGACTTTCGGGCCATCCCGCCCTGACCGCGGGACAGGCCGGGCGCCAGCCGGGCACTGACCCCGCCCAGGGTTTGGAGCAGCGGCTCGCCCTTCAGTGTTGTAGCAGGCCCCGGATCGCATCCACCACCTCGGGGTCATCGAATTCCTGTTCCCCGGCGAGGCTGTAGGCCAGCCGCCCCTGGGTATCGATGATGAAACTGGTTGGCAGGCCCTTGATCGGCCAGGTCATGGTGGCCTTCGAGTTGGTGTCGAGCAGGATGGGGAAGCCTGGCGACCCCGCGAAGGCCAGGGCCGTTGCCCGGTCTTCGTCCACGTTGACGGCCAGGACCTCGAAGTCCTCGGGCTTGAAGAGTTTGCGCACCCGGCCCAGGGAGGGGAACTCCTTGCGGCAGGGCGGGCACCAGGTGGCCCAGAAATTCACCAGCACCACGCGCCCCCGGTATTGAGCGAGATCGATGGTCTTGCCCTGCAGGTCTTGCAGCCGCAAGGCTGGCGCAGGCGTGGGGGACTCCAGAGGTGTCAGGCCCTTGTCCAGGGCCCAGGCGGACGGGGTGAGCGCTGCCAGGGCCAGACCCGTGGCGGTGGCGAGGAAGCGCCGGCGGTTCATGGGGTGGGAAGTCGCGAATCGGGACGGGATGGGCATGAGGGTCGGGCTCCAGGATAAGGATGGGAACCCCGGGCTAGGGGTTAGCGGCTCAGGGCTATCAGAAGTTGCAGGAGACCCCAGGCCATGACCCCGGCGACCAGGTCGTCCAGGAGGATGCCGAGGCCACCCTTGACCTGCCGGTCCAGGGCCCCGATGGGCCAGGGCTTGAGGATGTCGAACAGGCGAAAGAGGATAAAGCCGAGGAGAATCCAGATCCACCCCGGGGGCGCCAGAGCCATGGTGACCAGAAAACCGAGGATCTCGTCCCAGACGATAGCGCCGGGATCGCTGGCGCCGAGTTCCTGGGCGGTCTTATCACAAGCCCAGAGGCCCACCAGAAACAGGACCGCCAGCATCAGCAGGTAAGCCAGGGGCGACAGGACTTGGAGGACCAGATAAAGGGGAATGGCGGCGAGGGTGCCGGCCGTGCCCGGGGCCAGGGGCGAGAGGCCCGCGCCAAAGCCGAAGGCGATCCAGTGGTGAGGCCGCCGCCAGTCCCAACGGGGATTGATGGGTGCGGGGTCGGTCATAGCCCTAAGTCCGAGTCCGGGAAATGATTGAACCCCGTCCGCGGGGGGTTCCAGGTGGAGCCATCCGGGCAGCGGCAGATCAGTCCCGTGCCAGCCTCCCCCTCGGTCCCGGCCAGGATGCGGCCGATGGGGGTCAGGGGGCAGTCCAGTCGCTGGGAGAGGGCGGCAAGGCTGGCCACCTGATCCGGGGGCAGGGTGAAGCAGAGTTCATAGTCGTCACCCGAGGCCAATGGCAAGGCCCAGTCCGGGGACATGGCGAGATGAGCCCGCAGGGGCGGTGACAGGGGCAGGTCGGCCAGGCGGATCTCGGCGCCGAGCCGGTGGGGCTCCGGGGCGCCTGACCAGGCGGCGCTCTCCTCCAGAATATGCCCCAGGTCCGCCAGCAAGCCGTCGGAGATGTCGATCATGGCCGTCGCCCGGCCCCGCAGGGCGAGACCCAGAGCCAGCCGCGGCGTCGGCCGCTCCAGACGGGCGCGTGGGAAGGCCGCGACGGGCTTACCCGCCAGCAGGCCGCGCAGGGCCAGCCCGGCGTCGCCCAGGGTGCCGCTGACGCAGACCAGATCGCCGGGCCGGGCCCCGGAGCGGCGGATGGCCTGCCCCGCTGGCACCAGGCCATGGACCTGGACCGCGATGCTCAGGGGCCCGCGGGTGGTGTCGCCACCGACGAGGGCCACCCCATGGGCCCGGGCCAGGGCGTCGAAACCCGCGGCAAAGGCCCCGAGCCAGGCTGGGTCCTCCGCTGGCAGGGTCAGGGCCAGGGTCGCCCAGGCCGGTGTCGCCCCCATGGCGGCGAGATCGCTCAGGCCCACCGCCAGACACTTGTGGCCCAGGGCCCGGGGATCGACATCGGCCAGGAAATGGACGCCGGCCACCAGGGTGTCGATGCTGACCGCCAGTTCCTGATCCGGCGGCACCCGCAACAGGGCGCAGTCGTCGCCTACCCCCAGGACGACATCGCCCCGCTCCGCCCCGAGCCGGGCGAAGTGGGTGCGGATGAGGGCGAATTCCGACAAGGACGCCTCAGGCGTCGCCGTCCGGGACCGGCGCCAATGGGGGCTCCGCTGTCGCGAGGGTCGCCGGCGCCTCCGGCGGCGTGGCGGCGGACCGGGCGCGCCTTGAGCCCGGCGCAGACGTCCTGCGGGAGGTCCGCGGGGTCTCCGGGGCGGGGGCGTCCGTGAATTCCTCCGGCCTCAGGGTGCGGGCCAGCCGATCGAGGATGCCGTTGACGTAGCGATGGCTGTCATCGGTGCTGCCAAATTCCTTGGCCAGTTCCACGGCCTCGTTGAGGATGGCGCGGAAGGGGATGCGGGGGCTGTGGACCAGCTCGTAAACCCCGAGCCGCAGGATGGCCAGATCCACGGGGGTGACCTGGATCAAGGGCCGGTCGAGGACAGTCTGGAGCTGGCGGTCCAGGTCCTCGACCTGCTCGGGCACGCCCCGCACCAGCGCCTGAAAGAGGGCCATGTCATAGAGGGCGTCCGCCACCGATTGCTGCTCGCCCTTGTGGAGGCCCAGCCCCTCGGCAACCACCTGCATCCAGGCGGGGTCATCAAAGAAATGACGGACAATATCGGCCGGCGCCAGGCCGGTGATCTGCCACTGATAGAGGGCGAGCACGGCATAGCGCCGCGCCTGGCTACGGCGTCCTGACATCTCAGTCGAGCTGGCGCAGCACGTTGACCATCTCGATGGCGGACATGGCCGCCTCGGCGCCCTTGTTGCCCGCCTTGGTGCCCGCCCGCTCGATGGCCTGCTCGATCGAATCCACCGTCAGGACGCCGAAGGCCACCGGCAGGCCGTACTGGAGGCTGACATGGGCCAGGCCCTTAACGCACTCCCCGGCGATATAGTCGAAGTGGGGCGTGCCGCCGCGAATGACGGCGCCGAGGGCGACGATGGCGTCGAACCCACCCTTGGCAGCGATGCGCTGGGCGACCACTGGCATTTCGAAGGCGCCGGGGACGCGCACCACCACCAGGTCGGACTCCTCGGCACCGTGGCGCTTGAGGGTGTCGATAGCGCCCGCCAGCAGGCTCTCCACTACAAAGGCATTGAAGCGCGATACCAGCAGGCAATAGCGCGTGTTGGCAACCCGCAGGTCGCCCTCTAGGGTCTTGATCATGGTCATTACCGATGGGTGTTACGGATTAAAGGCTGTCAGGATTGAGAAAATGGCTCTGGCCACCGCGGGTCGTGGCTTAAGGGCATACGCTTTCGCCCCCGGTTCCCACGGTCCCCCCGGCGACCGGATACATGATCCCGGGAACCGCTAACTGATGTCGCTACCGACGTATTCGACCACTTCCAGTTCAAAGCCAGAGATGCCGTGCATGGCCCGCGGGGCGCTCATGACGCGCATCTTGCGCACCCCGATGTCCGCCAGGATCTGGGCGCCGATACCATAGGTCCGGAGCTCGCTGCGATCCTGCCGGCGCGCGGCCAGCCCCTCCGCCGCCGGGATGCCGGGCCCGAGGGCCTTGAAACGGCCCAGCAGGTCCTCGACCCGGTCGCGATTGCGCAGAACCACGATGACCCCCTCCTCCGCCTTGGCCACCTGGCGCATCACCTCCCGCAGGGGCCAGCCACAACCGGGGTGTTGGGTACCAAAGAGGTCACAAAGGGAATTCTGGAGATGGACGCGGACCAGGACCGGACGCTCGGGGGCGATGGTGCCCCGCACCAGGGCCAGGTGCAGGTCGTTATCGATACTGTCCCGATACGCCAGGATGCGGAAAGTGCCGAACTCGGTGGGCAGCTCGCAATCGCACTCGCGCTTGACCGTCTTTTCATGGCTGACGCGATAGTGAATCAGGTCGGCGATGGTGCCGATCTTGAGGTCATGGGCGGCGGCGAAGCGCTCCAGGTCCGGGCGCCGCGCCATGCCGCCATCCTCGTTGAGGATCTCGACGATGACCGCCGCTGGCTCCAGACCCGCCAGCCGCGCCAGGTCGCAGCCCGCCTCGGTATGACCGGCGCGCACCAGAACGCCACCGGGCTCGGCCATGAGGGGGAAGATATGCCCTGGATGCACCAGGTCCCGGGGCTGGGCCTCGGTGGCGACCGCGGCGCGGATGGTCGTCGCCCGATCCGCCGCCGAGATGCCGGTGGTGACGCCGCTGGCCGCCTCGATCGAGAGGGTAAAGGCGGTGGAATGGGGGGCCTGGTTATCCAGGACCATGAGGGGCAGCCGCAACCGCTCGCAGCGCTCCTTGGTCAGGGTCAGGCAGATGAGCCCCCGGCCATACCTGGCCATGAAGTTCACCGCCTCCGGCGTCACCCGGTCCGCCGCCAGGAGCAGGTCGCCCTCGTTCTCCCGGTCCTCGTCATCCATGATGACGACCATCTTGCCCTGACGCAGGTCTTCGATGATCTCTTCCGTGGTATTGAGGTTCATTGCAACGGCTGCGCTTCCTGGTTGGCTAACAACAAGCGCGGGAGTTTAGCAAATTGGCGGGGGCGAAATCCGCGTTTTTGCCGATCCGGCCCGCATTCAGCCGCACCGCCCGCCTTGCCGTTCGCGCCCCCGCCCACATTTCCAGGTGTCCCGTCGCCCTTCCCTTGACCCTCCATGAGGTTCCCCGCCATGAGCCCCCTACCCCGCGCGCCTCTCGGCCTCTTCCTGCTCATCTGGGTCCTGGCGGTCCCCGCCAAGGCCGCCGCGGAACACTTCTACTTCGTACAAATGACCGACAGCCACTTCGGGGCCGATGACAACCTGGAGCGCGGCCGGCGGGTGGTCGAGCTGATCAATCAGCTCCCGGTGCCGGTGGAGTTTGTCGCCCACACGGGCGACATCCTGGCGGACCTCATCCTGGAGCCGGCGGTGGTGGACCAGACCCTGGAGGTGATGGCGGGCCTGCAGGCGCCCCACTTCTATGTTCCCGGCAACCATGATCTGCACAAGAACGACGCGGACAAGGCCCTCGCCGTCTATCTGGAACGCTTCGGCCCCCTGGTGCGCAGCGAGGAATTCGGCGGGGTGGTGGCCATCTTCCTCTATGTCGAGACGCTGGCACGGGACTGGCCCGTCTTCACCGGCTACGACCCCCTGGCGGAGCTGGAGAAGGCCCTCAAGCAGGCGGGCGACCGGCCAGTTCTGCTGTTCCAGCACACCCCGCCCGTGGGTGGCTACTTTCGCAACGTCCTCTATCCCGGCTGGCCGGCGGAGAACCGCCAGCGCTGGGAGGCCCTGGTGCGCGGCCATAACGTCAAGGCGGTCTTCACGGGTCACTACCACAAGGACGAACTGCACTGGATCGGCGATGTGCCCCTCTTCGTGGCCCCCCCCGTGTCCGGTTCCTGGGGGCGACAGGGCACCTTTCGCCTCTACGAGTACCGGGATGGCAAGGTGAGCTACCGGACCGTCTATTTGCCCTAGCCGGGGATGGCCACTCCGGCCAGAGGCCGGGCCCGGGGGGTCGGTTGGGCTAGGGCCTGCCCCCCTGGCCCAGCCAGTCTGGGACCTCCGCCGCCTCCAGCAGGGGGGCGACCGCATGGCCCTGGACCAGCTCGAAATCCCGGCGATTGACCTCCCGAAGCATCTCCTCGTTCTCGATGCGGGTGACAATGACAGGAATATTCAAGGCCTTGGCCACCGAGCAAATCAGGGCCGCCACGGGCCTGATGCCCTCTTGTACCGGACGTTTCTGCAAGAGACTGGCGTTGATCTTCAAGCGGCTGACCTGGAGGGCGGGCAAGTCCAGCAGCGGCAGGAGACCGCGGCCAAAGTGATCGATCTGGGTCAGCACCCCCAGAGCGGACAGGCCCTGGATGCGGGGCGCGACCCGGGCCAGATCGGCCTGCAAGACCGTCTCCTCAACCTCGAAGCGGAGCCATTCCAGGCTGAAATCCAGTTCCCGAGACAGTTGGACGCACCGCTCGGCCAGGTCGGCGTCGAGAAATTGCAGCGCCGACATGTTGATCGAAATGGGCACCAGGTCGTAGCCCATCCGGTGCCATTGCCGGGCCTGACGGACGACCTGGCCCAAGCCCCAATAGGCAAAGGCGGTGGACAGACGGTACTGCTCGATCATGCCCATCACCTCGGTGCCGGAGAGGCAGCCGCGCCGCGGGTGATTCCAACGTACCAGGGCCTCCAAGGCCTGCAGGCTGCCGGTGCGGGCGTGCAGGATGGGCTGATAGACAAAATGCAGGCTATTGCCTTCGATGGCCGCCGTGAGTTCCTCGCGCAGCGACTTGGGACGCGCATCCTCGGGGAGCATATCCTGATCGAAGAGCTGGAAGCCGTTGCGGCCCTCGCGCTTGACCTGGTAGAGGGCCAGATCGGCGCGCTGCATCAGGCTATCCTGCTCCGCCGCGTCCTGGGGACACACCGAGGCCCCGATACTGGCGCCTATTTCGACGCTATGGCCCAGGACCTCATAGGGTTTGCGCAGGGCCTCCAGCACCCGCGCGGCGATGGCATCGACGTCCTGGATGCTGGCGACATGAAACTGGATGATGGCGAACTCGTCACCCCCGATCCGGGCCACCACATCCCGTCCCCGCACCTGTTGGCGCAGGCGCTCGGCGACCTGGACCAGGAGGGCGTCACCCGCCGCGTGACCATACTGATCGTTGACCGGCTTGAAGCGGTCCAGGTCGATCATGAGCACCGCCGACAGCACCTCGTCCCGCAGGCTTAGGGTGACCGCTTCCTGCAGCTTGCGTTCGAACATGGCGCGGTTGCAGAGCCCCGTCAGGGGGTCGGACAGGGCCAGGCGTTCCAGCCGGATGCGGTCGATGTGCTCGATCAGCATCTCCCGCAGCAGGGCAGCGCCCTCCAGGTCGGTATCCAGCCAGGGCAGGGCCTGACCATGCGTCATTTCGCTCCAGACCTGGAAGGAGGTGCGGGGGGTGAGTTCCATCAGCGGGTCCCGGCTGTCCGAGTCGTCCCGGGGCTTGCCGGCCCAGGAGACGTTTTCCACCTGCTCCGCCCGCATCAGGAGGACAAAATCCTGATCTGTCAGGGGCAGGTACAGCAGGCCGCTGGCGAAGCGCACCAGCGCCGGAAATTTTTCCAGGCTCGGCGGTATGGCGGCGCAGGCCGAGACCCGGCGACGGTCGTAGGTGTCCAGCCAGTTCTTGAGGATACTCAGGCTGGCCTCATCCGGCACATCGCCGCTGAAATGAATCTGGTCATCGAGATAGGCACAGGC
>JBGAUK010000099.1:0-12485 GCA_044228695.1 Chromatiaceae bacterium | reverse complement strand
CGGTAGCCGCGATTGATCTGGATCTGGCCCTGGTCGTCGAGCCAGGGGACGCGGAACATGATCACGCGCTCGGGCTCGACCAGTCGATCCAGGATGCGCGCCTCGCGATAGGCCTGGTTGGCCTCGACCACCGGATAGACTGATTGCACGACCTCATGAACGGCTTGATGGAATTCCGGCTCATTCGGGTTCTTGGCGACGACCTCGGCCACGAATGCTGCGATTGCCTTTGTATTGGATGACATAGATTTTTCTTCGGGCGGAGCCCGTCTCAGTGGGTAAATGTGAAGCTTGCGCGGATACTTTGCCCACGCAGTTTATCCAGGAACGGCTAGGGCAATGGTGATGAACCACCCAAGCCTTTCAAGGGGCGAGAAATAATAGGCCTATCCGTGCTTTCACGCAACTTGCTTGAATCATCTATAGTTTTTTGGGATAACCATTTTCAGGATGGGGTGGCTAATGACTTATTGCAGATGGCGCGCCAGCATAAAGGCCTCGGCGGCGTCGCAACCGACACTGGCGCCCCGCCAGCGCGCCAGGTGCTCGATGCCTTGGCGTGAGCGGGGGTGGGGCCAGTCACGTAACTCGGCGGCATAGGCATCCAGTGCCGCGAGTTTGCCCTCCAGGGTGGCGCTGATGTCCACGAACCAATGGGGCGTGAAGGCCAGGCCGGAGCCGGGGGGCTGCCACTCGGTGCTGGAGGGCTGCTCAAAACAGAGGAGGGTGCGGACGGGGTGCCCGCGCTGGGGCCGGCAGGCGGTGATGACGGCCTGATGGGTGCGGCGGTGGTCGATGTTGAGATCACCGGCATGGTGGGTGAAGAGGCAGGTGGGGCGATGCTGGTCGATCAGGGCCTCCACTTTCTGGGTGATGTCCAGCACGGGGATGCTGTCCAGCCGGTTGTCGGGGAGGTCGTCAAAGCTCAGGGAGGCGACGCCCAGGATGCGGGCGGCGGCCTCGGCGGCGGCGCGCCTTGTTGCCAGTTCCGCCTCCCGCCGGGCGGGGTCCGGGTTGCGCGCCCCGATGCCGTCGGCCAGGAAGGCAATGTGCACCTCGGCGCCGGCCGCCGTGAGCTTAAGGATGGCGCCGCCACAACCGAGGACTTCGTCATCGGGGTGGGCGGCGATGATGAGGGTGCGGTTCGCCATGCGGTCAGGGCCTGTCAAGGGAGTTGAGGGGGTTGCTGCCGCCCGCCTTCAGGCCAGAGCGGTGGCGAGCACCGCCATCACACGGTCCTGCTCGGCCTCGGTCATGGTGGGGAAGAGCGGCAGGCTGATGGCGTTCGCATAGTAGGCCTCGGCCTGGGGAAAGTCGCCGTGCTTGAAGCCGAAGCGCGCGAAGTCCGGCTGGGCATGCACTGGGATGTAGTGGACATTGACCCCAATCCCGGCCTCGCGCAGGGCCGCGAAGACCCGGCCCCGTTCGCCCCGGACCTGAATGGGGTAGAGGTGGAGTGCCGACTGATGCGCTGGATCGCGATAGGGCAGGCGCAGGGGCAGGGCGGCGAGGCCCCGGTCATAACGCGCGGCCAGGCGCTGGCGGCGCGCGACATAGTCGTCGACCCGTTGCAGTTGACTCTGGCCCAGGGCGGCCTGGATATCGGTGATGCGATAGTTGAAGCCCAGCTCGATCTGCTGGTAATACCAGGGGCACTCGGATGCCCCCCGCATCCCGGCCGGGTCGCGGGTGATGCCGTGACTGCGCAGACGGGCCATGCGCTCGGCCAGGGCGGGGTCCTGGGTGGTGGCCAGGCCGCCTTCGCCGGTGGTGATGATCTTGACCGGGTGGAAGCTGAAGACGGTAATGTCGCTGTAGCGACAGTTGCCGATGGCCTGTCCCCGATAGCGTCCGCCGATGGCGTGGGAGGCGTCTTCGATGATACGAAAGCCGTAGCGCTGACCCAGGGCGGCGATGGCCTCCAGGTCGCAGGGCTGGCCGGCGAAGTGGACCGGGACCAGGATCTTGGGCAGCCGGCCGCTGGCCGCGGCCACTTCCAGCTTGGCGGCCAGGGCCTTGGGGCTCAGATTGTAGGTATCCGGGTCGATATCGACGAAATCCACCGCGGCACCACAATAGCGCCCGCAATTGGCGGAGGCGACGAAGGTGTTGGGCGAGGTCCAGAGCCAGTCGCCAGGGCCGAGGTCGAGGGCCAGACAGGCGATATGCAGGGCGCTGGTGGCGGAATTGACCGCCACGCCGTGGGCGGCGCCACAATAGGCGGCGATGGCCTGCTCGAAGCGCGGAATCGCCGGGCCCTGGGTGAGAAAGTCGGAATTCAGCACCGCCGTGACGGCGGCGATGTCGGCGGCGGTGATCTCCTGGCGGCCATAGGGGATCATGCTGGGGGTCCCCGGCCTCATAGGGTCACGTTCATTTCTTGCTGAACCATGAGGCGCAACTGCTCGACCGTGAGAAAGTGGGGGTTGGTGCCGCTGTTATAGGCATAGCCGGGTTCGACCGCGGGGCAGCCCTGGCGCTCGCAATACTGGTCAACGCTGTATTTGGCCGCCATGGGCAGAATGGCGAAGTAGCGGCCCAGATCGACGGTGTTGAAGCTGTCGCTGGCGGTGATCATCTCCTCGTGGAGCTTCTCGCCGGGGCGGATGCCGACGACGGGGTGCTGGCAGTCGGGGCCGATGGCCTGGGCCAGGTCCGTAATGCGATAACTGGGGATCTTGGGGACCAGGATCTCGCCGCCATGGGCGTTTTCCAGGGCCCAGAGGACCATGTCCACCCCCTCCTGCAGGCAGATGTTGAACCGGGTCATCTCGGGGTCCGTGATGGGCAGAATGCCGGTCTTGCGGCGCGCGAGAAAGAAGGGGACGACGGAACCCCGGCTGCCCAGGACGTTGCCGTAACGTACTACGGCGAAACGGATATCGCGCTGGCCGCGGATATTATTGGCGGCGGTGAAGAGTTTGTCGGAACAGAGCTTGGTGGCGCCGTAAAGATTGATGGGGGCGGCGGCCTTGTCGGTGGAGAGGGAGATGACCCGCTTGACGTTGCATTCCAGGCAGGCATCGACCAGATTCTGGGCGCCCAGAATGTTGGTCTTGATGAACTCCGAGGGATTGAACTCGGCGGCCGGCACCTGTTTCAGGGCGGCGGCATGGATGACGGTATCGATGCCTTCGAGGGCGCGCTTCAGGCGGTTGTAATCGCGGACGTCGCCAATGAAATAGCGCAGGTTGGGATAGATGGCCGGGTCGAAGACCTGCGACATCTCATACTGTTTGAGCTCATCGCGACTAAAGATGACCAGTCGCCGGGTTCTGGGGTGAGCATCCAGTACGGTCTTGACGAAGGCCTTGCCAAAGGAGCCGGTGCCGCCCGTGATGAGTATGGAACTGTCGGTGAACATGGAATTCAGGTCTGATATGCCCGCGGGAAATTGTGCCCGTGGGCGAGTGATGGAAGGCGGTTAGCGTACCGGTTGCACCCCGAGGAAGCGATGCCATTTCCGGGTTCTATTGACCTTGGCCGGGCGATCGATGGGGTTTTGCAGAAAGAATTGTACGGCCTCGGGTACGGACAGGCCCCGGTGATGAATCGTGGCCAGGTGACCGGTGATGGCCTCCCGCCAGCCCCGTTTGTTGGCCCAGTAGTGGGTGAAGTAGGGCTCCTGTCCGTCCGGATTGACTTCGCGAATCTCCTGGTTATTGGCCGTCATGGCCGCGCTCATGGCGATCTGTTCGGTCAGCCGATGCAAGACGCCCGTGGCCAGGATGGCGTCACAGACCGCCAGGGATTTTTTGACCCGATGGAGATGGGTGCCGGAGAGCCCGGTAATGCCGGTATTCCACATGGGGGTCTTGCGGTCGATGGTGATCTCCGACCATTCCCGGTCGCCGACCTGTGCCCACAATTTTTTGGCGCCCTTATTGCCCTTGCGACCGCTGTCGTACAGATTGTATTCAAAGCGATCCATGTAGATGGCGCCCGCCTTTATCCCGGCGATCACGGGGGCGAGACTGCGATTGAGGGCCATGTCGGAATCGAGGTAGAAGACCGCGTCCGCGGCGGGTTGCAATTCGAGTCCGAATTCCACGGTCTTGATGAGGGCGCGAAAAAAGTGCCCCTCCGGCCCTATCCATTGATTCACGTCCCGTTCGGACATGCCATGCACTCTGACGGCGTCGCCAAACCAATTGAAGTAGTCCGGGTGATCCGTGGCAATGGCTATATCGTAGGGCGGTTCGGCATGAGCGAGCAGGCTAAGAATTAACCAGTGCGCTTGCCAATAGAGGGCATCTTCCTGGCCGAAAACCATGATGGTGTAACGCGTGAGCATGATTTATTCCGCTCATGAAGACTGAAGGTTGAAGCGTTAATCCGAAGACAAGAGCTCATCTAGGCTCTTAATCTGAATGACGCCCGAATATATTTATAAGATTTTTCAATATTGTAGTCCCGTGATCTGGGCCGCGCAATGTTCGGGTAACGCCAGGCCCGGGGTTACCTTGGGGGCTCGTCCCAAGCCAACCACCGGTCTCGCGGGCCCCAGATGGCTAACCTGGGCCCGCCGCTTGGCAAGGTCGTATAATCCCGATTCGCATCAATTTCTCTGGTCTGGGCCCCGCGGCGGCTGGGTTGGGGCCGGCCAGCTTGCCACAGACCCAGGTATCCGCATGATCGAATCCCACTTCAGCACGGGCATCACGGCCCTCGACCGGGTCTTCCGGGGTTTGCTACCCGGTGACAACCTGGTCTGGCACATCGATGACATCGCTGATTTCGCGCCCTTGGTGCCGGCCTATTGCCGGGCGGCGCGGAAAGAGGGGCGCCGATTGATTTACTTCCGCTTCGCCGATCATCCCCCTCTGCTCCAGGAGGGCGATGCGGGCGAGATCCGCCACCTGGATATCAGCCTGGGCTTCGAGCGTTTTATTACTCAGGTTCGGGGGGAGATCCGCGAAGCGGGTCGTGGTGCCTTCTTTTTGTTCGACTGTCTGTCCACCCTGGCCGAGGCCTGGTCCAGCGACCGGATGCTCGGTAATTTCTTCATGCTGACCTGTCCCTACGTCTTCGACCTGGAGTCCCTGGCCTATTTCCCGCTCCAGCGCAACACCCACTCGGTGCAGGCCACGGGTCCGATCTCGCACACCACTCAAATTCTGACCGAGGTCTATCGTCGCAAGGGCAAGGTCTATATTCAGCCGAGCAAGGTCGAACATCGCTACTCGCCGACCATGTACATGCTGCATGTCTGGGAGGGCGATCATTTCACGCCGATCTCGGACAGCGCCACGATCGCGGAGATCCTGACCGCCAAGCCCTGGGCGGGCCTCGACGCCGTGCATTTTCGTCTTGGCAAGTGGAACCGCACCTTCCTGCAGGCGGAGCGGGTCTGGGAGCAGCAAGAGCGGGGCGAGGATTTGGGCCAGGAGGCCCAGGAGGTGTTTCGCACCCTGACGCAGATGGTCTTCAGCCGCGAGGAGCGTGTCCTAAGCCTGGCCGAAAAATATCTCGACCTCGGCGATTTGCTGACCATCTGGAAGCGGATCATAGGTACGGGTCTGATCGGCGGCAAATCGGTGGGCATGTTGTTGGCGCGGGCCATCCTGCGCAAGGTGGACCCCCGCTGGGGGGAGCTGTTGGAGGCCCACGATTCCTTCTTCATCGGTTCCGACATCTTCTATTCCTACCTGGTCGATAACGGCTGCTGGCTTCATCGCCAGCGTCAGATCACGGGTCAGGATGCCCTGCTCGACGACTTGCATGAGGCGCGCCGGCGTATCATTACCGGCCATTTTCCCAATGAACTCATGGAGGAGTTCGTCGAGATGCTGGATTACTTCAGTCAGTCGCCGATCATCGTCCGGTCCAGCAGTCTGCTGGAGGACAGCTACGGCAATGCCTTCGCCGGCAAATACGAGAGCGTCTTTTGCGCCAATCAGGGCTCTCACCAGAAACGTCTCGACGATTTCATCGCCGCCGTCAAGACCATTTACGCCAGTACCCTGAGCGAGAAGGCCCTGCGCTATCGGGAACAGCGTGGCTTGCTGGACCGGGACGAGCAGATGTCGCTGCTGGTGCAGCGGGTATCGGGCCGCCGTTACGAGAATTACTTCTTTCCCCAGATTGCCGGCGTGGGGCTGTCCAAGAACCCCTATGCCTGGAACAAGTTGATCGACCCCGCGGCCGGCATGGTCAGGCTGGTGTTTGGGCTGGGCACCCGGGCGGTGGATCGCTCGGACGACGACTATACTCGGGTGGTCGCCCTCAACGCGCCTAAGCGCCGGCCCGAGAGCGACGACGAGGAGGTGCGGCAGTACTCCCAGCGGCGCGTAGACGTGATCGACCTGGATGCCAGCCAGGTGGTGGCGGTCGAGTTCACCGACATGACCAGTCGCAAGGACGACCTGCCGCTGCACATCTTTAGTTCCCCGGATGAGGGTCTGGCCCGCCGCGCGGCGAATCAGGGCCTGCCACCCCCCAAGGCGCGGCTCCTGACCTTTGATCACCTCTTGTCCAATACGCCCTTCGTTAAGGACATGCGGGAGATGCTGCGGATTATCGAGGAGGCCTACGACTATCCGGTTGACATCGAGTTCACCGCCAACTTCAGCGACGACGAGGATTACCGGATCAATCTCGTCCAGTGTCGTCCCTTGCAAATCGCCGCCGATAGCGCCGATGCCCATCTGCCGATCGCGGCGACCGGGGGCAAAATCGTTCTGGAGGCCGCGGGCGCCGTGATCGGCAAGAGTCGCCAGCACGAGATTGATCGCATCATTTATGTCATGCCCAGTGTTTACGGGCATCTCCCCATCCAGGATCGCTATGCGGTGGCGCGGCTGATCGGGCGTCTCCTGCGCGTCGATGACCAGGGGCGCAAGGTTATGCTGCTGGGGCCGGGGCGCTGGGGCACCACCATGCCGCTGCTTGGCGTGCCGGTCTCCTTCGCGGAGATCGACAAGGTGGCGGTGCTCTGTGAGGTCGTGGCGATGCGGGAGAATCTCGTGCCCGATGTCTCCCTCGGCACCCACTTTTTCAATGACCTGGTGGAGTGGAACATGCTCTACCTGGCGATTTTCCCTGGCCGGGAGGGTAATCTGTGGGACCTGGATTTCTTCGAGCAGTCCCCGAACCGGCTGGCGGATCTGGTGCCCGAGGCGATGAGGTGGGAGCACGCCGTGCGGGTCATCGATCTCGACCGGCAGCAGGGCGCCATGACCATCTGGGCCAGTTCGCTCGAACAAAAAGTGCTGTGTTACCTGGCCCGGGAACCCCAGGATCAACAGCAGGCATAGGCGCTGGCGTCCCCGAGCCTCTGTCGCACAGGACAGCGCCATAAAACAGCATGGCGCTCCGGCGGCCTCTTTATTGAACCTTGCCCCTCGTCTTCAGCCAATGGGAATCATGATGAAACCGACGTTTTTTGCCCTCGCCCTCTTTGCCCTTCCGAGTCTCGTCCTGGCGGCGCCCTACGCCCTCTACGAGAGCGAAAGCGACTTTGACACCGTGCTGGATGGCGCCAAGAACGCCATCCAGGAGCGGGGGCTCTATATCAACAACATCATGCACCTGGGTGAGATGCTGGAGCGTACCGGCAAGGACCTGGGGCTCGGCGGTCCCATCTATAGCCGCGCCGAGTCCATCGAGTTCTGTAGCGCTACCCTGTCGCGCAAGATGACCGAGGAGAACCCCCAGCGCCTCGTCAATTGTCCCTTCATCCTCTCTATCTATGCCTTGCCAGGCCAGGAGGGCAAGACCTTTATCGTCCATCGCAACATCCCCGAGGAAGAGACCGCCAACAGCCCCGCCATGCGCGAGGTGGCCGAGATGCTGAAAGGTGTCGCGGAAGGAGCGGCTTCCTGGTGAGGATCGCGTTCGCTAGCTACATGGGCTAATATTTCATCCAGTCGGTGGCGGGTGCCACCGGTGGTTATGCTGGGTAGCCTAGAGGACGGATAGATGAATAATTTGAGAACGCCAATTGCTGCTTGTTTGATTTGTGTGGGCCTTAGTGGATGCACAGCAACCACGGGTTCCAACCAAGCCACGGGTACCGCCGTTGGAGCAACTGGAGGAGCCTTGGCAGGGGCCGTCATTGCCCATAACAGCGGTGTTAACCCAGTTATTGGGGCCCTGATTGGCGGTATTGCTGGCGGTGTTATCGGCGCCGCTATTGGTGCGCAATTGGACGAGCAGGAGCGCATAGCCATGGAGGCGGCCATGCAGAAGGCTGCCGTGGCAAAACCGAACCAGAAAATTGCCTGGACATCACCGACTCCGTCCAAGAAATCCGGCAAGAAGACCACCGGCTACGTTATTCCTGGCGAAATTTATACTAATACCTCCGGTCAGCAATGCCGCAATATCGAGCAGGTTGCCCAAAAGGACGGCCAGACCATCCAGGGTAAGACGACGGCCTGCAAGACCAACAAGGGTTGGACCGAGGCCGCTGTTTAATTGTTTTGTTAAATTTCCGACGGCGGGCAGGGAAGCCCATCGACTGTGTTTGACCCCTCATTAGAGGGCGCCAGGATGCCACTCTTTAGAAATCCTTCACCTGACGGTAGCTCTCGGAGCCCGTACCCTCGCCGCCGCGGAGCTTGGCGACTGCGTCCGGATTGATCTCTTCCAGCTTTTTTAAGCTGCTCTCGTCTTTAGCAATATGGCGTAACCGTTCCGGGGTGGCGGCAGCCAGGGCGGCCGGCGGCTTGGAATTGAAATCCGCCAGCAGTCGGTCTAGGTCCTTGTTGCCATGGAAGCTGACCTTTACGACACCTTGCTCCACCGAGTCGAGTTGGAAGGCCTTCTCGCCAAATTTAGCGTTCAGGGGTTTGACCAGGACATTGTTGACCAGCTCGGCGAAGTTGTTGCTGTTGCCGGTGAACTCAATTTCATACACGGAAATCCCGTTAGTGGTGAAATTTCGGAAATCCACCCTGATCACCGGCCTGAGGCCAATCAGTTCCTTTTTAAACAGGACCCCGACATCGTAATTGGGGAGACCCACCACGCGCAGCTCGTAAACCTTGCTGGGGCTCATGAGGCGTTGTTCGAAGAAGTCCTTGGAGAACTCGGAACCGATGAGCTTGCCGATGTCTTGTACCGCCTCGTCCTCGCTCGCCCAGCTATGGCGTCGTGGTACCTTGTTATTGAAGTAAATCTCCTCGCCGGTATGGTTGTCGACACACTTGACGGTCCAGGAGGTGATGACGTGTTTTTTGACGTTTACCCCGGAAGCCTGCAGGGTGACACTCCGGACATCGAATTTGACCGTGCCATAGATGGAAAAATCGGATGCCTTCAGGTGGGAGACGGACACCGTGGCCTCCACCTGGTTGTCAAGGGTGGAGGTTTCCATCATCTCCGACTTGAGTTTCTTGGTCATTTCCTCCGACCAGACCCGATAGCCAAAGCTGGAGATATGCTCCTTGAGGATGTTTTCGGCGATTTCCGAGCGACTCTCCCAACTGCCACGCGCCGCATCCTGGGCGTAGACGGCCACGGAAATTTTGGGATCACCATACTGGCGGATGTATCCAACGCGCGAGGAGCGCGACATTTCCTTAAGAGCCTCTTCGACCCCCGTGACAAACACCTCGGCCTGGATCAGCATGTGCATGAAGCCATCTTCTCCCAACCAGGGATTACTCTCCTTGATGACGCGCTTGATGAGCCCGGTGGATTGGCTAAAGACTCGGTCCTCCAGCAGCACATAATTTTCAACGAGGGTAGAACTGTCGATGAAGGCGCCAACGGCCTTTTCGATGACCTGTCGCCGGGCATCCTGGCGCAGATCATCGATCATAAGTCCCTTGTCGCGTTGGTAGGTTTCCGCGTTGGGGTCGGCCAATCCCTCGGCGGTGACGGTAAGGGTGTCCGCCCCAAAGGCCTGGAAGCTGAAAAGTCCCAATAAAGACAGGAGGAAGAGCTGGCGGAGGGCGCAGGCCATGTATCGCATCATCATCACTCCATCCGCGCAAGGACATTCATGGGCGCCAGGACGCGGTCAACATTCCGTGAGATCGACATTATCTGGATAGTCAGGGCACGAAGCCGGCCGTGAATCTCGGTTCGGCTTCGGTCCCAACTAAGGTCTGGTTATGGCCATTCTGCTAGGGACGCAGGTTGGCTCCGCCACCCTGGGCATCGGGCGGCGCGATCGGGGCCGCTTCCACGCCCACGGGTACATTGATAGTGCCCTCGCGGATCTGGGTACGGCCCGTAAAATTGCCATCCCCGCCAAAACTAGTTGGCGCCTGATTGAAGTCGTCATGCTGGGCGCCGATACCTTCGACCTCGACCACCTCGCCGTCGTATTTCAGGCGCCGACCGACCACATCCTGGATGGAGCCGAACTTCAGGCGCATCTTCACAAAGGCGTCACCGTTTTCATCCCAGCGGTAGCCGACCAGTTCGGCCCCGTAAATCGCCGCCATCATCTTGGCGCGGATGGAATCGGATTCCAGGATGTAATCCTTGACCGAGGTCTTGCTGTCAATCTTGAAGCCAATGATGATCTTGGCCAATTGCTTGTAGGCGTCCATTTCCGCCGCCCGCAGGGCGCGCAGGGGGCCTGCCATCTCGGGGGTGGAGGTCGCGAATCCTACGCGTTGAATGGTCTGACCGCCAAAATCGATGTTCTTGCCGATGATGTTGGTTACCCTTCCCAATTTGATGGAGGCCGTCACCTGGGCAATGTCCTTGTCGGGATCGTAGATGGCCTCGGTGTATTCAATGCCCTTGATGGCCGCCGCGGTCTTGGCATCCACGGTAACCTCTTGCGCGACCAGGTCCTCGACGCTCTCGCGACTGCGCACCTTGAGACCGATCACGCTTTCCACGATGGCACGCTCGGCCGCGACCTTGGCGGCATTCACGGTCATCAGCTTTTTGTTGCCCGCGATGGCTACTTGGCTACCTAGCAGCAAGGCCAATGCTACCAGGGTGAAACGAAAATAAAGGCGAATCATCTGATACTCCTCGGAATTATGAAAAAAAGAATTGCCATTGGATTGGCTTTCCCCGCCATGAAGGAGCCTCGCGCTCTTCACCAATACAGCAGGGCAGCGCCGCCTCCGATGTTGATGGATTTCAGGGGTGCTAGTTGCTTGATATCCTCCGGGGTCAGATCGATCAGCTGGATGTTGGGGTGGCTATTGAACAAGACCTCCAGCTTTTGCCGTCCATCCGTCAGGGGTATCGGGAGTGGCGCCGTGGCGAGGCCAGCGGCTGATGGGGCACCCTGGGGGCTGGTCCGGTATTCCGCCGGGATGGGTCCAAAGCGGATGCTCGGGGAAGGGTCGCCAAAGGGGGCCAGTACCGCCTTGCCTCCGCCAGTGATCCCGGTCGTCCGCACCTCGAAGGGGCGGCTGTTTTCGCCCTGGGGATCGGGAGGTCCCGCATGCTCGAAGCGATCCACCTTGATGACACGCTCGCCATTCTGTTCGACGATACGGGCCATCAGGCGGTATTCGCCGTCCTGGCTACCCGCCTTGAGGCCCTCCAGGACTTCCTGGTTGATGTCGATCAGTTCCGCGGCATTACGCTCCATCAGGGCGCTGTTGCCAGCCCAACATGGGGCAGGCACAGCGACCATTGCCATCAAGAGCAGCGAGCCGTGCGTGAGGGCGCCCATGGGGACTACCATTCGCCTGGCTTCAGCGCCCGGCCGCCACCCATGAATTCCGTGGCCCTTTCGACCTTAGGCGGACGCTGCCCACCACCACCACCGCCACAGATTTCACGTTGAGCGCGACGCAGGCCCTCCTGGGCGTCCAACAGCCCGGGATTGAGCGCCAGCGCCTTCTTGTACATCTCCACGCTGGCCTTGCACTGACCCTTCATGCGATAAATCTCGCCCAGGTAATAGAAGGGCATGGGTTGGGCGGGAGAATACTGGGTCGCCTGTTTCAGGTGCGTTTCAGCTGGACCGTATTGGTGCCTTTTGAAGTAGATGATGCCGGCACCCGCATGAGCCCCGCCATGGCTGGGTTGGACACGGATGGCGCTCAGATAGGCGTCAAGCGCCTGGGATTGCATGTTGAGGCCCTCGTAGGCCTTGCCTAGCCCATAAAAGGCCTCGCCAAAGCGGGGGTCCAGCCGCACCGCCTCCTGGAAATTCATAACGGCGCCATTGTAATCCCCGACATCGTAGGCGGCCCTGCCCTGGTTGTAGAAATCGGTTGCCGTCCCGCCCCCTTGCGGGATCGTTTGGCAGCCCACCAGTACCAGGCTCATCAACAGCATGACAAAGAGACGACGCATCTCAACCTCTCCTCTATTCGATCTAGTGTGGATGGAAAAAGGGTTCCGCGAATTGTGACTTAACTATAGGATTCCGAGAGGCTGCTTGCCATGGTTTTTGGCTCGGCCTAGCGTCGCCGCCGCCTAACGTTTGACGGCGATTGGAAAATCCGTGATGGTCTGTGGCTTGGTGGTGGTGGGGGTCTGCTTGTTACCCGTGAGCGCCTTGACGCGCTCGCTGAGATACAGATCAAGCTGATTGATGGTGATGCGGCCGTCCT
>JBGAUK010000098.1:0-12951 GCA_044228695.1 Chromatiaceae bacterium | reverse complement strand
GTGTCGACAGCAGGGATGCTGTCGCCAAGCCTACAGGGACGTATTCACGGCGTCCCCCGCCAGACACCACCCGGCCCTCCCGCCAGAGGCCGAAGCGTGACCCGCGCTGGGTATACAATCACCTCTCACGCTTTACGGAGATCGTCACCATGCCGTTTTCCGCCCGCACTTGGGTGCCGCTCGCCCTGGCCGCCGCTGGCCTGGGGGTCTGGTGGTATCTGCGCGAACCCGAACCGGTAGTCGTCAAGGCGCAAGCGGCGGCCCTGGGGACGGTGGAAGAGATCGTCGCCAACACCCGGGCGGGGACCCTCAAGGCCTGCCGCCGGGCGCGACTGGCGCCGAGCATCGGCGGTCAAATCAAGACTCTGGCGGTACGCGAGGGGGATCGGGTCAAGGCCGGTGATCTGCTGCTCGAACTCTGGAACGACGACCTCGCCGCCCAGGTCACCCTGGCGGAGCGGGAGGCGGACGCCGCCGAGGCCCGGGCCCGCTCCGCCTGCCTCAACGCCGAGAATGCCGAGCGCGAGGCCGCGCGTCAGGTCAAGCTGCAGCAGCGCCACCTGACCTCGGAGGAACTCCTGGACCGCGCCATCACCGGCGCCAAGGCCGGTCGCGCCGACTGCGAGGCGGCGGCGGCCACGGCCCGGGTCAGCGCCGCCCAGATCGGCCTCGCCCAGGCCAATCTGGCCAAGACCCGGCTGACCGCCCCCTTCGCTGGCATCGTCGCGGAGGTCTCCGGCGAGCTGAGCGAATATGCCACCCCCTCGCCCCCTGGCATCCCCACCCCCCCGGCGGTCGATCTCATCGACGACGCCTGTCACTATGTCTCGGCCCCCATCGACGAGGTGGACGCCGCCAAGGTGCGGACCGGGGCCGAGGTCCGCGTCACCCTGGACGCCTTTGGCGATCGCGTCTTCCCCGCTCGGGTGCGGCGCCTGGCCCCCTATGTTCTCGACGCCGAGAAGCAGGCCCGTACCCTGGAGGTCGAGGTCGAGATCATTGATCCGCCAGCGGAACTGGCCTGGCTGGCCGGCTACAGCGCCGACGTCGAGATCCTGGTCGAACGCCGCGAGGGCGTCCTGCGGGTGCCGACCGCCGCCCTCAAGCCCGACGGGACCCTCCTGATTCTGGACCAAGCGGCCAGCCGGCTACGTCAGCGCGCCGTCCAGACCGGCCTGGCCAACTGGGAGCAGACCCAGATCACCGGGGGGATCGAGCCCGGCGCACTGGTCGTCCTCTCCAGTGATCAGGACGGGGTGGTGGACGGCGCCCGTGCCATTCTGGGCGAGCCGGCCCCATGATCGAGATCGCGGGAGTTTCTCGCACCTTCCTGGTGGGTGGCCAGCCGGTCCACGCCCTGCGCGCCATCGATCTCACCTTCGCCGATGGCGAATACGCCGCCATCATGGGCCCCTCGGGCTCGGGCAAGAGCACCCTGCTGCACATCCTCGGCCTGCTGGACCGACCGGACAGCGGCCACTATCGCCTCGACGGCCAGGAGACCACCGAGATCAACGAGGAGCACCGCGCCCAACTCCGGCGCGACCGCATCGGCTTCGTCTTCCAGTCCTTCCACCTGATCCCGCGCCTGTCGGCGGCGGAGAATGTAGAGCTACCGTTGGTCCTGGCGGGCCTGGCGCCCGCCCAGCGCCGGGAGCGGGTCACCCGCATCCTGGCGGCGGTGGGCCTGGCGGATCGCGCCCACCACCGCCCCGATCAGCTTTCCGGCGGACAGCGCCAGCGCGTTGCTATCGCCCGCGCCACCATCATGGCACCAAGCCTCATCCTGGCCGACGAGCCCACCGGCAACCTGGACCGCGCCTCCGGCCGCGAGGTGATGGAGACCCTGGAGGCCCTCAACGCCCAGGGCCTGACCTTGCTGATCGTCACTCACGACGCCGAACTCGGCGCCCGTGCCCAGCGGCGTATCCGCATGGATGACGGTGCCATCCTTCCCGAAACCTGATGAGGCAGAGGAGCCGGCGGCATGGCCTTATGATTTTTTCGTGCGGATCGTAATTTACAGATTCGATTTACACGATTGTGGGCGCCCCCTCTGCAACATCAAACGAGCTCACTGCCTCTTGCATCGACCACGGTTGCGCAACCTCTTCAGCCAACACCGATTCCTGCTTGCCGATGGCCATGAGGACTGTTCACCGCCTGGTTAGGTCACTCACGGCAGAGCTCGGGCTGATGGGTGGTTCGGAAAAAGAGGCCTGGAACACAGATGAGTAGGAAATAGTCACAACTTGCAAAATGGGCCGCCCTTCCCAAAAATGGGGCTCAGTTCAAAGGAGACCCCCATGTCCCGTCTTGCCTTCATAGGGCCCAAGGCCTTATGGATACTGCTGATAGCGGCCATGACGGTATCGCCCACCGCCCGAGGCCAGGATGCCGACCGCAAAGCCGACCGGTCCGCCTTCCTTCGGGCCGAGCGGGCCCTGAAGAGCGGTGACCGCCCCACCTTCGAGACCCTGCGGGACCAACTCCGGGACTATCCGCTGTATCCATACCTGCGTTTTGTCGAGGTGGGTGATCCCCAAGCCGCTCCGGATGCCGCCATCGAGACCTTCCTGGCAGAGTTCCCGGATACCCCCCTGGCGGAGCGGCTGCGCGCAGCCTATGTCAAGCGCCTCGCCCAAGCCGGGCGCTGGGCGGATCTGGCGCGGATCTACCGGGAGGAGGATGACTCGGTGGAGCGGCGCTGTCTCTACCTGCGCGCCTTGATCAAGACGGGAGCGGCGGATCAGGCCCTCGTCGCCGCCCGGCTGGAGCCCCTCTGGCTGAAGCCCAGCTCCCAACCGGAGGCCTGCGATCCTCTCTTCGAGGTCTGGCGGGCCCAGGGCGGGCTGACCGGAGACTTGCTCTGGCGGCGGATCCGGCTGGCCCTGGAGGCGGGGGAGGCGGAACTGGCCCGCCACCTGGGCACCTGGCTGCCGGCGACGGAGCGACCTTGGCTCGACTACGGGCTGGCGGTGCTGGCTCGCCCGGCCCGGGTACTGGAACCCCTGCCGGAACCGGCAGGAGCGGACGGCCAGGCGAACACCACCCCACCGAGCGCCCGGGCCAATGCCCAGAATAGGGCCCGGCCCAGCACCCCAGCGGGCGCCAACCCGGTCCCACCTCACCTGGCGGCAGCGATCCTGGCCATTGGCATCCTCAAGCTTGCCGGAGTTCAGCCCGAACAAGCCGCCGCCGCCCTGGAGTCCAAGCTGGCCGCCCTGGAGCCGGACCCCCTGGCCTGGGATCGCGCCCATGCGGCGGTGGGCCAGGCCCTCACCCCGGTCGATGGCCCGCGAGGGCTGGCGATCTGGGACCGGATGGCGGCGCATAACCAAAATTTGGAGGCCCAGGAGCGGCGCCTGCGGGCAGCCATTGGCCAGCGGGACTGGGCGCGAGTGGCGGAGTGGGTGCGGCGCATGCCCGACCAGATGGAGAAGCGTGATCGCTGGCTCTACTGGCAGGGGCGCGCCGAGGCCGCCTTGGGTCGGGAAGCTGCCGCCCGGGAGAGCTTCGCGGCCGCGGCGGGCCAACGCAGCCTCTGGGGCCTGCTGGCGGCCGACCGGCTCGAGCTCCCCTATCCCCTGGCGTCGCGCCCGGTACCCGCCGAGCCCGAGCGCCAGGGCCGCCTCGCCACCGCGCCCGCCCTGGAGCGGATTCGGGAACTCCAGCGCCTGGGCCGGGACGCGGACATGCGCCGGGAGTGGCGCACCCTGACCCGCGACCTGGATGCCCCCGATCTGCAGGCCGCCGCCACCCTGGCCGCCGGGCTGGGTTGGCATGACCAGGCGATTTTTACCCTGGCCCGGACCGACTACTGGGACGATCTCGAACTGCGCTTTCCCCTCGCCTATCGCGACTTGGTGGCGGACCAGGCCTGGCAGACGGGACTACCCGAGGACTGGATCTATGGCGTCATCCGCCAGGAGAGCGTCTTCAATCCCACGGTCGCCTCCCAGGCCGGGGCCCTGGGGCTGATGCAACTCATGCCCGGTACCGCTAAGGAACTGGCGGTCGCGACCGGTGAGCCGGCGCCGGGGCGCGGCGCCATCCTGGAACCGGAACGCAACATCAACCTGGGGAGCACTTATCTCGCGCGGATGCGGGACCGCTTCGGCCACCCGGCCCTGGCCACCGCCGCCTATAACGCCGGGCCCCACCGGGTGGCCCGCTGGCTGCCGGAGGCCTGCACCGAGGCGGACCTCTGGATTGTCGCCATTCCCTTCGCCGAAACCCGGGGTTATGTCGAGCGGGTCCTGGCCTACCGCATCATCTACCGGGCCCGCCTGGGGTTGGAGCCGGGGCGCCTGTCCGAGCTCCTGCCGCCCATACCGGGGGGCTGAACCGGACGGGATAGCACCGCCCCTACCCGAGTCCCGTGCTACCCCGCCGCCATCTACCGGGGACGGCCAACGGGCTCAAGCGAAGACGACCCAGGTGGTGGCGATGTATTTCACCCCCGCCTCCAGGCGAGCGGCACGGTGTTCGTGGGTCCAGAAGGGGGGGAAGAGGACCAGGGTGCCGCGCTCGGGCCTGATGCTGACCTCCTGGTAGGCGAACTGGGTCTCGCCGCCGGGGCCGGGCACCTCATTGAGATACCAGAGGGCGACGAGTTGGCGCTGGCTGAATTCGTGGCTGCCGCCGTCGATATGCCAGTGATAGTACTCCCCGGCCTGATAACGCTGGACCTGATAGCCCATATCCTTGAAGGGCCCCTTGAAATAGGGATAGGTCTCGCGAAACTCCCGCAGGGCGGCAGCCAGGGAGCGGAAGAACATCTGGTCCACATCCTGCCAGTCATCCTTATCGCTGACCACCAGATCCGTCGTGGCCTTGATGGCCAGATCCTTGGCCTGAACCTGGCCGATGCGCCCCTCGTGCTGCTGCTCCGGGTGGGCCTCGAAACGTGCGATCACCTCATCGCAAAAGCTCGGCGGCAGGGCATTGGAGCGGGCGAAGATGAAGCTCCCGGGTTTGACCTCGCGGATGCTCGGTAGGGGGATGATGTCGCGATCGATGGGGGTCATGGCAGAGGTTTCCAGAGGTGAGGCGTGAATCCGGAGGGTTCCGCTGGGGCGGTCTGGGGATCAGGCTTCATGCCACCCCCCGCAGCGCGGCGCGGATGATCTCCTCGGAGGTCTTGGTACCGTCATCGGCGGCACGGGCCATGCGGTTGGCGTCCAAGGGCCGATAGCCCAGGGCGATCAGGGCCGCGATGGCGTCGCTCAGGGGAGCGGCCTCCGCCGGGGCCCGCGAGGCGGGGACCGTGGAGGTCGCGGGGAGTCCCGCCGCGAGGGCGCCGACGCGGTCGCGCATCTCGATTACCAGGCGCTCGGCGGTCTTTTTGCCGATGCCGGGCAGGCGCATCAGGGCGACGTGGTCCTCCTGTTCGACGCATTGCGCGAAGCGGCGGGCATCCATGCCGGACAGGATGGCCAGGGCCATGCGTGCCCCGACACCGGTGACCTTGAGGAGGTCCCGAAACAGGGCGCGGTCGGCCTCGCGCAGAAAGCCATAGAGGGTGTGGGCGTCCTCGCGCACCGCCAGGTGGGTCACCAAGGTGACGGTCGCGCCCACGGCGGGCAGGTCGTAAAAGGTGGACATGGGGGCCTCCAGCTCATAGCCGACCCCGTTGACATCCAGAAGCAGCCAGGGGGGCCGCTTGTCGATGATGTCGCCGCGCAGACGTCCGATCATGGCCGAAAATCCCGCCAGGAGGCGGCGGCGCGCCGGCGCGCGGGGATGCCCATGGAGTGGGCGTGGCAGAGGGCCAGGGCCAGGGCGTCGGCCTCGTCCTCCGCCGGCAGCTCCGGGAGTGCCAGCAGAATGCGCACCATGTGCTGGACCTGAGATTTCTCCGCCCCGCCGCTGCCGACTACCGCCAGCTTGACGGACTTGGGACTGTATTCGTGCACCTGGACGCCGGCCTTGAGCCCGGCGCAGAGGACGGCGCCGCGGGCCTGGCCCAGCTTGAGGGCGGCCGTCGGATCGCGGGCGAAGATGAGCTGTTCCACCGCCATCTCGTGGGGGGCATAATCCGCCACCACTTGGGCGACGGCGTCAAAGATGAGCCCCAGCCGGTCCGGCCAGGGCTGGTCGCCCACCCGGATGCAGCCGCTGGCGATGCGCAGGCTGTGCTGGCCGTCCGTGTCGATGACGCCGAAGCCGGTGTTGCGGGAGCCGGGATCGATGCCCAGGATACGATGGCGCAGGGCCCGGCTGGCGGCCCGGCCCTGGATCGGCAGGGGGCTGGACGCGGCGTCCCGGGGTTGAGCCAGGGGCGAGAGGGGGACCAGGATCAGACCTCCAGTTGGGCCAGGATGGCGTCCGGGATGTCGGCGTTGGAATAGACCTCCTGGACATCGTCCAGGTCCTCCAGGGCATCGATCATCTTGAGCAGCTTCTCGACCGTGTCGCGGTCGTCCAGGGTGGCCTGGGTCGAGGCGTTGTAGGTGATATCGCCCTCACCCTTGGCGAAGCCGGCGGCGGTGAGGGCATCGCGCACGGCCCCGAAATCCTCGGGCGTCATGATGACATCCAGGGAGCCGTCCGCATTGCTGACCACGTCCTCGGCGCCCGCCTCCAGGGACGCCTCCATCAGGGCATCCTCGTCCACCCCGGGCGGGAAGCTGATCATCCCCTGCTTGGTGAAGAGGTAGGCCACTGAGCCACCGGTACCCAGGTTGCCGCCATACTTGGAAAAGGCATGACGCACGTCGGCGGCGGTGCGGTTGCGGTTATCGGTCATGCAATCGACCATCACCGCCACCCCGCCGGGGCCGTAACCCTCGTAGCGGATTTCCTCGTACTGCTCGCCCTCGGTGCCCCCGGCGCCGCGCTTGATGGCGCGCTCCACCGTGTCCCGGGGCATGTTGGCGGTGAAGGCCTTGTCCATGGCCAGGCGCAGGCGCGGGTTCATCCCCGGATCGGCGCCGCCCTCCCGCGCCGCCACCGTGACCTCGCGGATCAGCTTGGTCCACATCGAGCCGCGCTTCTTGTCCTGCGCCGCCTTGCGATGCTTGATATTGGCCCATTTACTATGACCGGCCATGTATCTCTCCTCCAGAATGCCTGAATGGGCGGCATTGTATACCCAACACACCCGAGTTTTCGGCTTCCCGGGCCGGGTGGTGTCTGGCGAACAAGGGCTTATTCGTCCCGCAGGGCCAGGATGGGATCGAGCCGGGCCGCGCCCAGGGCCGGCAGGACCCCGGCGACCAGGCCGATGAGGCCGGCGCTGACCTCGGCGGCGAGGGCGAATTGCCAGGCGATGTGGGTCGGCAGGGCTGGCACCAGGGCGCCGATGAGCCCCGCCCCGCCTAGCCCAAGGGTGAGGCCGGCCAGCCCGCCGAGGAGGGCCAGGACCAGGGCCTCGCCCAGGAAGAGCCACAGAATCTGGCCCTGGGAGGCGCCCAGCGCCCGCAGCAGGCCGATCTCCCGGCGGCGCTCGCGCACGGCGATGGTCATGATGGTCAGGATACCGATGGCGCCGACGGCCAGGGAGATGCCCCCGATGGCGCCGACGGCCAGGGTCAGGACGTCCAGCACCGAGCCGGCGACCTCCAGCATCTGATCCTGGGTGGTGATAGTGAAATCCTCGTGGCCATGCCGCTCCAGCAGGACCCGGCGCATCCGCTCCGCCATGGCCTCGCTGCTGGCCTCCGGGGCATAGAGGATATCGATCTCCATCAGGCTGTCGCGATTGAAGAGGGCCAGGGCCCGCTCCACCGGGATGAAGATAGTATCGTCCAGGTCGAAACCCAGCATCTGGCCCTTGGCCTCCATGACCCCGACCACGCGATAGGGCTCGCCGCCAATGCGGATGCGGGCCCCCAGGGGCGAGGCGGCGCCGAAGAGCTCCGCCTTGAGCTTGGCGCCCAGGACGGCCAGGGCCCGCCCCCCGCCACCCCCTTCGTCCGGCAGGAAGCGGCCCAGTTCGGGCTGCATGCGCCAGACCCGGGGCACCTGGCTGCTCGCCCCCAGCACCAGGGTGCGGCGCGTCCGGCCATTGCCCTCCACGGCGGCATTTCCCTGGATCACGGGCACCAGGGCCTCCACCCCCGGCAGGCGGCTCAGGGCCTGGGCATCCTCCAGGCTCAGGGGGCGCACATTGCTGACGATAGCCCCCGACATGCCCAGGGTCGTCACCTTGCCGGGGGCGATGGTCAGCAAATGGGTGCCGAACTGGGTGAACTCGGCGAGGACGAAGCGATGGATGCCCTCGCCGATGGCGGTAAGCAGGACCACGGCGGCGATGCCTATGGCAATGCCGGTCACCGTCAGCAGGCTGCGGGCGCGATAGGCACCCACGGCGGTCAGGCTGAAGCGGGCATAGTCCCGGGCGAGCATGGCGTCAGCCCCCGGACAGGGCCGCGACCGGGCTAAAACTCAGGGCATCTTCCAGAAGCATGTTTCACCAAGGATGAGAGTCGATCTTACCCCAAAGCCAGAAATTGGTCTGGCGTCACGCCAGCCTGGCGCAAAATTGCTCTCAGCGTGCCTTCGGGTAGATCGCCCGGGTGGTTCGGTATGGTGGTGTAGAGGCCCGTTTGCGGGTTGTACCAGATCTCATGACTGCCGGCAGCCTGGCGATCAAAGACAAAACCAAACTGCTTCAAGCGACGCACGATGTCGCGATAACGGAAGCCCGATAACCGGCCCATGAAATACCCTAGGCGCCAATAATCAAGGGATAGTCAAATGAAGGCTCAAGCGGCTGCAACGGGACCACCCTATGACGCTCTTCCTGTGCTTCAAGCAGGCGCCGGGCTACATCCTTCGCTATATCCAATGTCTCCTGCACGGTGCGTCCCTGGGCTACAAGGCCTTGAATATCGTCGGATGTCGCCAGAAAGCCTCCTTCATCGAGGGATTCGATATGGATTTTAAGCATTTTTTCCATGGTAACGCATCCTCAAAACACAGCTCGATAAGGTAGGGCTAGCAGTTTATAGGGGCTAGCCAAAGGTTGCACTCACCGTGCCCGCAACGGCTCCGCCGCCTCGATTCTCCCTCAAGTGTAATAAGTGGATAAAGGGCCAGGTTCGCGTTCTTTTTGCGCCCGATCAGCAGGCTAACGCCTGTTGCCTCGGGTCCCTGCGCCAATCCCTTCTGTCCAGAACTGAAATGGGTTCGTTTGGTAATTTTGACCTTTTTGAGCACTCCAGTAGGCCGGCCAGGGGCGAAAAAACCGCTACAAGGCGCAAAAAGAGGCCAGAGTCGGGGTGGATAGCAGGATGGGCGGTCAGGCTGAAGCGGGCATAGTCCCGGGCGAGTCGGGCGTCAGCCCCCGGACAGGGCCGCGACCGGGCTAAAACTCAGGGCATCTTCCAAGAGCATAGTTCACCAACTATGACAGTAGATTGCCGATGGTGGCAGGTTGTCGGCGTTGACTTAGAGGCGCCTTCGTCTATGGCGCGGGCTCACGGGACACTGGGATCTCCTCCGGCGCCAGCCATACGACCTGGCCATCTCGCCAGATGGCGATTGGGTTGCCGGCGCGTTTATGCAGGCGCAAAGCATCCTCCCCCGCTTGGCGTAGAGCCTTATCGATCATATAGGGATCGCTCAGGATGGCATCCAGGTCACGCGGTTCCTCGATCATTGGTGGGTCTCCAGGAGGTTATGCCAGACGTCTGGGCGCGACAGGTGCGTCGTTTCCTGTTTACCGCCAGCGGCGATAAAGCGCTGGGGATCGGTAGCCGCGTTGTCGTAGAGCCACCAGCGGTCGGCGTGCTCACGATAAAGCCGAAAAATTGTCCAGACCGCGACGATAACGGCGCCGAATTACGGTCTCCGGGACATCATGGCCGCCCAGATGCCAATGGCGCCGATGGCCTGAACGATCAGGCTCGTCCGGCGATGATCGGCATTGGAAATGCCTGGCCGCGCTGCCGGGGTGATTATGGGCTAAATCAACCCTCGCCGGACGGAGACACGCAAGGCTTGTTCGACCACCTGCGCGGGTTGAGGGCGCTTCCTTGACCGTGCCCTCGCTGATCCGAGCTTGACAAGGCACCCGGCACTGGCTAAGACGTAGAAAACCTCCTCCATACGTCCCACCATCAGGGCGGAGCATGGTGTCAGCCCCCGGACAGGGCCGAGACCGGGTTCAGGCGCGCCGCCCGCAGGGCCGGCAGCAGGCCAAAGAGGAGCCCGGTGGCCAGGGAGACGGCCGCCGCCGCGAGCGGCGCCCAGAGAGGCGTGACCAGGCTGAAGGCCGGGACCTGGGCGTTAAAGAGGGCGACCGCCCCGTAGGCGACCAGCAGACCCAGGGCCGTCCCCGCCAGCGCCAGCAGCAGGGCCTCGGTGAGGAAGAGGGCGAGGATTTGCCCCTGGGCCGCGCCCAGGGCCTTTAGCAGGCCGATCTCAGGGGTACGCTGGGAGACGGCGACCAACATGACGTTCATGATGAGGACCCCCGCCACCAGCAGGCTGATGGCGGCGATGCCCGTCACCGCCAGGGTGAGGGCGTTGAGGATCTTATCGAAGGTGGCCAACATGGCATCCTGGGTGATGAGGGTGACATCGTCCTCGCCCTCGTGGCGTTCGCGCAGGATGGCAAGAATGGCCTCCTCGGCGGGGGCCAGGGCGGCGCGACTGCGGGCCTGGATCAGGATGCGAAAGAGGGCCGGGCTATCGAAGAGGGCCTGGGCGGAGGCGACCGGGATCAGGGCCGCGTCGCCGAGATCCGCCCCCAGGGAGAAGCCGGCGCTTTGCAGGAGGCCGATGACCCTGAAGCGGCGGTCACCGATGCGCACCCATTGGCCGAGGGGAGACTGCTGGTCGAACAGCTCCCGGGCCAGCTTCTCGCCCAGAAGGGTGACGGCCTGGCCCTGACGGGGATCGCCCGGAGGCAGGAACTGGCCTTGGGCCAACTCGATCTGGCGCACCGGCTGGAAATCGGCGGTGGTGCCGACGATATTGGCCTCCCGCTCCCGGTTGCCGTGGGAGACCGGGGCCGAGCCCAGGCTCAGGGGAGCGATCCGTTCCACCAGGGGCGAGCGCAGCAGGGCCAGGGCATCGTCCAGGGTCAGGTCCCTGGGCGTCCCGCCGATCAGGGGCGGCGGTCCGCCCGTGGTCTCGCTGCGCCCCGGCAGGACGATAAGCAGGTGGGTCCCCAGCTGGGTGAACTTGCCCGTGACATAGGAGCGCGCCCCCTCTCCCAGGGAGCTCAGCACCACCACAGCCGCCGTCCCCAGCCCCATGGCCAGCAACGTCAGCCAGGTCCGGGCAGGCTGGCTCGTCAGGGCCCGCAGGCTAAAGGTCAGGGCATCTTCGAGGCGCATGAAGGTATTGGGCAAGATTTGGTTATAGCGGGGTTTTGGAGAGGTTGGACGCTCGGCCAAGGTAAGCGAATATACTCGACTGCAAGCAAAAGCAGTGACCCAAATGATCGCCCTTGAGGAGGAGGCCATGACAACCGCCATACGCTACGAAGATGATGTGGTCACCTGGTCCAGCGAACAGGCACGCCTGCTGCGCGAGGGCCGGTTCGACCTCTTGGATATCGCGCACTTGGCCGAGGAGATCGAAGACGTGGGCAAGAGCGAACAACGAGAACTGGCCAACCGTATGGCCATCCTCCTGGCCCATCTACTCAAGTGGGAGCGGCAGCCCACGCGGCGGGGCGCGAGCTGGCAGATTACCATCCGTAATCAGCGCCGCGGCATCGCCCGCCGCCTGGAGGAAACTCCGAGCCTGGGCCCCAAGCTTACCGAACCGGACTGGTGGGCCGGTGTCTGGGATGACGCCACGGCTCAGGTGGCCGAGGAAACGGGATTATCGGATTTTCCCGATAACTGTCCCTGGAGTGCGCGGCAGGTATTAGAACAAGCCTGGCTTCCGGGCTGAGCGCAGAGGCCGTCCGTTTTGCTCAAGGCATGGTACGGGTCTTAAGGCTTCCACGTATCCCCATCAAGCCGAGCAGAAAGAGGGCGAGCAGGACCGCGGCGAGCAAAAGTGCCGGCCGCGTCCGCCCGTCGACAAGGGGATACCGTAGCAACGTGGCGAGTTCCAGAAGGGCGAAAACCAGGTAGGCGAAGCTCGCGACCCGGATACGGGCGTAATCGTTCTCGCGCGCCGCCGCGAAGAGGCTCACACCAATGGCGAGGTAGAAGCTGCCGACCATGCGCGCCGTGAGCGGGGTGAGGGACCAGGGCCAGAGTTGCTCGGCGCTGGCGGGGACCACGAAGAGTGCGGCGCCCATCGCCACCATGAGGCCACCCAACAGCCATTGACCGAGGCGCAAGCCGAGGGGCAGGGCCGACCCCGGCCTGGGTGTCGGCGCCGGTTGGCGCCATTGCGTCCAGAGGGCGGCCATCAGACCCGGGACCAGCGCGACATAGAGGACAAGCCAGCTCCAGGCCCAGGCCTTGGCGGTCCAGATCGGGCTGTGCAGATGGAATTTATCGAGGTGCAAGAGGCTGGCGATCAGGATGGAGACGAGTCCCGTGGCCACGACCCAGACACCTACCCGGACCGACGCCCAGTCCGCTTCGCGCAAGCCCAGTCCCAAGGCCGTGGTGACCGCGAGGTAACCGCCGCCGAGAAAGGCCGCCGTGATGGGGGGCTTGATGGTCCAGGCGAAGAAGTGGCTCGTCTGCTCGCTCAGCAGGAAAAGGGAGAACCCCGCCGCCGCGACGAAGACGAAGGCGGCCCACATGAAGAGACGCACACTCCTCGTGACTGGGGTGATAGGGGCAAGGCTGGGCATGGCGATTCTCCTTGCACGGAGTGGCGTGCGATGCCAGGCAGGGAATGTCGGGAGTGGCTCCGATGACATCGAAGCAATAGGTCCCCAATGGATTATTCCAGAAATCCGGGTGCGATATGCGCTACCGGATTGGGATACGGCCATGCCGCGAGCGTGAACGCTATGCCGAGGGCTCTCCTTTTCCTCGTGAGGGTTCGGGAAGGATGGCGCCGTCATCCATGCGGATACGCCGC
>JBGAUK010000097.1:0-13402 GCA_044228695.1 Chromatiaceae bacterium | reverse complement strand
GGCGGACTCCTCGACCTGGATGGCGGCCCCGGCGACCAGGTCGCGGATCTCCCCCAGGCGTTCGTCGAAAGTCAGCAGCCCCCCGAGATCACTCTCGGCCCGGCCGAGCTGGTCGCAAAGGGCGGCCTCGCCGTCATACAGGCTGTCCAGCAGGCGGCCGGCGGTGCCCTGGAGCAGGCCCAGATTGGCCAGGCGCCTTTGTTCCCGGTCCAGTTCGTCGATGTCCTCGGCACTCAGCCCCAGGACCTCGAGTTCCGCCACCTGGAAGCGCAGCAGGTCGAGGCGCGCCGCTCGCTCCACGCCCTGGGTCTCGATGGTGCGTAACCGCTCGTCGAGGGCGCGGAAGTCGCGAAAGAGCCCGGCGACTTCCCTAGCCAGGGACACATGACCGGCATAGCCGTCCAACAGCTCCCGTTGGGCCGCCGGGCGCAACAGGGATTGGTGCGCGTGCTGGCCGTGGATATCGACCAGGCGCTCGCCCAGGGCCTGTAGCTGGCCACTGCTGGCGAGTCGGCCGTTGATGTAGGCCCGGGAACGCCCCGAGGCGGGCAGGACGCGCCGGATGGCACAGTCGGTCCCGTCGGCGAGGTCCTGCTCCTCCAGCCAATCGCGCACGCCCGCGACGTCGTCCAGGTCGAAGGCGGCCGCCACCTCGGCGCGTTCGCCGCCGTTGCGGATCAAGCCCGCGTCCGCCTTGTCGCCAAGGGCTAGCCCCAGGGCGTCGATCAGGATGGACTTGCCGGCCCCGGTCTCGCCAGTCAGGGCCGTCATGCCGGCCCCCAGTTCGAGTTCCAGTTGACTGACGACGGCCAGATCCTGGATGAGGAGATGGCTCAACACCTGGCTTACTCCAAGGAAGGTCCGGCTGGATGACCGCCCCAGCCGAGTTTGGCGCGGAGGATTTCGAAGTGGTCGTGACCCTTGGGGTGCAGCAGGCGGATCGGGTGCGGCCCGCGCTCGATGAGGACGCGGGACTCGGCGGTCAGGAAGACGTCGGTCTGACCATCGCAGGTCACGATGATATGGCCATGATCGGCGCGACTGGGGGCCCGGATGGCGATCCGGCTGGACCCCGCCACCACCAGCGGCCGGTTGCTCAGGGTGTGGGGGCAGATGGGCACTAGGGCGATGGCGTCCAGGGCGGGGTGGATCAGGGGACCGCCACCGGACAGGGCATAGGCGGTGGAGCCCGTGGGGGTCGAGACGATGATGCCATCCCCGCGCTGAAGATTGACGAAGACGCCGTCGATGCGGGTCTCCAGTTCGATCATGCGCGCCGTGTTCCATTTGTGGATCACTACATCGTTGAGCGCCAGGACCGGCGGGTTCTCGTTCACCCGCGCCGCGAGCAGAAAGCGTTCCTCGGCATCGAAATCCCCGTCGAGGATGGCCGCCAGGCTGGTTTCGATGGCGTCGGAGGAGACATCCGCAAGAAAGCCCAGCCGGCCCAGGTTGATGCCCAGCAGGGGTACCCCCGAACTGGCCAGGGCGCGAGCGGCACCCAGGAGGGTACCGTCGCCGCCCACCGTGATGACCAGGTCGCAATGCTGGCCCATCTCCGTGGCTGTCAGTACCCGAGGTTCCCCCACGCTGGCGAGGGCGGCGGCCAAGGGATCGAAGCAAACCTCAGGCCCGCGCTGGCGCAGGTAGCGGGCCAGGCGCGCGACCACGAGCCGGGTTTCGGGGGTCTCGCCCTGCTTGGCAATGACGCCGATGGTGGGGAACTGGGGCTGAGAGGACATCATGCGCGCGATCATCGCCGAAAGGGACCTTGGCGTAAACCTTGACAGCCCGATTGGCAATCCCTAAATTGCTGTCCTTAGCACTCGTCTAATGGGAGTGCTAATAGGGTCGGAGGTTGCGCAGTCGCGCGTAGTCGGGTTTCCGAGGGGCGCAAGTTGACGGCAAAGAGTGACAATCCGGTCAGCGATCGGGCCTTGCATTTTCTCAAGGTCCTGGTTGAACGCTATATCCGGGATGGACAGCCGGTGGGTTCCCGTACCCTGGCGAAGGACACCGGGCTGGAGCTGAGTCCGGCCACGGTGCGTAATGTCATGTCCGACCTGGAGGATCTGGGCCTGGTGTCCTCCCTTCACACCTCCTCGGGCCGGGTGCCGACGGTCTCGGGCTACCGCCTCTTCCTCGACACCCTGCTGACGGTGCGGCCCCCGGCGGAGACCGAGGTGGACGAGATGCGCCGGCGCTTCGCCGCCCTGGACGACTCTCCGGCCCTGATCGCGACGGCCTCCCAGGTCCTCTCAGGCGTGACCCGCCTCGCTGGGGTGGTGATGTTGCCCCGTCGCGAGCGCAATGCCTTCCGCCAGATCGAGTTCCTGCCCCTGTCCGGCGACCGGGTGCTGGCCATTCTGATCACGGAGGAGGGTGAGGTGCATAACCGGGTCATCCATACCGACGAGCGCTATTCACCCTCTCAGTTGGAACAGGCGGCGAATTACCTCAACAGCCTCTTCACGGGCCGCGACTTGCGGGAAGTGCGTCATCGGTTGCTGGACGAGATGCGCCACACCCATGACCACATGGATCGCCTGATGCGCCAGGCGGTGGATCTGGCGCGGCAGGTGGTGGAGGTGGCGGAGGACAAGGATAAGGATGATCTCTGCGTGGCGGGGCAAACCAATTTAATGGACTTTTCCGAGCTCGCGAGTATGGACCGGCTCAAACAGCTATTCGAGGCCTTCGCCGAGAAGCGCCAGATCCTGCACCTGCTCGATCGCTGTCTGGCAGCCGAGGGTGTCCAGATTTTCGTCGGCGAGGAGTCCGGCTACGAGTTGCTGGGGGGCTGCAGCCTGGTGAGCGCGCCCTACCAGATCGACGGCAAGGTGATCGGGGTGCTTGGCGTAATTGGCCCGGCGCGCATGAATTACTCCCGCGTCATCCCCATAGTGGATGTCACGGCGCGTCTGCTGGGCGCGGCCCTCAAACATGGCTAAGCTTGAATTCACGGATTCCCGGGGCTAAGCACCCCATAAACCCAATCGGGAGGTGAAAATGGCAGTGGAAGAGGAAAAGGTTCAACCCGGCGCGGCGGCCGAGACCCTGGCTGACGAGCCCATAGCCGAGGCCGATGCCGAGGCGCAGGGGGAGCCGAATCCTTTCGAGAGGGCCACCCAGGCCGCCAGTTCGGCATCCGCCCCATCAGCGGGCACGGGCGGAGACCTGACCAGCCTGCTCGAGGATGCCCGTTCCAAGGCGGACGATCACTGGGATCAACTCCTGCGTTCCCGCGCCGAGATGGAGAATTTGCGGCGGCGCCATGCCAGCGAGCTGGAGAAGGCTCACAAGTACGCCCTCGACAGCTTCGTCAAGGAACTCGTTGGGGTGCGCGATAGCCTGGAACTGGCCTTGGAGGCCGCGCGTTTGGAGTCGGCGGACCTGGCGAAGTTGCGGGAGGGCACGGACCTCACTCTCAAGCAGCTTGCGGATGTCATGACCCGCTTTGGAGTCGAGCGTCTCGACCCCACGGGCGAGCCCTTCAATCCGGAGTATCACCAGGCTATCACCATCCAGCCACGGCCCGACCTGGCGCCCAACAGCGTGGCAACCGTGATCCAGAAGGGCTATGTGCTCAATGGCCGCCTGGTCCGTCCCGCCATGGTCATCGTCTCGAGCGCGGCATGAGCGAGGTCTTGGGCCACCTGGTAAGCGGTTTTCGCTAAAACATATTTTCTAACTTGAAACTCACGGGGTCCCGACCCCAACTGACTCGGCAACAGGCGCGCGCGGCGCGCCAGCCCCATATTTCCGGAGAAAAATAATCATGGGAAAAATCATCGGCATCGACCTGGGCACCACGAATTCCTGTGTCGCCATCATGGAAGGTGATAAGGTCAAGGTCATCGAAAACTCGGAAGGTGATCGCACCACGCCCTCCGTCGTCGCCTTCACCAGCGACGGCGAGGTGCTGGTCGGTCAGTCCGCCAAGCGCCAGGCGGTCACCAATCCCCAGAACACCCTCTTCGCCATCAAGCGTCTGATCGGTCGCCGTTTCGAAGACGCCGTGGTCAAGAAGGACATGGGCATGGTGCCCTATAAGATCGCCCGCGCCGACAATGGCGATGCCTGGATCGAGGTGCATGGCAAGAAGATGGCCCCGCCCGAGATCTCGGCCAAAATCCTGCAGAAGATGAAGAAGACGGCGGAGGACTACCTGGGCGAGGAGGTCCGCGAGGCCGTCATCACCGTGCCCGCCTACTTCAACGATTCCCAGCGTCAGGCCACCAAGGATGCGGGCCGCATCGCTGGCCTTGACGTCAAGCGCATCATCAACGAGCCCACCGCCGCCTCCCTCGCCTACGGCATGGACAAGCAGCGGGGCGATCAGAAGATCGCCGTCTATGACCTGGGCGGCGGCACCTTCGATATCTCCATCATCGAGATCGCCGAGATCGAGGGCGAGCATCAGTTCGAGGTGCTGTCCACTAATGGCGACACCTTCCTGGGTGGCGAGGACTTCGACAAGCGCATCATCGACCACCTGGTGGAGATTTTCCAGAAGGAGCAGGGCATGGACCTGCGCAAGGACCCCCTGGCCCTGCAGCGTCTCAAGGAGTCCGCCGAGAAGGCCAAGATCGAGCTCAGCACCAGCCAGCAGACGGACCTTAATCTGCCCTACATCACGGCCGACCAGAATGGGCCCAAGCACCTCAACGTCAAGCTGACGCGGTCCAAGCTCGAATCCCTGGTGGAGGACCTGGTGGAGCGCACCATTGCCCCCTGCCGCACGGCCCTCAAGGACGCCGGCCTGGGCGCGGGCGAGATCAACGAGGTGATTCTGGTCGGTGGTCAGACCCGCATGCCCATGGTCCAGGCCAAGGTCCAGGAGTTCTTCGGCAAGGCCCCGCGCAAGGACGTCAACCCGGACGAGGCGGTGGCCGTCGGTGCCGCCATCCAGGGCGGCGTCCTCGGGGGTCAGGTCAAGGATGTGTTGCTTCTGGATGTCACGCCCCTGTCCCTGGGTATCGAGACCCTGGGCGGTGTCATGACCAAGCTGATCGAGAAGAACACCACCATTCCGACCTCGGCCCAGCAGGTGTTTTCCACCGCCGACGACAACCAGACCGCCGTCACGGTCCACGTCCTCCAGGGCGAGCGCGAGCAGGCCTCGGCCAACAAGTCCCTGGGGCGCTTCGATCTCAGCGACATCCCGCCGGCCCCGCGCGGCATGCCCCAGGTCGAGGTCAAGTTCGACATCGACGCCAACGGCATTCTCAACGTCTCGGCCCGCGACAAGGCGACCGGCAAGGAGCAGTCCATCATCATCAAGGCCTCCTCGGGTCTTTCGGATGACGAGATCAAACGCATGGTCAAGGACGCCGAGGCCCATGCCGAGGACGACCGCCGCTTCCATGAGCTGGTCACCGCGCGCAACCAGGCCGATACCCTGATCCACGCCACCCGCAAATCCATGGAGCAACTGGGCGACAAGATGGAGTCGGGCGAGAAGCAGCGCATCGAATCCGCCATCAAGGATCTCGAGGCGTCAATGAAGGGCGAGGACAAGGACCGTATCGAGTCCCAGACCAAGGCCTTGGGCGAGGCCTCCGCCAAGATGGCCGAGCGCCTCTACGCCCAGCCGGGCGATGCCGGCGGCGACGCGGGTCATGCCGGTCATGCGGGCCAGGGCCCTGGCGGTGGCGAGAAGAAGGCCGGTGGCGACGACGTCGTCGATGCCGAGTTCGAGGAAGTCAAGGACGACAAAAAATAGCCAGCGCGGGATTCCGACCCGCTGCTGCTGGATGGGAGCGCCCCTATGCGGGCGCCTGGCGGCCACCCGAAGTCCTTCGCGGTGGCCGTCGTTCATCCAGCATAAGCCGATGCCATGATTGATTTCCGCCCTAGATCCCTGAAGCTTTCCCGCCATGTCCAAACGTGATTACTACGAAGTCCTGGGTGTCCCCCGTAACGCCAGCGAGGCCGACATCAAGAAGGCCTACCGGCGGTTGGCCATGAAGTTCCACCCGGACCGCAATCCCGGCGAGGAGGCGGAGCAGAAGTTCAAGGAGGCCAAGCTGGCCTACGAGATTCTGACGGACCCCAAGAAACGCTCCGCCTACGACCAGTTTGGCCACGCCGGGGTCGAGGCGGACGCGGGCATGGGCCAGGCCGGGGGTTTTGGCGACATCTTCGGCGATGTCTTTGGCGACATCTTCGGTGGCCGGGGCGGTGGCCGGCGGGTCCATCGCGGCGCTGACCTGCGTTATGACCTCAGCCTGAGCCTTGAAGACGCGGTGGCGGGCAAGGAGGTCAAGATTCGCATCCCCACCCTGGTGGAGTGTCACCACTGCGGTGGCAGTGGCGCCCGGCCGGGCACCAAGCCCCGCCCCTGTCCCACCTGCAACGGCATGGGCCAGGTGCGGATGCAGCAAGGCTTCTTCTCCATCCAGCAGGCCTGTCCCCAGTGTCGCGGCACCGGGAGCCGCATCGATGACCCTTGCGTCCATTGCCACGGCCAGGGCCGGGTCCAGGAACAGAAGACCCTCTCGGTCAAGGTGCCCGCCGGGGTCGATACCGGCGATCGCATTCGCCTGGCGGGGGAGGGGGAGGCGGGTGATAAGGGGGGGGCGCCGGGGGATCTTTATGTCCAGATCGAGGTCGAGCGCCATCCCATCTTTACCCGGGAGGACAATCATCTGTTCTGCGAGGTCCCCATCGGCTTCGTCACCGCCGCCCTCGGCGGCGAGATGCAGGTGCCGACCCTCGACGGCAAGGTGATGCTCAAGATTCCACCCGGGACCCAGACTGGCAAGATGTTCCGGGTCCGCGGCAAGGGCGTCAAACCCGTGCGTGGTGGCGTCATCGGCGATCTCATCTGCCGGGTCCTGGTGGAGACCCCGGTGAATCTCACCGACCGCCAGAAGGAACTGCTGCGGGAATTTGACGTATCCGTCATCGCCGGCGGCGACAAGCACAGCCCTCAGTCTCATTCCTGGCTGGATGGCGTTAAGGGCTTTTTCGAGAAGATGGGTTTTTGACGGGCGGGGGAGAGAGGCTGCTGTTGGAGAACGCCCGAAGCTGGCCGGCCTTAGGGATGGAGGCCGGCTTCAACCCGCTCTTTCGAGTTTATGCCGGAGGGCCTCCTCGCGGGCATCATCGATTTCCCGCATGATGCTGTCCAGATCAGCCTGCTTGTTGCTGCCCTTGAAGTGGCCCGTCAGCTTGGTGGTGGGCGTCAGATTGCCGCTCTCGTAGATATACCAGATTTCCTTGCCATAGCTGGTGGCCAGCAGTTCGGGCGCATAACGACCGAAATAGGCGGCCAGATTGTTCACATCCCGCTCCAGCATCCGGGCGGCATTGTTATTCGCCGCCGCATCGACGGCCTGGGGCAGATCGATGATGACGGGGCCTTGGGCATCCACCAGGATGTTGAACTCGGAAAGGTCGCCGTGGATAAGGCCGCCACACAGCATCTTGACGACATTGCCGATGAGTTGGCCGTGGTAATCCAGTGCCTGCTCTCCGGTCAACTCGATATCGTTGAGACGGGGCGCGGCTTCACCGTTTTCGTCGACCACCAACTCCATCAGCAGGACGCCTTCGACATAATTGTGGGGTTGGGGAACACGCACTCCGGCCGCGGCCAGCCGGTATAAGGCATCGACTTCCACATTCTGCCAGACGTCTTCCTGCTGCTGACGGCCATACCGGGAGCCCTTTTCCATGGCCCGGGCCTGGCGACTGTTGCGCACCTTACGCCCTTCCCGATACAAGACCTGTTTATGAAACCCCCGTTGATTGGCCTCCTTATAGACCTTGGCACAGCGAATGGCGCCGTCACACCGCACCACATAGACCGAGGCCTCCTTGCCGCTCTTCAGCGGGCGGATCACTTCATCAATAATGCCTTCGTTAACGAGCGGTTCAAGGCTTCTGGGGGTTTTCATAGTCAGCTAGAGGGAAGGGGATTGAGAGGGGTTTAACCAACCGCCCGGGTCCTGGCGGCGCCGCGTGATGCGCGCTAATCGCCCCCCTACTTTCTCACCCACTGACCCCCGGACTGAATGAATTGACCCGATGGGGTCTTTTCCATGGCCTTTTTGCCGGCCAGGGCCTCCACGTCTCCCAAGGGGATGGCGTTTCTCTTGGCGACTTGCTGATATTCAGCCCGGCGCGCCTCGTTGATCAGGCGGGCAATCTCGGCGGCCTGGCCACCCGGGGTTACGACCCCCAGGTAGCCCGTGGGCTTCTCGCCGACCTGACCCGAGGCCTTGGCCTGGCCAAGGGCGGCACTGGCCTGATTCAGGTCGAGCGCCAGAACGGGCAGACTCAGGCCCAGGCCAAGGGCCAGAAGGACCGTGGCGATACGGATGCGTGAGGACATGGGCGACTTTTCTCCGTGGGAGCCTCGACGGGGCGCCTAAAATAGACCGCTGGATTTGCTGAGGACCTTATCCAGATCCTTATCGACCTTGATATAAATCTCGTGTTCGATCTTGACGTTAAGGTTGATATTGATCGGCTCCGAGGGCATGGCCAGTTGCACGGTGGGCGTGCAGCCAAGCAAGAAGGGCGCTAGCAAGATCAAAAAAGCCGGTCGGGGGAATGACATCGGGGTTCTCCTAGAATTCCGCTCAAGATTAGCCGCTTGTCGCGGTCCTGACAACAATATCCCTGGCCCCCTGGGATATCCTGGCCTTCAGCAGCCCTCGGCACTCCAGATGCCATCGGCCCTGGGGAGAGACCTTATGAACAGATCCGTTGCGAAAGTGTCTCCGGGCAGGGGTCAGCCTCGGGCGCCGACCGCCCCGCGCCTTGTACCTCGCGAGCCACGCGTCCACTCCGGAACCCCCTTGCAGGTCGCTACCCTCGCCAACGCCATCCGTATGCACCGGGTCCCTGGCGGGCCTGTATAACCCGATAGCTGCAACCCCCTCATTGACGGGCATTATGCAATGAAATTTTCCTCGACTAGATTCGACGCCTGGCTGTACGGGTTTGCCGTGGCCCTGATATTGGCCATGGCCTTGATTATTGCCCTCGCCCCTGCCCCTTATTTTCATGATTTTGGCGAATGGCTATATCAGGGCAAGATTCTGGCGCTTAAATTGACTGATCCCGAGGCCGTGGCGGGCTTTAACCTAGCTCATTATCCCGTCCCCAATAGCCTGGCCCCGGTCATTTTGGGGCTGCTGTGTCTGACGCTTGAACCCATCCTGGCGGGAAAGGTTTTTCTGATCATGCTGCTGGGCGGCTGGTTATGGGGTTCACTGGTATTTGCCAAGCGGCATGGTCCCGATGACGCCCAAGGCGCGGTGATGGCGCTACTGGTATCCCTGGCCGCATTGGCCAGTTTCCACTGGTATGGATTTGTGGGTTATCAGTTGGGACTAGTGGTGTTTTTTATATTTCTGGCCTTTTACAAGGAGCATCGATCCTGGCTCTGGGTGGCCAGTTTTGGCGTCATCCTGTTCTTGAGTCATGCCATGGTCTTTCTCGCCTGGGGCCTGCTGCTGGGGATCAGGGTGTTGGTTGACGGGCGCCGGGTCCGTCAACAGATCGTGTTTGGTCTGGCGCCAGCCGCCGTGCTGGCCTTATGGTTTCTGCTGGGGAGATGGCTGACCGGATTCGCCGTGCCCGTGGCCGACGCCCAAATGCAACATTTAAGTGAAGTCATCCTGTATAAGTTTGGGTACCCGCTGCTATTGGGTGGGTTTCGTAACCTCTTGCGTCCCGATGGGGTTGGCCTATTGGAACAGGATGCCTGGCTGTATTGGCTGGGGGTGGCCAGTAACGCGATGGCGGTTATGGCCTTGGGCATCTTTGTGCTCCTGGCCTTTTTGCGGTCGGGATCCACTCGCGTCCGGCCAGGGTGCCTCGATGGCGCCAGTCCGGATGGGTCAGCGCTATCCTTACGCCTTTTCGGTCTGGCGGTTATGGGTATCTATCTTGTCGCGCCCTATAATTTTTTTGGCCTGATCCATCCCGGCGGCAGGCTGCTGCTACCCTTGTTAGCCGTAGCCTTGATTTTATCGGACCGGCAAACCTATAGCTGGGTGCGTTGGGCCGCTATCCCCGCGCTCCTGGGGGCCACGATCAGTGTCGCTTCCTATGTGGTACTCCAATATCAGACAGCCGTCATGGAGGGCAAGGCCAATGCCGCCGTGCCCTCAACATCCCATGAGGCCCCTCCGCGCCAATCCGTCTTTGCCTACAATGATTGGTTGTACCCGAACACCCAGTTTAAGTACTTCAATTATCGTGTCTTTGCCTTCGCCAATCGTTTCAGCCAACTCCAGGAGGGTCGCTTCCAAGGTTTGGGATTTCGTACCGGGCCTATCCTTGGCTATCAGCTCAAACCATGACGGGCTCCGAAGGCAGCGTTGCATAGTAGGAGAGGGAAGGGATGGAGTGCATCCATAGGTTGGCAGGGCCGCCCCCGCGCCAGCAGATCATCGCCTCGCGCAGCTTCGGCCAGCCGGTGACGGATCAAGCGGCGCTGGGGGAGGCGCTGGTCAGCCATATGGCGCGGGCGGCGGGGTTAGTGACGGGCCTGCTCCAGGTGAGCATCGCCACCAGTCCTTTTCGGGAAGACGAGCCCCAGTATCACCCCACCTGGGGCCTGGCGTTGCCGGTGCCGATCGCCGACACGGTGCCACTGCTGCGGGCGGCGCGGGCGGCCCTGGGGCTGATCTTTCGGGCCGGCTATCGCTATCAGCGGGCGGGGGTGGTGTTGCTGGACCTGAGCCCGGCGGGGGCGGCGACCGGGGACCTGTTCGCGCCGGTGGGGCCGGCGGGGGCGGCGCGGGCGGCGCGGCGGGCGCGCTTGCTAGAAGTGCTGGATGGGGTCAATGGCCGCTGGGGGTGGGGGTCCCTACGCTATCTGGCGGAGGGTGGGGCTGGGGGGCAGCCGTGGCGGATGCGGCGGGAGCGATTGTCCCCGGGGTATACGACGGATTGGGCGGTGTTGCCGGGGGTGGGGTGAGGGAGAGTGACGATCAAGTACCACCGCCCTGGCGCGGGGAGCGGACCGAGGCGGGCTGGCGCGCCGGGTTAGGTCAGGGCTTACTGGCGGGACCTGAGCCCTTCATCCTCATCGATATTGATACCGCAATGAGGACAGTAATTGATTCTTTGTGCTCCCGCCCCCGCGCGCAGATTGATGGGCCCATTCATGGCGATGGGGTAGGAACAGGCGGGACAACGGGTCCGGTAAAGCATCGCCAGCACCACGCCAAGACCGGAGAAGACCAGAATCATCGCCACATACAAGTTGGTTATCTTCGGCAAGGTGAAGGCGGCCATCACTGCCAGCAAGAACGTGGTCGCCTGCACCACCATCGCCGCCTTGACACGTTTCCAAAGCATTTCGCGTATTGTCATGTTATGGCGCTCACGTCCAGGCTCACTGGCGGCAATGGAGCGCCCGGTTCGGCCTCCGAATTGGGGCTTATCGCGATAACTTGGCCCACACCCTGTCTGCACCAACCACCCCACCAGGGCCTCATGGGGTATCCGATGGTGACACCTCACCAAAAAGGACCCCAGACCGTGCGGATTGGGGTGACCGACAGCCGGATGTTCGCGTAGGGTGCAAAGTTGATGTTGGCCGATGCTATGAGAAGGCCGCTGAAGTCCCAGCGGTCACCCAGGCGCCAGCGGCCCAAGCATTACACCATCCCACCCGCTAATCCTTGGCCTTCTGCTTCCCTTGCTTACCGGATTTTCCCTCCACCCGCTCCCGGACCCGCTCGCGAATCCTTTCGCTCACCCGATCGGAGAGTTGCAGGCTGGTCAGGAGGGCGGGGATGTTCTCCTCTAGATTGATGTTGAGATTGATGAGCCGCCCGTCCTCGATGGCCGGGTTGCGGCCGCTCAGGTGCAGGGCGAGCAGGAGCTTGCCGTCTTCGTCGTAGCTCAGGTCGCTGTCGAGTTGGTCGAATTGGAAGTCGTCGAGGGCCTGGACCACCAGTTGCAGGGCGGGATTGGCGGCGCCGTACTCGCGCAGGCCCTCGGAGCGGAACTGGAGCTGACCGCCGGGGGCGCGGACGAAGACCGTGCCGTTCTGGATGGTGATGCCCTCGTCACCGAGGCGCACCGGCAGCCGCCCCTCCAGGGTCCCGGCGCCGCTTAGACCCTCCGTCGGATAGGCCGCCAGCAGGGACGCCAGCTCCACGCCCTCGAAGCGCACCGGCAGGGTCGGGTGGCCCTTACCCACCGTCAGCGAGCCCGGCTCCAGCCAGACGCGCCCGCCAAAGAGCCCCGCCTCGGCCTTGCGCCAGGACAGGGTGCCCGCGCCGGGCGCATCCAGGGTCGCCTGGTACTGGCCGACCAGGGTCAGGGGGCCCAGGGTCAGTCCGACGTTGGCCTCTGGCAGGCTTAGGCGGGGCAGGTCCAGGCGCAACTCCCGCGCCGACAGTACTCCGGTCAGGCGCCCGGTGAGGTCCGTGAAGGCGATGCGGTCCTGGATGCCCGACAGGCCGTCCAGGTCCAGGGTCAGGTCCCCGCGCCAGGGCTTGGCCGCCGGGGCTGTCAGGTTCAAGGTCACCCGCGCCGTACCGCCGTCCAGGCTCAGCAGTGCCGGCCAGTCGATCAGGACCGCCGCCAGGGGATTGCCGGTGGCAAAGGCCAGGTCCGCCTCCGGCACCTGGGCTATCAGGCCCACCTGGGCATCCCAACTCAGCGTCAGCGGGGCGGCGAAGCCGCTGGCGGCGCTCATCTCGCCCTGGAAGGCGAGCCGGTCCAGGTCAGCGTCCAGGTTCCCACTGAGCGTCCAGGCCTGGGGGTGCAGGGCCGGGTGGCCGACGGACCCGGCGCTCAGCTCCACCAGTCCGCGCATCGCCAGCACCGGGCCCAGGGTTGCCCCGTCTCCGGCGTCCAGGTTCCCCAGGAACAGCACATCCGCGCTCAGGTCGCTGAAATCCACCCCCGCCACCGTCATTCGGGGCAACTGGGCCAGCAGCCGCCCCTTCCAGGTGTTGCCCTTTGCGGCCGGGACCACCTCGCTCTCCAGCCGCAGGGGGCCGGCCTCCCAGCGGCAGGCGCCGGTGGGGCAGGGCAGATCCAGTTGCACCCGCTGAATATGGGTGACGCGCGTCAGCCACACCAGGTTGGCGAGGAGGGGCTGGAAGTCCGTCGGCGCCGCCGAGGCTGGGTCCGGGTCTGCCGGGCCGGCTCGCCAGTCCACCTTCAGTCGGGCGATGTCCAGCATCTCCAGGCGGGGCTTGCCGTTCCCGAGTCCCGCCCAGGTCAGGCGCAGATCCCGGGCATCGAGACGTATCTGGTCCCCAGCGGGCAGAGTCCGGGCCAGGGACAGGCGGTCCAGGTGCAACTCCCCGAGGGCCAGGCGCGGGTACCCCCATTCCAGCAGTTCCAGGCCCGAGGCCCGCCAGGCCCAGGCCCCGCCTAGGGCGACGGCCAGACCGAGCAACAGGGCCAGGACCAG
>JBGAUK010000096.1:0-13571 GCA_044228695.1 Chromatiaceae bacterium | reverse complement strand
GGGCAGGGGCATGGCCGGCGTCAGGAGTACCCCCTCGATGGCGGGGGATTGGCTGAAGTGCCGCTGGTTGCCCCACTGGTAGCCGAGGATGAAGATCCCGATGGCGCAGACCATGAGCAGGAGGCGGACCAGGGCCCCGCGTGGGCCGCGCCGCCTCCGGGGTACCTGGGTTTGCGGCACGGTTTCAGACATGGTGAGCGGGGTGCATCCTGAGGGTGATGGGCAGGGGATGGACGGAATCGGGACTGGCGGTTGCCAAGCTGGCAAAATACTAACCTAAATTGGCGTCGGTCAGGCGCCTGGCCACGATCGGGGTTGACGATGAGCGATAAAATCGACAGGACGGACGAGGAATGGCGGGCCCGCTTGAGCCCGGACCAATATCGGATCTGCCGCGAAAAGGGCACCGAGCGGGCCTTTACCGGCCAGCATTACGCCAACAAGGCCGGCGGCATCTACCACTGTGCCGGCTGTGGTGCCGCCCTGTTCGACGCCCGGCATAAATACGACTCTGGCAGTGGCTGGCCCAGCTTTTGGCAGCCCCTGGCCAGCGCCCCGGTGGCCAGCGAGCGGGATATGAGCCTGGGCATGGCGCGGGTCGAGGTCCATTGCGACCGCTGTGGCTCGCACCTGGGCCATGTCTTCGAGGACGGGCCAAAGCCCACGGGTCTGCGTTACTGTATCAATTCCGCCTCCCTCGACTTCGAGCCGGCCAGCGATCAGGCCGATGACCCCCGGGGAAACCGGTCTTGAGGACCGCCCTGCTTGCGGTCCCCAGCCCCCTTCGGCTCCGCACCCCGCTGGCGGCCCTCCTGGCGGCGGCGGGCGGCGCCCTGGCGGTACTGGCCTTCCCGCCCTTTGGCCTGGCCCCTGCGCTGGTGGTGGCACTGGCGGTGCTGCTAGGCCTGCTGGTGGGCCGGCGGCCCCGGGAGGGCCTGCTCATCGGCTGGGCCTTTGGTATCGGCCTGCTGGGGGTGGGCGTCTTCTGGATCCGCATCAGCCTGGACGAGTTTGGCAACATGGGGACCTGGCTGGCCCATGCCCTGACCCTGCTCTTCATCCTGGCCATGGCCCTCTATCATGGCCTCCTCGGTGCCCTCACCGCCTGGCTATGCCCTCCGCGCCCGGCCCACACCGAGGACCCGGCCGCCTCGCGACCCGCAACCCACGACTGGGCCGGTCCCCTCCTGGCCTTTCCCGCCCTCTGGGTCCTGCTGGAGTGGCTGCGGGGCTGGTTCCTGACCGGCTTTCCCTGGCTCAATGCCGGCGACACCCAGGTGGATGGCCCCCTGGCGGGTTTTGTCCCGGTCCTGGGGGTTTATGGGGTCAGCTTGCTGATCGCCCTTTCCGCGGTGCTGCTCTGGGGCCTGGTCGCTGGGCGGGGCCGCGCCCGCCTGGTTGCCGCCCTCGCCCTCACCCTCCTCTGGCTAGCCGGTCTGGGGCTGGGGCGACTGGAGTGGACCCAGCCCGCGGGCGCGCCCCTCCGCGCCGCCGTGCTTCAGGCCAATATTTCCCAGTCCCTCAAGTGGAACCAGGAGTCTCTTTTTCCCACCCTGCGCGCCTATGTGGAATTGACCCGCGAGGCCTTCGGTAACGATGTCATCGTCTGGCCGGAGACGGCCATCCCGGAATTTCTCGACCGGGTGCGCCAGCCCCTGCTGGAGCCCCTGGCCGCGGAGGCGCGCCAGGAGGGCGCCCAGCTCGTCATTGGCCTGCCGGTGCTGGATCACGAGCACCAGACCTACTACAACAGCCTTATCAGCCTGGGCAAGGGCGAGGAGGACCTCTACCACAAACGCCACCTGGTCCCCTTCGGCGAGTTCATGCCCCTGCGCTCCCTCCTGGGGCCCCTTGCCAAGGCCTTCCAGGTACCCATGTCGGACTTCAGTTCTGGCGCGGCCGAGCGGCCTCTGCTCCAGGTCGGTCCCCATCGCGTCGGGGTCTCCATCTGCTACGAGGATGCCTTCGCCGCCGAGGTGGTCCAGGCCCTGCCAGACGCAGCCTACCTGATCAACGTCAGCAACGACGCCTGGTTTGGCGACTCCCTGGCGCCCCATCAGCATCTGGGCATCGCCCGCATGCGCGCCCTGGAGAATGGCCGACCCTTGCTGCGCGCCACCAACACCGGCATCTCCGCAATCATTGATCACCGGGGTCAGGTCCAAGGGCGGGTGCCCGCCTTCGAGCGGGGCCTCTTCAACGCCGAGATCCAGCCCCGCGCCGGGCTCACCCCCTTCGCCCGCCTGGGCAATGGCCTGGCCATCGGCCTGGCCTGGGTCATGCTGGTGTTGGCCCTGATCCGGCGGTTATCGGCGAGGCGCCGGCCTTGATCACCTGGCGGAGACTGACGACATGAGCACCCTGATCCGGTTTTTCGTGGAACTCTGCCTCTTGCGCCGGGGCCCCCAGGACTTGCCAGGCGCCAGCGCCCTACTGGGCCTGGTGCTCGTGTTGCATCTGGTCAGCGCCCTGCTGGTGGGCCTGGCGGCGGGCCTGACGGCCCCCATCGCCCTGGGCCAGGGGCTGGCGGATGCCCTTCTGACCCTGGGTCTGCTGTGGCTGGCCCTGGGGCTCACGAACCGCCGGCCCCGCTTCCTGCAGGTCGCCACCGCCCTCTTTGGCGCCGGCGCCCTGCTGGGCCTTTTCGCCCTGGCGCCCCTGGGCCTGGTGGCGGGTGCCGAATCCCGGGGGGAGACCTCGCTGGCGGGGCTGCCGCTCCTGGTCCTCCTCTTCTGGAGCCTGCTGGTGACGGGCCATATCCTGCGCCACGGCTTCGATCTGCGCCTCGGTCAGGGCGTCCTGATCGCGGTGGCCTACAACCTCCTGGCCTCGGCCCTCGTCAACAGCCTTTTTCCCGGTTCCTGACATGCATCTGCACATCCTCGGTATCTGCGGCACCTTCATGGGCGGCATCGCCCTCCTGGCCCGCGCCCTCGGCCATCGCGTCACCGGCTCCGACGCCAACGTCTATCCCCCCATGAGCACCCAACTGGCGGCGGCGGGCATTGGTCTCATGGAGGGTTACGCCGCCAGTCAGCTCGACCCCGCGCCGGATCTGGTGGTGGTGGGCAATGCCATGAAGCGCGGCCTGCCGGTGGTCGAGGCTCTGCTCGACCGGGGCCTGCCCTATGTCTCGGGGCCGGAATGGCTCAAGGTGAATCTGCTGCGGGACCGCTGGGTCCTGGCGGTGGCCGGGACCCACGGCAAGACCACGGTCTCCAGCATGTTAGCCTGGGTGCTGGACTACGCTGGGCTCAACCCGGGCTTTCTGATTGGCGGCGTGCCCCGGGATTTCGGCATCTCCGCCCGCCTGGGCGCGGCCCCCTTCTTCGTGGTGGAGGCGGACGAGTATGACACCTCCTTTTTCGACAAGCGTTCTAAGTTCGTCCACTACCTGCCGCGGACCCTCATCCTCAATAATCTGGAATTCGACCACGCCGACATCTTCGACGACCTGGCCATGATCCAGCGCCAGTTCCACCACCTGGTGCGCATCGTGCCGGGCAGCGGTCTCATCATCCACCCCCAAGGGGAGGGGGCCCTGGACCAGGTCCTGGCCAGGGGCTGCTGGACCCCGCGGGAGACGGTGGGGGCGGGCGGCGACTGGTCGGCGACCTTGCTGGCGCCAGATGGCTCGCGGTTCAGGGTGCATCACCAGGGGCGCGACATGGGCGAGGTGAGCTGGAGTCAGACCGGCCATCACAATGTCGCCAACGCCCTGGCCGTCCTGGCCGCCGCCCACCATGCCGGGGTGCCCCTGGCCCTGGGGCTGGAGGCTCTGAACCGCTTCCAGGGCGTCAAGCGGCGCATGGAGCTGCGCGGCGTGGCCCGGGGCATCCCCGTTTATGACGACTTTGCCCATCACCCCACCGCCATCGCCACCACCCTGGAGGGCCTGCGCCGCCACGCCGAGGCGGGAGGCGTGGGGGGGCGCATCCTGGCTGTCCTGGAACCCCGCTCCAACACCATGCGCCTGGGCGTCCACAACGCCACCCTGGCCGCCTCGCTGGCGGCCGCGGACCAGGTCTTTGTCTTCGCCCCGCCCGATCTCGGCTGGGATGCCGGTTCTGTCTTTGCCCCCCTCGGGCCACGGGCGGCGATTTACACCCGGATCGAGGACATCGTCGCCGCCATCGCCCTCCAGGGCCGGGCCGGGGACCAGGTGCTGGTCATGAGCAATGGCGGCTTCCAGGGCATTCACGAGCGCCTGCTGGCGACCCTCGATGCCGACCACTGAACCCGGAGGCCAAGCCAGGGCCGGCTCCCCGCGTCGCGCGCGGTGGCGCCCTTGGCTGGTCAATATCGGCCTGGCGATCCTGATCCTGGGTGGGGTGCAGTGGTGGCAGGCCCGACCCCTAGCGAAGGGGGAGGCGCCACCCCTCGCAGGCCTCGATCTGACCGGGACCTGGGTGGATCTGCGGGATTTAGGTGGCGAGCCGGTCCTGGTGCACTTTTGGGCGAGCTGGTGTCCGGTCTGTCGCGCCATGGACGGCTTTGTCGATGCCATTGCCCGGGATTATCGGGTACTGACCGTCGCCCTCCAATCCGGGGAGGCGGGAGAGATTTTGTCCTACCTGGAGGCAGCGGACCTGGATTTTCCGGTGGTGCCAGATCCCGAGGGGAGTATCGCCCGCCGCTGGGGCGTGAGCGGAGTGCCGGCGAGTTTCGTGATCGACCCCGAGGGTCGGATCGCCTCCGCCACCGTCGGCCTGAGCACCGAGCCGGGGCTCAGGTTGAGGCTCTGGGCGGCCAAAGGTGAGGAGGCTCCTCGCCGGTAACGCGGGGCTATCCTGGCCCTTGTTGCCTGATCGCCCGTCCGCCAGCGCGCCTGCCACGCCTTAGCTGCCGCCATGCCCCTGCCCCTGGTCCGCCCGGGAGTCGTGCGCGCTCCGGTCCCGGCTTCGCGTCAATCCATCCCCTCCAACAGCCAGGGACCCTCCGCCGCGGGCCGTTGCGGGTTCAGCGCCGCGAAGTCCGGCACGGAGGCGTTCAAAGCCTCGGTGGTGTCCTTGCCCGTCGCGGGGATGGCCAGCAGGTTGAGGATGATGCGCTTCTGCTGGGTGGTGATATTCCCGACCCAGAGGGGCTGGCGGCCGTCGATGAGGTAGGGCGTGGCCCAGAGCCTCAGCACCCGGCGGCCGTCCTCGCCCTCCTGTTTGATCAGGCCCAGATCCTCGTGATGGCCGTCATGGACATGGGGGATGAGGGGCAGCTCCATCAGGGGCAGGGAGGGCGACAGGAGCCGGAGGGCATTTTCGAAGGACAGGGTATCGGCCGTTCGCCAACCCTGGGCCGCCAGGGCCTGGGTCAGGACCCGGGGATCGCCGGCGTATTGCAGGTTCAGGGGTTGACCATTCATGCCCTGGATGTCCTCGCGCCATTGGGGGAGGTCGCGCCACGCCTGGGCCCGCCATTGGGCCTCGGAGAGGCTGATGCTCTCCTGTCGCGGCTGGTAACGGGCCAGATCGGTGGCATGGAAAGTCAGGCTGGCCCCGCCATAGGCCAGGACCAGGGCAGTGCTCGACAGGGCCGCCAAGCCATGCCAGGAGGGCGCCGGCCGGGTGTGGCGGCGGAAGGAGAGCCCGAGGGCGGCGATCCAGGCCAGGCCCAGGGCCAGGGCGCCAACGACGTCCGTGAGCCAGTGCGCCCCCAGGTAGAGGCGCGCGATCGCAACCGCCGTGGCCAGCATGGCCGCGAGGGCGTAGGGGAGCCAGCGCCAGGACTGGGGCATGGCGCCCGCGCCGGCCAGGCAGACGGCCAGAAATCCGTAGGTGACGGTGGCGCGGAGCACGTGGCCGCTGGGAAAGGCCCAGCTGGACAGCCCTTCGAGGCCGATGTCGGGACGCGGCACCTGGAGCAGCCACTTGAGGAGGGGTGGGGCCAGGAGGCCGAAGGCGAGGGCGGCGATCCAGTAGCCCGCCTGCCGCCGTTGGCCGCGAGCCAGCAGCCAGACGAGGACGGCGATCCCCAGGGGCAGGATGACCGCCAGATCTCCCAGACGGCTGGCGGCGATCATGAGGTGATTGGCGCCGGGGGTGTGCAGGCTCAGGGCCAGATTCAACACCATCTGATTAAGGCGCAGTTCCGGGGCCTCGGCGATGGCCAGGCCCATCATGAGCGCGAAGGCCAGGGCCCCCAGCAGCAGGAGCCCGGCCAGTCGGGCCAGGGCGCGGGCGTCGGGGTGGTGGGGGTCGGCCAGGGCGCGGGCGATCTCGCCGACGCGGGGATGGACATCCGCCCAGCTCAGCAGGGCCTGGACCCAGCGCCCGGCGCGGGGGCTGTAAAACAGGAAGAGGCGATGCACCCCCCAGAAGACGAACCACAGGGTCAGAATCAAGGCCAGGGCCAGGATGCCGAGCCGCGCCGTCGCCTCCGCCGCCAGCTCCAGCGAGGCGCCCAGGACGATGCCGGGCACAATATAGGCCGGCGCCCAGGCGAGAGCGGAGAGGACGTTGGCGGCCAGGAAGCGCTTGGTGTCCATGCCCATCATGCCCGCCACCACCGGGATCACCGCCCGGACCGGCCCGACGAAGCGGCCAAAGGCCACGCTCTTACCGCCGTACTGTTCGAAGAAGCGCTCACCCCGGGCCAGGCTGTCAGGGTAGCGGGAGAAGGGCCAGATGAGGCGCAGCCGCTCCCGGTAATGATGCCCAAGCCAATAGCTGAGACTGTCCCCCACGATGGCCCCGCCCGCGGCCCAGGCCATCACGGGCCAGAAGCCGAGCACCCCGGCGGCAATGGGCGGTCCGGCCCCCACCATCATGACGGCACCGGGTATGAACATGCCGATCACCGCCAGGGATTCGGTCATGGCTACCAGGAAGATGATCAGATAAGCCCAATGGGGATTAGCCGAGATCCAGGCCAGCATCTCCTGAATAAATTCCGTCATCAACAAGCGCCCTCTCTGCTTGACCAACCCAGGCCATGGTGCCAACCGCCGGGAGATCCGGCCGTAACGATGGGGCTATCATGGCCCCGAGGATTTCCGGAAATCAACTGGCGCGAGCCGATCCGGAACTTCGGCGCGGCCTGGCCCGTGGTCGGAGGGAAAGAAAAGGCGTTGCCCAACCCGTGGCGGGTGCCGTCGGCAAGATGGAAGTTCCTTGAACGCCAGAACTGCGAGAGAATGTCGATCCTGCCTGTCAGGCTGCTCCCGGCAAGCGGGCACCCCAGGAAATTAGGGATGCCTCTGGGGAGCATTATCCAATTAAGAGTTCTTATCCTGCAAGCAAAAACAAAAGGTTGAGTGCTGAATGCTGCTAATGATCGATAACTACGATTCCTTTACCTATAACCTGGTTCAGTATCTGGGGGAGCTGGGGGTCGAGGTACGGGTTTATCGTAACGACGAGATCGACCTGGCGGGCGTGGCGGCCTTGGCACCGGAGCGCATCGTGGTCTCCCCGGGGCCCTGTACGCCGATGGAGGCGGGCATCTCGGTGCCGCTGATCCGCGAGTTCGCCAGGCGGGTGCCCATCCTGGGCGTTTGCCTGGGGCATCAGTCCATCGGCCATGCCTTTGGGGGCCAGGTCGTCAAGGCGCGCCAGGTCATGCACGGCAAGACCTCCCCCATCTATCATGCCGATACGGGGGTCTTTTCCGGGCTCGGCCAGCCCTTCCAGGCCACGCGTTATCATTCACTGGTGGTGGAGGCCGCAACCTTGCCGGCTTGCCTGGAGGTGACGGCCTGGACCCGTACCCCGGCGGGCGGGCGCGACGAGATCATGGGCCTGCGCCATCGCGAACTGCCGGTGCAGGGGGTGCAGTTCCATCCGGAATCCATTCTCACGCAGCAAGGCCATGAGTTGCTGCGCAATTTTCTGGAAGATCGGTAACCGCGGCGCGCCCGGCCCTGGCCCCGCCTTGCCCCTTGATGAGGGCCGCTCGGCCCCGTGAGCGCGCGGCAACCACTCGTAAAACTTTAGGAGGATGACAGCCGTGGATATCAAGCAGGCGATCGCCAAGGTCATCGAGCGCCATGACCTGACGCACCCCGAGATGACCGCCGTCATGCAACTCATCATGACTGGCGGGGCGACACCGGCGCAGATCGCCGGCTTCCTGGTGGCCCTGCGCATGAAGGGCGAGACGGTCACCGAGATCACCGCCGCCGCCGCCGTGATGCGGGCACTGGCCACGCCGGTGGACCTGCATGACTTCGAGGACGCGGTGGACATCGTCGATGGCACCCTCGATCTGGAGAGGCCCCGTCTGGGCCGGGCCGTGGACATCGTCGGCACTGGCGGTGATGGCGCGGGTACCTTCAACGTCTCCACCGCCAGCATGTTCGTGGCGGCGGCGGCGGGCTGTCACGTGGCCAAGCACGGCAACCGCTCGGTCTCCAGCCGGTCCGGCAGCGCCGACGTCCTGGAGGCGGCGGGTGTCCGGCTCGACCTGACCCCCGCCCAGGTCGCCCAGTGCGTGCGCGATTGCGGCGTCGGCTTCATGTTTGCCCCGGGCCATCATGGCGCCATGAAACACGCCATTGCCCCCCGCCGGGAACTGGGGGTGCGGACCCTCTTCAATATTCTGGGGCCCTTGACCAACCCCGCGGGCGTACCCAACCAGGTCCTCGGCGTCTTCGGCGAGGAGTTGCTGATCCCCTTGGCGGAGGTCCTGCAACGCCTGGGCAGCCATCATGTCATGGTCGTCCATTCCCGCGATGGCCTGGACGAGATCAGCATTGGCGACAACACCGAGGTCGCCGAGCTCAAGGGTGGGGAGATCCTGCGCTTCACCCTGCGGCCCGAGGACTATGGCCTGGCGCGCGCTCCTCTGGACGCCATCCGGGTGACAGGCCCCGCCGATAGCCTGAAGTTGCTCAAGGCCGTCCTGGCTGGCCAGCCCGGCCCGGCCCGGGATATCGTGCTCCTCAATGCCGGGGCGGCGATCTATGTGTCTGGTGTCACTGACAGCCTGGCGGAGGGGGTGCGCTGGGCGGGAGCGGCCATCGACAGCGGTGAGGCCCGCCACCGCTTCGAGCGGCTGGTGTCCCTGACCCAAGGTTTTGCCTAAGCCCCGGGTGGACGCGACAAGCATGGCCGAGATCCCGGACATCCTCAGAAAGATCATGGACCGCAAGGCGGTGGAGGTGGCCGAGCGCCGCCAGCGCCGGTCCCTACACAGCTTGGAGGCGGAGCTGGCTGGCGCCTCCCCCACCCGGGGCTTTGCCGCTGCACTGGTGGCCAAGGTGGACGCCGGGCTGCCGGCGGTGATTGCCGAGATCAAGAAGGCATCGCCGAGTAAGGGCATACTGCGGGCGGATTTCCATCCGGCCGAGATTGCCCTGAGCTACGAGCGCGGCGGGGCGGCCTGTCTCTCGGTCCTCACCGACGTGGATTTTTTCCAGGGCTGTGACGACTACCTGCGGGAGGCCCGCGCCGCCTGCGCCCTGCCGGTCATCCGCAAGGACTTCATCCTGGACCCCTACCAGGTGCTGGAGGCCCGGGTCCTGGGGGCGGATTGCATCCTGCTGATCGCCGCCTGCCTGACCGATGCTGAGATGCGGGACCTGAATGCCCTGGCGCTATCCCTGGGCCTGGATGTCCTGATCGAGGTCCACGACCGCGCGGAGCTGGAGCGGGCCCTGCCCCTGCCTGGGCGGCTGATCGGCATCAACAACCGCGATCTGCGCAGTTTCCAGGTGAGCCTGGACACCACCTTGGGCCTAATCGACGCCATCCCCCTGGGGAGGCTCCTGGTCACCGAGAGCGGCATTCTCGACCGCGCCCAAGTGGCCCGGATGCGCGCCCAAGGTGTCCATGCCTTCCTCGTCGGCGAAGCCTTCATGCGCGCGGACGACCCCGGGGCGGAATTGCGCCGCCTGTTCGCGGGGCCCTGACCGGGCCAGGCTGCTCGGCGGCGTTCAGGCTTGATGCGGTTCCGGCAGGGCCCACTGGTCACTCGCCGGCCTATCGCAGGAGGGCCGGGTGGGGGCTGGCGGGGGTGTCGACAGCAGGGATGCTGTCGCCAAGCCTACAGGGACGTATTCACGGCGTCCCCCGTCAGAAACCACCCGGCTCGGGAGACCGAAAACGCAGGTGTGGTGGGTATAATTGCCGCCAGCGGGCGGGGCGGGCGCGGCCCCCTCCACCCTTAAATCCAAGAGGCTGATATGAAAGCACGTGTTAAATGGCTGGACGGGGTGACCATGGTCGGGGAATCGCCCAGCGGCCATGCCCTGGTCATGGATGGTCCCCCGGATCATGGTGGCCGTAATCTAGGCCCCAGGCCCATGGAACTGCTCCTGCTCGGCATGGGGGGCTGCACCGAGTTTGACGTCCTCTCCATCCTGCGCAAGGCGCGCCAGGAGGTGACCGGCTGCGAGGTGGAATTGGATGCCCAGCGGGCCGAGGAGGATCCCAAGGTCTTCACCCGCATCCATGTCCACTTCATCCTAACCGGCAGGAATCTGAGCGAGAAACATGTCGAACGTGCCATCGCCCTGAGCGCCGAGAAATATTGCTCCGCCTCCATCATGCTGGGGGCCACCGCCCAAATCACCCACGACTTCGAAATCCGCGCGGCCTGAGCGCCCGTCCCGTCAAACCCAGTAAACCGTGCTGGTCATGACCTTGGCCGTCAGCTTCATGGCAAGCTTGACCGGGGCCGGCAATTCGACGCCGCCGGCGGCCTGGGCCAGTTCGGCATGGTGGATCTCGTCGGCCTGCATCCGTTCCAGGATGGCCCGCGTCTTGAGGTCATCGGTCGGTACCTCCTCCAGGTGCCCTGCGAGATGGCTCTCGACCTGACGTTCCGTCTCCGTCACAAAGCCGAGGCTCCACTTGTCCCCCGCTAGGCCGGCGGCGGCGCCGATCGCCAGGGAACTGGCATACCAGAGGGGATTGAGCAGGCTTTTGCGGTCTCCCAGCTCCTTGATGCGGTGCTCGCACCAAGCCAGGTGATCGTTTTCCTCCTGCGCCGAGCGGGCCATGCTGGCGCGGGTCTCCTCCAGGTGTGCTGTCAGGGCCTGACCTTGGTAAAGGCCCTGGGCACAGACCTCCCCGGTGTGGTTGATGCGCATCAGGCGCGCCACGTGGCGCCGTTCCCGCTCGCCCAGTTCGGTATCGGGGAGATCGGAGGCGGGACTGGGACGCTCCGTGACCTGAGGCGGACCGAAGAGGGTGCGGACCCCCTGGTCCAGGCCCATCAGAAAACGATCTAGAGGGGTGTAATCACGGTTGTTCATGGCGGTTGATGGCGTCTCTCGGCAAGGGGGCGCCCGGGGCCCGATAGGGGTCCCTGGCGGGGATGGGCCATAGCCTACCGTATCCTTGCGGCCCAGGGGAGGGCCGGCATCCGCCCTCGGCCTGGGCCGGGGTTCCTGGCATGGCGATAGCCGGGCGCCTCCTCCTCGGCCCAGCCCGCCTGATCAGCCGAGACGCATTTGACGGTCGATCAACTCTACCGGGTGCAGCACCTCGACCTCTAAGCCGGCCTCCCGGGCTCCCGCGGCCAGGTGGAGGGCGCAGCCGGTGTTGGTCGTGACCAGGATCGAGGCTCGCAGGGCGGCCAGGCTGGCGATCTTGGGTGCCAGCAGGGCGCGGGACAGGACGGGGCGCTGCAGGAGGTAGGTTCCGGCGGCCCCACAGCAAAAGGCGTTGTCGGGCAGTGGGACCAGGCTGATGCCGGGGATGCGACGCAGCAGGGCGAAGGCCGCGTCTTCATCCCCCAGCCGGTTGCGCTGGGAACAGGGGACGTGGACCGCGACCGCTTGCGGCAAGGGGGCCAGGCGCACCGTCGCGGGCCAGTCCCGGTCGGCCAATAAGCGGCAGAGGTCCTGGGTGGCGCCGAGGGGCGGATGGCCCCGCAGTTCCGCCACGCAGGCGCTGGCGAGGCCCACGGCGGTCAAGCCGGCAAAGGCCTTCGCGTTACGCCTCAGCCGCTGGTCCGCCCCCTCGGGCAGGCCGTTGTGACGGTGCAGGGCGCCGCAACAGGTCTGGTCGGACGGGACCCGGATAGTTAGGCCAAGGCCCCGCATCACACGCAGGCTGGCCTCGATGGCGCCGGGTTGGGCGGCGCGGGCGATGCAGCCGAGGAAGAGCCCGAAGCGTTCCCCCGACGTGGGCCGAGCCGGTGGGGAAGTCGGCAGGCGGGGCAGCCGCTCGCACTGGATGGCCAGGCGATGCAGGGCCGCCAGGCTTGGCCAGCGGTGGATACTGCCCCAGGTCGCCAGGCGTGCCAGACCGGAGCCACGATAGAGACGCCCGCACCCGACGGCGAGGGTGGTGCCGGCACGGCTGGCCAGAGCTGTGAGCCAGGCGGCCCGCGGGATACGCCGCCAGGCGGGGGCCGAGCGCCAGGTGGCCGCGCGGGCCTGGTCCATCAGGTCGCCGAAGGGCACCAGGGTGGGGCAAGCCCGCTCGCAGGCCAGGCATTCCAGACAATTGTCCAGGTGATGGAGGAGGCGTGGCGAGGCGTCCAGGTTGCCCTCGGCCCAGCCCTGGATCAGGGCAATGCGCCCGCGCGGGGACTCGGCCTCCTGGCGCGCCTCCCGATAGGTGGGGCAATGTGGCAGGCAGAGGCCGCAGCGGACGCAGCGGTCGGCGGTTTGGGCCAGGTGCCTGGAGATGTCGGCTGGGTTCAAGGGGTATTCGGGTGGCGCGAGTGGAGTGACTGGGGCGGGGCGGTTCCGGTTACGGGCAGGTTGTCGTCCCGCCGCGCGGGCGAGGGGCGCCACGAGAGGTTTTTTCGCCGGCCGCTAATGGTAACCTGTTCGCCCGTTCAGGGTTCAGCCGGGGAGGCGAGGTCCATCATGTCCTACTACCGTTATCACGTCTTCATGTGTCTCAACCGTCGCGAGGACGGCAGTCAGTGTTGCGCCCAATATGGCGCCGAGGATCTGCGCCATTACCTCAAGGGGCGGACCAAGGAACTCGGCATCGCCGGGGAGGGTGGCGTCCGGACCAACAGCGCGGGCTGTCTGGCGCGGTGCGACTCGGGCCCCGTCGTCGTCGTCTATCCAGAGGGGGTCTGGTATAGCTACGTTGATCGCGAGGATCTGGAGGAAATCCTGCAGCGCCATCTCATCGGCGGCCAGGTCGTCGAGCGCTTGCGGCTGCCGGGATGAGGGCCCGATTGTCGACCCCTGGCTCGCTCATTTAGAGCTGGGTTTTCGGGCCAACCGGGCCCGGCTTCCTGATCAGTCATCTCGGCCCCTTGCCATCCGGGGCGGCGTCCTGTAACATCCGCCGTCTTTCTCGAACCGACCCTTTCCAGGCCCTGGAGCAACGGACATGACGACTGTGAGTGCCAAGCCCGCGGAGGTCCGCCGCGAGTGGTACCTGATCGACGCCGAAGGCAAGACCCTCGGGCGTCTTGCCACCGAGTTGGCGCGCCGGCTGCGCGGCAAGCATAAGCCTTGCTACACCCCCCATGTGGACACCGGTGACTACCTCGTGGTCGTCAACGCCGAGAAGATCCGCGTGACGGGTAACAAACTCGCGGACAAGATGTACTACCACCACACCGGGTACATCGGCAACCTCAAGTCCATCAATCTTGGAAAGTTGCTGGCCAAGGCGCCGGAGCGGGTCATCAATCATGCCGTCAAGGGCATGATGCCGCGT
>JBGAUK010000095.1:0-13784 GCA_044228695.1 Chromatiaceae bacterium | reverse complement strand
GGGGGGCAGGTTCGTGCCTACGAGATCACGGCGGTCAGAGACCCGCCCACCCAGGCGATCAGCCCCGAGGAGACGATCGGGCTGCCCCTCGCCCTGGCCTTCGCCCTGCTCGGAGGCCTGGTCCTGAATTTGATGCCCTGCGTCTTCCCCATCCTGGCGATGAAGGCCCTGAGCCTGGTCAAGGGATTAGCCGAGTCAGGGCCAGCAGCGGCGCGGCAGCGGGTCCGGCAGGGGATCGCCTACACCGCCGGGGTCCTGCTCTTCTTTGCCGCCCTGGCGGGGCTCTTGCTGGCCCTGCGCGCGGGCGGCGCGGCCATCGGCTGGGGTTTCCAGCTCCAGTACCCGCCCTTCGTCGCCCTCATGGCCTCGGTCTTTTTCGTCATCGGCCTCAGCCTCGCCGGGGCGGTGAACCTGGGTGCCGGGCTCATGGCGCTGGGGAGTGGCGATAGCCGGCGCGGCCACCTGGGGGCCTTCGGGACCGGCGCCCTGGCGGCCCTGGTCGCGGCACCCTGCACCGCCCCCTTCATGGGCGCGGCCCTCGGCTATGCCGTCACCCTGAGCTGGCCACTGGCCCTGGCGATCATGCTCACCCTGGGGCTGGGCCTGGCCCTACCTTTCCTTCTGCTGTCGCTGCTCCCCGGCCTGGCGCGGCGTCTACCGAAACCAGGACCCTGGATGGAGACCCTGAAGGAGGTCCTGGCCTTTCCCATGTTCGCGGCGGCGGCCTGGTTAGTCTGGGTCCTGAGTGTCCAGACCGGGGCGGACGGGGTCGCCCTGGTCCTGGGTGGCCTGCTGCTGCTGGCCTTTGGGCTCTGGCTGCGTGAAAGAACCCGGTTACTGAGCCCAGGCTGGCGGCGCTGGGGTGCCATCCTGGGCCTGGCGGCACTGGCGGGCACCCTCTATCTCGGGATAGCAACCGACCGCCTTGTCGCTCCGACCAGCGGCACGGGCGCGGTCCGCTCCGGGTCACTCCTCAGCGAGCCCTATTCCCCCGAGCGACTCGCCCAGGCCCGCGCGGAGGGGCGTCCCGTCTTCGTCAATATGACCGCTGCCTGGTGTATCACCTGCCTGGTCAACGAGCGCCTGGCCCTGAGCACCGCCGAGGTGGCGCAAGCCTTCTGGGAGGCCGGCATCCTCTATCTCAAGGGCGACTGGACCAACCGGGATCCCGCGATCACCGCCTATCTCGCGGAGCATGGCCGTAATGGGGTGCCCCTCTATGTTTTCTATCCCCCGGGGGGAGAGCCCAAGATCCTGCCGCAGATCCTGACCCCGGACCTGGTGTTGGATGGAGTCAGAGATCGGTAAACTCAAGCAAGGGGTATTCCCCGACTTGTAAGTAGCCAAGGTGCGGCAAGAATGAAATTGAAGGGGGCCCGACCGGGATCGCTGTCCCGGCGGTGATGAGGGTCGCGATCGCCTACCGCTTGCCAGAAGCCATCCCGATAGGTAATCCCTTCCCATTCCTCATCGGCCAGTTTCCAATCGGACCAGATTTCCGTGATTACCCGATTGATGTCCTTCTCTTCAATCAAGCCAATCCAGCATCATCGTCGGGGTCATAAGCGCGTCCGGGAGGGAAATCAACGATCACCAGGTCATTGACGATCGGGTAGGCAGGATGGGCTTCAGGGAGTTGCTTGAGGTCATGGGGGTGTTTGAATTGCAGCATGGGTTTTCTCCGGGCATAAAACAACCCGCAGAAGCGGGCTGTGAGGGGGTGGGGGGTGTCTATAAAGAATCTTTAGAGTGGATCTTTAGGGGGTACTTAAAGAATGGGGTTGCGTGACTAGAAGCGGATGTTTGTCAGGGGTTTTTGATAATCCTGTATCGATCAGTAGTGATTTACGGGGTAGAAAGGGCGGAGTCAATAATCAATTTCAATACTTGCTCAGCGAGCATTCAAGTAGGCAACTCACCTGTTTCTAACATATTATGAAAAAGGGAAACGCTTAATAAAACAATTTCTTGTTCTTTTGCCTTTTCAAGCTTCGAGGGACCAGCATTGGGACCCGTAACCAAATACCTAAGAGATTTAGTAACTGATTTTACTACTTCCAAATGTGCTTCCACTGCTTCACCTTCGAGTTGTTTGCGCTCAGAAGATGAAAATCCAGTGAAACATATTTGTTGGGCATTTTTTGTATGTTTTTTTGCATTAGGCGGGAAGTGGCTATATAACCAAACCCAGGCTTCTTTATCAGACATAGCAGAAATTTGATCTACTGTAAGATCACTTTTTGCAAGCAGTATTCGCGTTACTTTTTCTTCAGCCATTATATTTATTCCTCTTCTCAATCTAAGTGTTCTAGGTTGGCCTAGGATAGCCACGAGCTAATACGCGATAATATGCCAAGGTGCTAGCTTGCCACGGGCGGCTAGGTTATATGCCCTGCCCGTACCAAGCCAACCAGCACCTATTGGTTTTATGCCGTTCCCGTTTCCCATCCCGAGCCCAAACCATAGCCTAGACCGCTCTTGCCCAGACGTCTACACACAAAATGCGTCAAAATTCAACAAAATACGACATTTTAGCTACTTTATTCTACTTTATTTATTATAATTAGTAACTTGTAAAATTCTAAAAAATGCCGAACGGGCGAAAATGGTGCTCTTGGCTTGGACAGGTCTTGTGTCCCGAGGTCCTTCACCCCTACCCGAGATCCCCGATACTTGTAGTACCCCCTCCTGATGCTTGTAGCGCAGACCTTAATAACCTATTGAATATATAAAGGAATCCAAAATGGCGTCTTCTCCCTGAGGGTCCCAGATAAGACTCGCCCAAGACACCTGGCACGAAATGCTCTAGTGTTTCAGTAACCACCGTCCCCACACCAATCCCTGACTTACCTATACCGCAAAGGAGATCACCATGAACTTTCTGAAGACGACCTTCCTGAGTGTCCTGGCCCTGGTGGCCACCCTCGGACTGGCCCAGGCGGCACCCAAGATCGGCTACCCGGCACCCGCTTTCAGTGCCGTGGACACCTCCGGCAAGACCTGGAGCCTGGCCGAATTGAAGGGTAAACGCGTGATCCTGGAGTGGACGAACGACCAGTGCCCTTATGTCATCAAGCACTATGGTTCGGGCAACATGCAGGCCCTGCAAAAGGAGGCGACCGGTGCCGGCTATATCTGGCTCTCGGTCATTTCCTCCGCCCCCGGGAAACAGGGGCATGTCAGCCCCACCGAGGCGGACGCCCTGACCACAAGCCGTGGCGCGGCCCCGTCCGCCGTTTTGATCGACAACGGGAGCCTGGGCCGGGCTTATGAGGCCAAAACCACCCCGCACCTCTTCATCATCGACGAGGCTGGTACCTTGGTCTATCGGGGTGGCATCGACGACAAGCCCACGACCGACCCGGCGGACATCGCGGGCGCCAATAACTATGTGCGGCAGGCCATGGCCGAGCTGGCCTCCGGCAAACCGATCGCCAACCCGGTGACCCGGCCTTATGGCTGTTCGGTAAAGTTCTGACCTCGACCTGACCGTCTCCACCAGTACCCCCCCGCGGTCACGAGCAACAGCATGGCCAAAAGGACTTGCGCCCATGCGGAGAGGGTTGGGATCGAGGCCGGTGCCAAGCCCAGATAGGCCGCCAAGGCGTCGACACGGCCCCAGCCATAGGTATTGTTCGGTATTGCGTCGCCAGCGACCACGCCGCAATTTTGTGCGGTGGTGAGTGACTTCGCGGTGCTTTCAATTAAGGTCTCAAGGGTATCGACTTGCCCTTTCAGAGCGGGCTGGGCGGAAAGCAGCAAGGCCACCAGGCCGGCCACATGGGGCGCCGCCATGCTGGTGCCACTCCAGCCGCCATCATAGCCACCCCCCGGTACGCTGGAGCGAATGTTGACCCCGGGCGCGGTCACGTTGGGCTTGAGGCGTTGGCTGCCATCCACCGTGACGGGGCCACGGCTACTGAAATAGGCAATCTCGTCATCGGCATCGGTGGCGCCAATGCTGAAGGATTCCTCATAAATGCCGGCGGGTTCCTGGACCGTCGAGCAGTCCGGCCCTTCGTTGCCGGCGGAATGCACCGTGAGGATGCCGGCCGCGCGGACATTTTGCACGACCTGCCGCAGAATCTCGGGATCGGTGCAGCCCTCGGTGGGCGTGCAACCCCACGAATTATTGATGACATCCGGGGCCTTGGTGGGATCGGGGTGGTTATCCCCGAGATCGGTGGGCGCGATGAACCATTGATAGCATTCGGCGTAGGAGGCGGGACTACCCAAGCCCTCGTTCATATTCCGGCAACCGATCCAGCGCGCGGCTGGGGCCATGCCGATTTGATTCCCCACCCCATCGTCACCCACCCCAACCGGCAAAATCGCCAAAATGCCGCCCGGCGCTTATTCCGGGCTACGAAACGGCAGATGCCCCTTCATCTCCACGATGTAGCGGGCCACCCCAACCCGCTCCTGCTGCAGGTGACGGGCGATCATCCGATGGAACCCGGGATCAGCGAGCCAGTGTGCAGACCAGGTGGGAGTGGGCTCGAAGCCGCGCCACACCTTGTGCTCACCCTGGGCCCCAGGCTCGAAGCGCTTGAGGCCATGGCGGATGCAGTAGTCGATCCCCTGATAGTAGCAGGCCTCGAAGTGGAGGCCGTCGATCTCCCGGTCGCACCCCCAGTGGCGGCCGTAGAGGGTGTCGGTGCTTCGCAGGCAGAGGGCGCCGGCGATCTCTAGCCCTGCTTGGTAGGCCAGGATCAGCACCACCTGGTCGCCAAGCCGCGCACCAATCTCCTGGAAGAAGCCGCGGGTGAGGGTTGGGTAGCCCCCGCGGCGGTCGAAGGTCGAGGTGTAGAAGCGGTGGAAGTGGGCCCATTGGCTATCGGTGACCTCACCACCATGGAGGATCTTGAGCTCCACTCCGGCCTCCACGGCCTTCCGCCGCTCGCGCCGTATCTGTTTGCGCCGCTGAGCGGTGAGCCCGTCGAGAAAGTCATCGAAGTCGCGGTAGCCGCGGTTGTACCAGTGGAACTGGCAATCGTTGCGGGGGAGGAAGGGTCGGCCCTCTCCCGTGAGCGCCCTGGCCTGGGGCTCGGTCGGGAAGAGCCAGTGGAGGGAGGAGACGCCCAGAGTACGGGCATGCCCCAAGGCGGCCTCGGTCAGCTGGTCTGATACCGCCGCCATCCAGCGGGCATCCCCCGCGACCCAGCCATCACCCGCCGCGCGCACCGGGGCGACCAGCATTCGCGGGCCTCCGACCGGGCTATAGGGGATCGCGGAGACCAACTTCGGGTAGTAACGTCCACCGCACCGCCGGTAGGCGTCGGCCCAGGCCCCGTCAAAGACCAGCTCGCCGTAGGAGTTGTGCTTAAGATAGAGCGGCACTGCCCCCACTAGCCGGCCCTTGTCGCGCAGGGTCAGGTGCTGGGGCTCCCAGCCCCACTTGGCGCCAACACAGCCGTGCCGCTCCATCCCGGCGAGGAAGGCGTGCGAGAGAAACGGGTTGTGGTCGGGGCCGGCCAGCCGGTCCCACTCCGCGGCGGGTAGCTCTTCGAGTCGGTCGACGACGCTGATTTCCATCCGGCTGGCTCCACGCTTGGGGGTGCATCCGCCAGATCTGAGGCAACCCCCGCATCACTTCAACCATCGGACGCGGGCGATCCAGCCCTCGCACTGCGAGCACTCCTCCAAGACCCGGCGGCACCCCTCCTATAGCCTCGGGTCAGGCCGGCCTGGTCGTTGAATAAAAAAAAGCCCAGCTAGCGCTGGGCTTAAAGCTCTTCTCAATGATTGAGAGAGACGAGGAGGACCTGTTTCCTCCGCGAGCGACGGACGCTGCCGCGGAGATTGCCAGGCCACGTCAGGGGCGGCCTTGGCGGAATAGGGGGACCTTCTTGCGGAAGGTCCGGAAGGCATCGCCGGACATCGCTACGACGTCCAGCGGCGCCTATAAGGCTGATCCGGGGCCGGTGGTGACTGGCCCTGGACCCAGCGCGGTCTCTTAATGCATGAAGAGGCCGCCGTTGACCGGGATATTGGCCCCGGTAATGTAGGCCGCTTCGTCCGACGCCAGGAAGGCGATGGCCGCGGCGATCTCCGCCGGTTGCGCCATGCGGCGCATCGGAATGCCGGAGATGATGCTCTCGCGGACGTCGTCACGCATGGCCAGGGTCATGGCGGTCTCGACGTACCCAGGAGACACGGTGTTGACCGTCACGTTCCGGGCGGCGCCTTCCTGGGCCACGGCCATGGTGAAGCCATGCATGCCGGCCTTGGCGGCCGAGTAGTTGGCTTGTCCGAACTGGCCGCGCTGACCATTGACCGAGGAGATATTGATGATGCGGCCAAAGCCACGCTCCAGCATCCCCTCCCAAAGCTGTCGGGTCACGTTGAACACCGAGTTCAGGTTGACGTTGATGACCGCTTCCCACTGGCCCTGTTCCATGCGCTTAAAGGTCTTGTCGCGGGTGATGCCGGCACAGTTGACCAACACATCCACGGTACCCAGGCGTTCGACGACTTCGCCCACCATCCTCTGGCTATCCGCGAAGGAGGACACGTCTCCCACCGCCAGCGAAACGTCCAGGCCCTCCGCCTGCCGTGCTACTAGCCAGGCATCCGCCTGCTCTTGCTCCGAGGGATGGTAGTTGGCTACCACCCGATGGCCGTCCTTCGCCAGACGCTGGCAAATAGCCGTACCGATACCGCCGATTCCACCCGTTACCAGGGCCACACGTGTTGGTTGCGCCATATTAGGAAACTCCCGAATTAGGCCGCCTTGGCGGCGTTCTTTTTAATCTCGGCAGTCAGTTCGGACATGCCGGCCTGGGCCCAGGCGCGGTACTCATCGCGGACTTCGTTGGCCAGCGACATGTTGGTACGGACTTCTTCCATCATGCGCTCGCTGGCTTCCTTGGCCAACTCGACCTGGGCCTTTACGAACTCATTATAACCTTTGGCCTCGCTGGCGATCTTCATCTGGCGCACGCTTTGCTCCATCATGAGGTTGAGGGCCTCAAGCTGGCGGGCCGCCATCTTTTCCCAGATCTTCAGATTGAGGTCGCCCAGGCTGTTCAGGCGCTCGGCACCCTTGGTGCCCATCTCGTTCATAGCGGCCAGGTTGTCTTTTGCGGTCATGAGGGTTCTCCTAAGGTTTTTCGTTTGTTTTGTGCAATGCAGCATTGCTGCAGTGCACAATAATAATCCTGGCAACGGGTGTCAACTCCTTTTTTTTGCCCGGCTACCGTGGGGCCACCCAAAGCCGACCCTGGCTCCCGCCCCCCGGAGGGTTCCCTTCAGGGCTTCTTCTCCGTATCCGTCCGCTTTTTGTAGCCCAAGGCGCGCAGAAATTCATTCTGGAGGTCCGACCACATATCAATGTTGCGCTGGGCCAGGCGGGTCATGGCGTCAAAGGGGTTCTCGCCCCAGGTCTCCCGCAATTGATGCTGCTGCTTGACGAAGAAATCAAGGGACTTCTCCATGTAGCGCGACAACATCCCCTGGAGAGTACCACCATAGAAGCGGATGATCTGAGCCAGCATGGGGGCGGTAAAGAGGGGCTCGCCGCCGCTCTCCTCCTCCAGCATGATCTGGAGCAGGATGGCACGGGTGATGTCATCGTCGTTGTGGGTCTCCAACACCCGGAAGCCAACGCCTTGCATGACCAGGGTCCGCACATCGGCCAGGGTGACATAGCGGCTAACCTCCGTGTCATAGAGGCGGCGATTGGGGTATTTCTTGATAATGCGTTCGCTGGGCATGGGGAGCGGCTCCGAAGCGGAAGCGGGGTGAGGGAAGGTTAACTCAAGTCTTGCCTCTCGGGGCCGGTGCTCAGGAGAGACGACCGCCAGAGGCGGTGCCGTCGGGAGGGACGATCACGATATTTTCACTCATCAGGAAGGTCCTCTCGTTAATATGGCGGCCGGAACTGGCCTTACCGCGCCACCGATGCCCGATTCCCTATTCTAAGCTGCTTTTGTTGCAGCGCACAATTTTCCGTGATAGTTTTTCACCACACACCAAAGAGGAGAACCCCCCATGACCGACGACTGGCTGAGCCTTCAGCAAAAATACTGGGAACAGTGGACCGACTTGAGCCGTAAGGCGATGGGCGCCCAAGCCCCCCAATTGAACCCCTGGGAAGGGGCCCTAGATCACTGGTGGAAGGCCTTTGCGCCGGCCGCGCCGGATATGTCCCGCACCTTCATGGAGCGGATGATGGACCAGGGCAAGATGTTTTTCCGCATGGCGGACACCTTTGCCCGCCCCATGCCCCAATTCGGCGGCGGCGCCACGGATGGCTGGTCGAACATGACCAAGGCCCTCAACGACATGCAGAAGGCCTTCTCCGGCGGCCAGGAGCAGGGTGACCAGGCCCTGCACAAGATGATGGCCTTCTGGGAACTGCCCTATGACAACTGGCAGCGTATGGCCTCCTCCCTGAGTCCCATGCCTGGCGACCTGTTGCGCAACATGCCCCATGCCGCGGGCAGTACCGTCGACAAGGTCCTCTCCGCCCCCGGCCTGGGTTATACCCGCGAGGAGCAGTCTCAATACCAGGACTTGATGCGCCGCAGCGTGGCCTATCAAAAGGCCCTGCAAGAGTACATGTCGATTTTCTCGCAGATGGGCGTCAAATCGGTCAACCGCATGCGCGAGGTCCTGGAGCAGATGCAGGCCTCGGGCAAGGTCATCGATACGGCGCGCGGCCTCTATGACACCTGGGTCGGTTGCTGCGAGGACGTTTACGCCCAAGAGGTCAAGAGCCCGGACTATGCCCGCATCCACGGCGACCTGGTCAACTCCCAGATGGCCCTGAAGCAACGCATGTCCATCATGGTGGACGAGACCCTGGGTGGCATGAATATGCCGACCCGTGGCGAACTGCGCACCCTTCAGGACCGCGTCCAGCAGAGCCGCCGCGAGAATAAAATCCTGCGCAAGGAGCTGCATGCCCTGCAACTGCAGGTCGCCGCCCTGACCGGCGCGGGCTCCGGCGCTCCCGCCGCGGTGCCCGCGGTAGCGGATGCCGCCACGCCCGAAAAGCGCCCCGTGATCCGCAAGAAGCCCGTCCCGTCCACGCCCGCGGAACAGTGAGCCCCGGAGGAAACACCTAATGATGCCACCGATTAACATCCGTCCCGACAAACTCTCCGAGGAAATGCTCGACTTCAGCCGTAAGCTGGGAAAGGGCATGGAGAACCTGCTGAACGCCGACAAGATCGACACCGGAGTCAGCCCCCGTGATCCGGTGTATAAGGAAGACAAGCTGGTGCTCTATCGCTATCGCGCCCACGAGGGCGTCAAGCGCAATCCCGTGCCCCTGCTGATCGTCTACGCCCTGGTGAATCGGCCCTACATGGCGGACATTCAGGAAGACAGGTCCACCATCAAGGGCCTTCTGGCCACGGGTCAGGACGTCTATCTCGTCGATTGGGGATACCCGGATCATGCCGACCGCTCCCTGACCATCGACGACTATCTCAACAACTACCTCGACAACTGCGTGGATTACATTCGCGAGGCCCACGGCCTGGACGCCATCAACATCCTGGGCATCTGCCAGGGTGGGGCCTTCAGCCTCTGCTACAGCGCCATGCACCCGGAAAAGGTCCGCAACCTGGTCACCATGGTCACCCCGGTGGACTTCCAGACCCCAGACAACCTGTTGTCGGCCTGGGTCCAGGACATCGACGTGGACCTGGCCGTGGACACCATGGGCAATCTCCCTGGCGAGATCCTCAACTGGTCCTTCCTGTCCTTGAAGCCCTTCAGCCTTACCGGCCAGAAGTACGTCAACATGGTCGATGTCCTGGACGACCCGGACAAGATCAAGAACTTCCTGCGCATGGAAAAATGGATCTTTGACAGCCCGGACCAGGCTGGCGAAACCTTCCGCCAGTTCGCCAAAGACTTTTTCCAGCAGAATAAGCTGATCAATGGCGGCCTGCAGATCGGCGACCATGAGGTCGCCCTGACCAACATCGTCTGCCCCGTCCTGAACATCTATGCGCTGCAGGACCATCTGGTGCCACCTGACGCCTCCCGGGCCCTCGCCGGCCGTACCAGTAGCAAGGACTACAAGGAACTGGCCTTCCCCGGCGGCCACATCGGCATCTACGTTAGCGGCAAGGCCCAGAAGGAAGTCACGCCCGCCATCGGTAGTTGGTTGAACGAGCGGTCCTGAACCCAGCCTGATCCAGAGATCGCAATCTGGATCGGTTGGCCTAGGCAAGGCCCCGGCCTCCATCCTCAAGGTGGAGACCGGGGCCTTCGGCTTTTTGGGGGATGGGAGATTTTTGGGGGGGGTGATCCGAGCTAGAGGACGGCCCTCAAGGCAGCAAGGAAGGCCGCGTTTTCCTCGGGGGTCCCCACGGTGACGCGCAGGCAGTCGGCGAGCAAGGGATGGGCGCCGTTGAGGTTTTTAATCAGGATACCCCGGGCCTTGAGCGCCTGAAATAGGTCATCGGCGCGGCCAGAGGTCATCCGCGCCAGGATAAAGTTAGCCTGGCTGGGATAGGGCTGGACCCCCGGCAAGGCGGCCAGGGCCTCGAAAAGGCGCTGGCGTTCCTGGCGGATGAGCTGGGTCTGTTCATCAAAGCGGGCCTTGTGGCCGAGGACGAAGGCGGCGCTGACCTGGGTGAGCACATTGATGTTGTAAGGCAACCGGGTCTTGTCGATCTGATCCAGCCAGGCAGCAGGCCCCGCCAGCAGGCCCAGCCGCAACCCCGCCAGGCCCATCTTGGAGACGGTGCGCATCACCAGAAGATTGGGCCAGTCCCCCAGGCGCGCCATAAAGCTGGCGTCGGTGAAGGGAGCATAGGCTTCGTCCACCACCACCAGGCCTGGCGCTGCGGCGATGATCTCGGCCAGGGCGTCGGCGTCGAAGAGGTTGCCTGTGGGGTTGTTGGGATAGGCCAGAAAGGTCAGGACGGGCCGCTCGCGGGCCAGGGCCGCCAACACGGCCTCCTTGTCCAGCGCAAAGTCCGCCGCCCGCAGAGGTACGCCCACATACTCCATCCCCGCGAAGCGGGCGATCAGGCGGAACATGACGAAACCCGGATCCACCGACAGCACCTTGCGGCCGGGCTGGGCCAGGGTCAGGCACAGCATCTGGATGATCTCGTCCGAGCCGTTGCCGAGGAGGATCGCCATGTCCGCCGGTATCTGCAAGGCCGTGCGCAGGGCCTCCCGCAACCGGGTGCCCTGGGGGTCGGGATAGCGGTTGACGTCCACGACCGCCAGTTGCTCCAGCCATGCCCGCCGCAGACCCTCCGGCAAGCCGTAGGGGTTCTCCATGGCATCCAGCTTGATGAGCCCGGCGGCGTTGGGGACGTGATAGGCCGTCAACGCCAGGATTTCGGGTCGGATCAGACGTTCGATCAGGTGCTGCATCGGCTTGCTCCCCGGCCCTAGGCGCGGGGGCCCTGGCCACGATATTCCGCGGACCGGGCGTGGGCGGTCAGTCCCTCGCCCCGGGCCAGCACCGAGGCAGTACGCGCCAGGGTCGCGGCGCCGGTGGCGGAGGCCATGATGAGGCTGGAGCGTTTCTGGAAGTCATAGACCCCCAGGGGCGAGGAGAAGCGGGCGGTGCGGGAAGTAGGGAGCACATGGTTGGGCCCCGCGCAGTAGTCCCCCAGGGCCTCGGCGGTGTGGCGGCCCATGAAGATGGCGCCCGCGTGACGGATACGGCTGATCAGGATCTCGGGGTTGGCGACGGAGAGTTCCAGGTGCTCGGGGGCGATCTGGTTAGCGACGGCCACGGCCTCGTCCAGGTCTCGGGCCAGGATGAGGGCACCGCGGGCACGTAGGGCGGCGGCGATGATGTCACGCCGTTCCATGTCCGGGAGCAGTTGGTCGATGGCCGCCGCCACCTGATCGAGAAAGCGCGGGTCCCAGGCGATGAGGATCGACTGGGCATCCTCGTCGTGCTCGGCCTGGGAGAAGAGGTCCATGGCGATCCATTCCGGGGCCGTGCCGCCATCGCACAGGATGAGGATCTCCGAGGGCCCAGCTACCATGTCGATGCCGACCTGGCCGAAGACGGCCCGCTTGGCGGTGGCGACATAGATGTTGCCCGGGCCAACGATCTTGTCAACCGCCGGCACGGACTCGGTGCCATAGGCCAAGGCGGCCACCGCCTGGGCGCCGCCGATGGCGAACACGCGATCCACGCCCGCGACATGGGCCGCCGCCAGGACCAGCTCGTTGAGCTCGCCGGCGGGGGTGGGGACCACCATGATGAGTTCCGGCACCCCGGCCACCTTGGCGGGGATGGCGTTCATCAGCACCGAGGAGGGATAGGCCGCCTTGCCACCGGGGACATAGAGCCCGACCCGGTCCAGGGGCGTGACCTTCTGGCCCAGGAAGGTGCCATCATCCTCGACATAGCTCCAGCCGGTCATGGCCTGGTAGTCGGCATAGGCGCGGATGCGCTCGGCGGCCAGCCGGAGGGCGACCTGCTGGTCGGCGGGGATGGTGTGCCAGGCCTCTTCCAGCCGGGCCAGTGGGATCTCCAGCTCCGCCCCGGTCGCGGGTTCCCAGTGATCGAAACGACGGGTGTATTCCAGCAGGGCCGCGTCGCCACGGGCGCGCAGGTCCTGGATGATTGCATCCACGGTCCCCCGGACCTGGGCATCGGAGACGGACTCCCAGGCGAGCAGGGCCTGGAGCCGGTCGGAAAAATCCCCATCGGCGGTGGAGAGTCGGCGAATATCGGCCATGAGCCTAACCTCTAAGCATGTTGGATGGCCTGACCCTGGGCCACGGCCTCGCGCAGGGCCCCCAGCAGGGCCATGACGGCGGCGTGTTTCATCTTCCAGGCGGCCTTGTTGACCACGAGACGGGAGCTGATGGGGGCAATGTGCTCCAGGGGGACCAGGCCGTTGGCCTTGAGGGTATTACCGCTCTCCACCAGATCGACGATCAGGTCCGCCAGCCCCACCAGGGGGGCCAGCTCCATGGAGCCATAGAGCTTGATGATCTCCACCTGCTGACCCTTGGCGGCGAAGTGGCGCTCGGCGCACTTGACGTATTTGGTGGCGATCCGCAGACGCCCGCCCCCGGAGGTGAGCGCCGCCTCGGGAATCCCCGCCACCATCATGCGACAGCGAGCGATACGCAGATCCAGGGGTTCGTAGAGACCCTCGCCCCCATGTTCCAGCAGCACATCCTTGCCGGCCACGCCCAGGTCGGCGGCACCATACTGGACATACGTGGGGACATCGCTGGCGCGGATGATGACCAGCTTCACCAGGGCCTGGTTGGTGTCCAGAATCAGCTTGCGGCTGGTCTCGGGGTCATCCAGGGGCTGGATGCCGGCGTGGGCCAGGAGGGGCAAGGTCTCCTTGAAGATCCGGCCCTTGGAGAGGGCGATGGTGAGGGGGGCATCGAAGGCCATGGTCAGGGCTCCGGGATCAATGGACGCGCCGGATGGTCGCGCCCAGAGCCGACAGCTTCTCCTCGATGTTGTCATAGCCGCGGTCGAGGTGATAGATGCGATCGATGAGGGTCTCGCCCTCGGCCACGAGCCCGGCCAGCGCGTCGAGCGCGGCCTCCGCGTCCGGGCCGTCGGCCCGGATGGTGATCGTGCTCCCGCACTCCGCCGCGAGCATCATCACGCCCATGATACTCTTCCCGTTGATGGCGAGGCCGTCCTTCACCAGCTCGATGTGCGACTGGAAGCCGGACGCCAGCTTGACCAGCCGGGCCGCCGGCCGGGCATGCATCCCGAGGGGGTTGACGATCGTCGCCTGGCGTTCGATCACGGCGCGAACCTCGTCCAGAGAAGAGCGACCAGCGCGAACACCAGCCCGACCCGAGGCGACGTC
>JBGAUK010000094.1:0-13969 GCA_044228695.1 Chromatiaceae bacterium | reverse complement strand
GTGTCCAACATCTCGTCTCCCGAACAAAAAAGGCCTGGGCCTCAAACCCCCTGGCGCCCAGCGAAGGCATGAGCCAGGGTGCCGCCATCCACGTATTCCAGTTCGCCTCCCAGGGGGACGCCATGGGCGATGCGGGTGGTGCGCACCTGGTGATCCGCCGCCATACCCGCGATATATTGCGCGGTGGCGCTGCCCTCGACGGTGGGGCTGACGGCCAGAATCAATTCCTGGATCCGACCCTCGGCGAGGCGCGCCTCCAGGGCGTCCAGCCCCAGCTCCCCCGGCCCGATGCCATCCAGAGGCGAGAGGCGCCCCCCGAGCACGAAATAGAGCCCTCGGTAGCCCGTCGCCTGCTCGATGGCCACCATGGCCGAGGGATGCTCAATGACGCACAGGAGGCCCGGATCCCGATTCGGATTGGCGCAGAGGCCGCAGAGGGGCTGCTCGCTCAGGGTCCGGCACCGGTTGCAGCGCAGCACCCGCTCCATGGCCTCGGCCATGACCCTGGCCAGGTGGCGGCCACCGTCCCGGTCCCGCTCCAGCAGATGGAAGGCCATGCGCTGGGCGGACTTGGGGCCCACGCCGGGCAGGCACCGCAAGGCATCCACGAGCTGATTAAGTAGCGAACGGTCAGACATGGTCGCGGGTGGTCAGCCTAAGTCCCGGGGCGGGTCAGAAGGGCATCTTAAAACCTGGCGGCAGGGGGATATTGCCCAGACCGCTGGTCAGACTCGCCATCCCCTCCTGGGTCATTTCCCCCACCTTCTGCACCGCGCCGTTGACGGCAGCCGCGACGAGATCCTCCAGCATCTCCTTGTCGTCGGTCAGGAGGGAGGGATCGATCTCGACGCGCTTGACCTCGTGCCGACCATTCATGGTGACCTTGACCATGCCGCCGCCGGACTCGCCGGTGACCTCCTCCCGCCCCAGCCGTTCCTGGGTCTTTTGCAGGTCTTCCTGCATTTTCTGGGCCTGCTTGAGGATATTGCCTAATCCGCCTTTCACGCTTGATTCACCTCTGTTTATCCGAAAATTTCGTGTCGTTTCCCGCGCCCGACCGAGGCTTTGGCCGTCCTGCCGGCCTAGCTTGGAGGTTGGACCGTGCCAGGTATCAGTCGGGCGCCCAGGGTGTCGCGCAGGGCCACCGCGACGGGGTCATGAACCATGGCCTCCTCCGCCGCCCGCTGGCGCTCCCGCCGCGCGCGGGCACGCCTCTGGGAAGGCGTCTCACTCTCAGGCCGCGCGACTTGGATCTCCAAACGCAACCCCTCTCCCAAGACCACCTCCAAGGCCGAACGCAGGCGCTGTTCGGTGGTTTCCACCCGCAGCCGCTCCGAGGCCTGATCCAGGATGAGCCGCAAGCGCTGGCCGTCCCAGTCCAGCAGTTCGCAATTACGGGCCAGTTCGCTCGCCAGACCGCCCAGATCGATCGCCGCTACCAGGGCGTGCCAGTGCTCCTTGTCCTCAAGACGGGGAGCGGCGCCGGCGGGGAAGGCGGTGGCGGGGGCCTGGCCTGGGGTCGCGGCGGGCGCGGGCGGGGCGGCCGGGTCCACTAGAGGCCGTGGGACTTGAGTAGCGGCCCCCGCCACGGCTGCGGTGGGCATTGCTGAGCTGGGGGCCGGGGCCGAGGGTCTTGGCCGGCCCGAGCCGGGCTTGTCCACGGCGGTCGCCAAGCGGGCCGCGGCCAGGGCGGCGCTGGCCGGAGACTCGCGACCCGGGGCAGGCGGGGCAGCCCGCGCCGCCGCGGCGCTGGGGGCGGCCGTAACGGGCGGAACGCCGGAGCTCCCATCCAGGGGCCTCTCCCCCGCCGGTCGCGAGGCCGCCGCGCCTGGCGGCACCGCCGGTCGCAGTGGCGGCGAGGCGGCCGGTGCGGTCGGTCGCGGGGCGGCCGGAAGCGCCTCGTCCCCGCCCGCCACCCGGCCGGCCCGGCTCTCCTGGTCCCCCGGCCGGAAGGCGAGCATCCGCAGCAACACCATCTCCATGCCGGTGCGCGGGTCCGGGGCCAGGGGCATATCCGCCTGCCCCAGGAGGGCAATCTGGTAAAAAAGCTGGAGGTCCTCCGGGGCCAGGACCCGCGCCAGGGCCTCCAGGGTCTCCCGCTCCGGGTCATCGGCGGGCAGGGTCGCCGGGACCTGCTGAAAGAGGGCGATGCGGTGCAAAAAGCCCAGCAGTTCCTGCAGGAGGCCGCCAAAATCCGGGGTCAGTTCATGGATGCGCCCCACCTCCGCAAGCAGGCGGGCGCCATCCCGGCTGGCCAGGGCGGAGAGCAGATTCAGGCTCATGTCGCGCCCGACGGTGCCAAGCATGGCGCGGATGTCATCGGCCCCTACCCGGCCCCCGCCGAAGGCAATGGCCTGATCCAGCAGACTCAGACCGTCGCGCATACTGCCATCCGCCGCCCGCGCCAGCAGGGCCAGGGCCTGATCCTCGTAGGGCAGGCCCTCGACGGTCAGGATGTGGGCGAGCTGGGCGCCGATCTCCTCCGGCACCAGGCGCTTGAGGTTGAACTGCAGGCAGCGCGACAAGACGGTCACCGGGACCTTTTGCGGGTCCGTGGTGGCGAGAAGGAATTTGACGTGGGGCGGGGGCTCCTCCAGCGTCTTCAGCAGGGCGTTGAAGCTGCTGGTGGAAAACATGTGGACCTCGTCGATGAGGTACACCTTGAAGCGACCCTTGACCGGGGCGAAGGGGACATTGTCCAGCAGTTCGCGGGTCTGATCGACCCGGGTGCGGGAGGCGGCGTCCACCTCCAGCAGGTCAACGAAACGCCCCTCATCGATCTCGCGGCAGGAGGGACACTGACAGCAGGGCGTGGAACTGACACCCGCCTCGCAGTTCAGGGCCTTGGCCAGGATGCGCGCCAGGGTGGTCTTGCCGACGCCCCGGGTGCCGGTGAAGAGATAGGCATGATGCAAGCGGTCCTGATCCAGGGCATTGCCGAGCGCCCTCACCACATGGGCCTGTCCGACCATGTCCGCGAAGGACCGGGGGCGCCACTTGCGAGCCAGAACCTGATAGGACATGCGCGATGAATGAATGCTTGGGGTTGGCGATGGAGGATGCGGGAGTTTACCCCATGGCGGGCAACGGATCACGCGCGAAGGGGCCGCGGGCCCGGTAAGGTAAAGGGCAAGGCGGACCAGGGGGATCGGTGGAGGGCGGCGGGCCCCGCCAGCCACACCCCGGCACACACATCCACCGCTGCGGCTGCTCCCTTCCAGGCCTGACCGGGTTCACGGTTTCGCGTTGCGAGGGGACCGACGGGTCCGCCATCGAATCCGCCCGGGCCCGTGCCAGAGCGGACCGACAAACTAACAAAGCCCGAGGAGGAAGACAAGCGACAATCGGCCGCCCCGCCTCCGGTCTGTGGCCGATCCCGGACAAACCCTGCCCATGACCCGCCTGATCCTCATCTAGACTTAAGGTGCGGCTGGGCGGCCCTTCGCGATCCCGTCGCCCCGCATGCCAGAGTAACCTCGAGACCCGCCCAGGACCTTAACCGCCATGACTTCGCAACCACGCTACCCCGAACCCTCCCCGGAGACCCAAAACCAGCTCGATGAACGGGTGGGCCGCCTGCACCTCTGGCTGCGCCAGGGTATCCAGCGTGATCACGTGGACCAGATCTTCGGCCGGGGGCGTAACTTCTTCCACATCGAGAACTGGTACTCGATCCACAGTCTGATGCGCCTGGCCCTGCAACTGACGGGCCTCTACGGGCGGGGCCGACGCAACGCGGCAGACATCCAGGTCCGTAGTAATCGGGTGAGGATTCCGGCCCTGCCCCCGGCCTTTCAGGGCCTGCGCCTGCTCCATCTGAGCGATATCCATCTCGACATGGACTCGGAGATCCAGGCGGCCTTGATCAAGCGCGTGGCGGCAACCGAACACGACCTCTGCGTCATCACCGGGGATTTCCGTGCCCGCACTCACGGCGACTGCCAGCCCGCAATCGCCGCCATGGCGCGCCTCCGGCCGCACCTGACGGGCCCGGTCTATGGGGTCCTGGGTAACCACGACTTCATCGAGATGGTGCCAGGCCTGGAGGCCCTGGAGGTGCGGGTCCTCCTCAATGAATCCCTAGCCCTGGAGCGGGAGGGGGCCTGCCTCTACCTGGCGGGCATCGACGACCCTCACTACTACCAGGCGGACAACCTTGAAAAGGCCGCCGACGGCATACCCCCCGGAGCCGTGGCCATCCTGCTCAGCCATTCACCGGAGATCTACCGCCACGCCGCCCATGCCGGCTTCAAGCTGATGCTCTGCGGACACACCCACGGGGGCCAGATCTGTCTGCCCGGGGGTATTCCCCTGACCTACAACGCCCGTTGTCCCCGCCACCTGGGCCGAGGCCCCTGGCGCTGGGGCGAGATGCAAGGCTACACCTCCCCCGGCGCGGGCTCCTGCGTGGTCCCCGTGCGCTTCAACTGCCGGCCAGAGATCACGGTGCACCGGCTGGAGGGCGGCGAGGGGTGAGGAACCAGGTCTAGCGGCCCCCCCGCCTCATTAGTGATTGCGATGACCAATCCTGTCCATCACCGCCATCAGTACGGACGAGACGACAAATGTCAGATGGAGCACGACATACCAGAGGATCTTATCGTTCGGGATCTGCTGGGCATTCATGAAAATTTGCAGCAAATGGATGGAGGAGATGGCCACGATGGAGGCCGCTACCTTCAGCTTGAGGGCGGTGGCATCCAGTTTGCCTAGCCAATCGAGTTTTTTACCCTCGTCGGCCAATTCGATTTGGGAAACGAAATTTTCGTAACCCGAGAGCATGACCATGACCACCAGGCTGGCGACCAACACCATATCGATCATTGCTAGCACCGCCAGCACCATGTCCGATTCCGCCATGGTCCAGACATGGAACAACACATGAAAGGCCTCCTGGAAAAACTTGACCCCGACCGCCAGCATGGCAATGGTCAGGCCCAGGTAAATGGGGGCGAGGATCCAGCGGCTGGCGAAGAGGGATTTTTCGATCCAGCGTTCAAACATGGGCTTACCTCTTGGATTTGGGCGAACGCCCACCTGGGCTTTCGATGGAGTTGAGGGGGAAGCACCGGGAGGCGGGCCCCGGAGACCTTCGAGGCCGACGCGCAGGCCCCGGCCGGTAGCCTTGAGGCGGATCAGTCTGCGGCCTTCTTCTCCGGCGCCGGCTTGGGACTGGCGTCGGAGGAGGTTTCGGGCTTGCTCGTCGAGCTCTTGGACTCGGCGCCGCCGCTCGACTCCTTGCCGCCCGAGTCGTGCAGATTCTTCTTGCCGCTCTTTTTGAAATCGGTTTCGTACCAGCCGCCACCCTTGAGGCGGAAGCCCGCGGCAGAGATAAGCTTCTTGAGGGTCGGCTGGCCGCAGGCGGGACAATTGACCAGGGGGGCATCACTGAGCTTTTGCAGGGCTTCCATCGCGTGGCCACAGTGTTCGCAGCGGTATTCGTAGAATGGCATGTTAAATCCTCGTACATCGCCAAGTGCTAGGGACGCGCGGATGTTAGGGGTTCTGGCCAGAAATTCAAGCAGTCATCGGGATCTGCCGTTGCCCGGTGCCCGTTGGGGGCTTTTCAGCAGCAGTCCTCAGCCCCATGACAGGATGGGCAGTCCCCAGCCGAGCAGGTCGGCACCCCCTCGGGCCGGTGCTCCTTGGAAGTTGGCGGGGCCCAATCCCTCGACTATGATTTGTGCCCAACACCGCTGAGTTGTCGGTCTCCCGGACCGGGTAGTGTCTGGCGGGGGACGCCGTGAATACATCCCTGTAGGCTTGGCGACAGCATCCCTGCTGTCGACACCCCCGCCAGCCCCTACCCGCCCCTGCCGCTAGATCCCTCAGTGTGAATGGCGCTGGAAAAACGGGTTTCCTGTCACTTGAGCGCTGGCCTGGAGCGAGACCTGCAGGCCATCGGCTTGAGCCCGCTCGCTGGATTTTGCCTCCCTTTGCCCCTATTCTGCCGGTCATGATGAAGAAGCTTTATATCCAGACCAATGGTTGCCAGATGAACGAGTACGATTCCGCGCGCATGGCGGACGTGCTGAGGGAGTCCCATGGCCTCGAGCTGGCGGCCTGCGCGGAGGAGGCGGATGTCCTGCTGCTGAATACCTGCTCCATCCGCGAGAAGGCCCAGGAGAAGGTCTTTTCCGCCCTGGGGCGCTGGCGGCCCCTCAAGCAACGGCGGCCGGACCTGGTGATCGGTGTCGGCGGCTGTGTCGCCAGCCAGGAGGGCGAGGCTCTGCGCGAGCGGGCGCCCTTCGTCGATCTGGTGTTCGGACCCCAAACCCTGCACCGCCTGCCCGGCATGTTGCGTGAGCTGGCGGCGGGGCAGGGTCCCCGGGTGGACGTGTCCTTTCCGGCCATTGAGAAGTTCGACAGCCTGCCGGCGCCGCGCGCCGAGGGACCCACGGCCTTCGTCTCGGTCATGGAGGGTTGTTCCAAATTCTGCACCTATTGCGTGGTCCCCTATACGCGGGGCGCCGAGGTCAGCCGGCCTTTCGATGATGTCATCGCCGAGGTCGCGGCCCTGGCGGGGCAGGGGGTGCGGGAGGTCAATCTGCTAGGTCAGAATGTCAACGCCTATCGTGGTCTCCAGCATGACGGCGAGGTTGCGGACCTGGCCCTGCTGATCCGCTATCTGGCAGCCATCGAGGGCATCGACCGCATCCGCTACACGACCTCCCATCCCGTGGAGTTCTCGGACGCCCTGATCGAGGTCTATGGCGAGGTGCCGGAGTTGGTCGATCACCTGCACCTGCCGGTGCAGAGCGGGTCGGATGCGATCCTGGCGGCCATGAAGCGCGGTCACACGGTGGCCCAATACCAGGACAAGATCCGCCGGCTGCGCGCGGTGCGGCCCAACATCAGCATTTCGTCCGATTTCATCGTCGGCTTTCCCGGCGAAACGGACGCGGACTTTGCCGCCACCCTGGCGCTGATCGAGGAGATCGGCTTCGATGCCAGCTTCAGCTTTATCTACAGCCGCCGCCCGGGCACCCCGGCAGCGAATTACCCGGACGAGACCCCACACCCGGTCAAGCAGGAGCGCCTGATGCGCCTGCAGGCGCGGCTGGCGAACCAGGCCCAGGCCATCAGCCGGCGCATGGTCGGCACCCTGGAACGCCTCTTGGTGGAGGGGCCCGCCCGAAAGGACCCGCGCGAGCTGGCCGGTCGCACCGAGAACAACCGGGTGGTCAATTTCGCCGGACCGGCGGAGCTCATCGGCCAGTTCGCCGAGGTCCGCATCACCCAGGCCCTGCCCAATTCCCTGCGTGGGGAACTGGTGCTGGCGCCCCTGCCCTGAGAGAGTGCAGCAGCCCCCCTTGTCCCAGACACCCGAAACCCTCGACCTCCGGCTCGCCCCCGAGGACAACATTCGTCTCGCCAACCTCACCGGTCAGCTCGACGCCCATCTGCGCCAGATCGAGCGCCGGCTGGGCATCGAGATCGCCAATCGCGGTCACCTCTTCCGCCTCATTGGCGAGGGCCAGGCGATACGGGCCGGTGAGCAGGTCCTGGAGCGTCTTTATGCCGTGACCGCGGAGGAAGTCCTGACCCCCGAGGCCATTCACCTGCAACTGCAGGCCTCGGGCGTCGAGGCCCTGCTCGAAGACGCGGACGCGGAGCGCCCGGAGTTGGCCGTTCGGCTCAAACGCGCCCTGATCCGCGCCCGCGGGCCAAATCAGCAGGCCTATCTTGATGCGGTGATGCGCCACGACATTAACTTTGGCGTTGGCCCCGCCGGGACGGGCAAGACCTATCTCGCCGTCGCCTGCGCCGTGGAGGCCCTGGAGACGGACCGGGTGCGGCGGGTCCTGCTGGTGCGACCGGCGGTGGAGGCCGGCGAGCGCCTGGGCTTTCTGCCGGGCGACCTGGCCCAGAAGATCGATCCCTACCTGCGCCCCCTGTACGACGCCCTCTACGAGATGCTGGGCTTCGAGAAGGTGACCCGGCTCATGGAGCGCCATGTCATCGAGGTCGCGCCCCTGGCCTATATGCGTGGGCGCACCCTCAACGATGCCTTCATCATCCTGGACGAGGCCCAGAACACGACGCCGGAGCAGATGAAGATGTTCCTGACCCGCATCGGTTTTGGTTCCACGGCCGTCATTACCGGTGATGTGACCCAGGTGGATCTGCCCCGCGGCCAGACTTCGGGCCTGCGGCAGGGCGTCGAGGTCTTGCGGCATGTGGAGGGCATCAGCTTCACCTTCTTCAATGCCCGCGACGTGGTGCGCCACGCCCTGGTGCAACGCATCGTCAATGCCTATGACGCTTTTGATCGGGGCCTGCCGGCGGAGTAGGGGTGAAGGTTAAGCTGGCTATGCAGAGGGCCTCCGCCGCGAGCCGGCTGCCGGCTAAGGCGGAGGTGAAGCGATGGGCGGCGGCGGTCTTAAAGGGGCGGCGTAAGCAGGCCCGCCTCAGCCTGCGCATCCTCGATGAAGCAGAGTCCGCCGAACTGAACGGGCGCTATCGCGGTAAGGCGGGACCGACCAATGTCCTCTCCTTTCCCTTCGAGCCCCCGCCGGGCCTGCCGGACCCCCAGCCCTTCATCGGCGATCTCGCCATCTGTGCCCCGGTGGTGGCGCGCGAGGCCTTGGAACAGGGCAAGTCCCTGGAGGCCCACTGGGCCCACATGGTCGTCCACGGCATCCTGCACCTGCTGGGGCATGACCACCTGGACGAGGCCGAGGCCCAGGAGATGGAGGCGCTGGAGACCCGTATTCTGCAGGAGCTAGGCTTTCCCGCCCCCTACGAGGCTTGAGACGCGGGCCCTGGGAACGGCAGGGCCGCGTGGGGCGGGGAGGATGTGCGGCAAAACTCAGCCGTTACACTTGGACATGAGGCATTCGATGATGGGCTGGAGGATGATCTCCATGGAAAAGCCCATCTTGCCGCCGGGGACGACCATGCTGTTGCGGCGGGTCATGAAGGAGCCCTGGATCATGGACAGGAGGTAGGGGAAGTCCACATCCCATTTGTCCGGATTGCGGAAGCGGATGATGACGAAGCTCTCGTCCGGGGTGGGGATGTCGCGGGCGATGAAGGGATTGGAGGTATCGACCGTGGCCACGCGCTGGAAGTTAATGTCCGTCAGGGAGAATTGGGGGACGATGGTGGTGATGTAATCCGGCATGCGGCGCATGATGGTATCGACGATGGCCTCCGCCGAATAGCCGCGCTCCGCGTTGTCGCGATGAATCTTCTGAATCCACTCCAGGTTGACGATGGGCACCACGCCGACGCCGAGGTCAACGTGCTTGGCGACGTTATGGTCCTCGGTAATCACCAGACCATGCAGGCCCTCGTAAAAGAGCATGTCCGTCCCTTCCGGTATCTCCTCGAGGGGGGTGAATTGGCCCGGCTTGAGGTTGGTGCCGAGACGGGCATTGAGTTCGACGGCCTCTTCTTCGCTGTGGATGTAATACCGTTTTTTGCCGGTGCCCGACTCGCCATAGGTTTTGAACAGGTCCTCCAGCATGTCAAAGCGGTTGGCCTCGGCGCCAAAGTGACTCAGGTTGCGATGGGCGGCGGAGGCTCTGGCCGTTTCCGCCTTCATCTCGGCGCGGTCGTAACGGTGGAAGCTGTCACCCTCGACGATGGCGGGGGTGATACCGTCACGGTAAAAGATGTGCTCGAAGGCGCGCTTGACCGTGGTGGTACCGGCGCCCGAGGAACCGGTGACCGCGATGATGGGATGGTTGGTGGACATGAAGGTCTCCTCTGTTCTTTTCTCTCAGGGTTGGGGGCGCCGGTCGCAACCCGTTGGGGTCTCGGCCGAAGGTTGGGGGGTGAAAATCCTTCTGGAAATTGACGTGAAGCCCCGCGGTGGCGGTAATGCCCGTGCGTGGATCCTAAAGTAATTACTAATATACCACGGGGCTTTCCCAAATCTTGGGAAAAGCGCGGGGGCTGGTGGGGTCACGCCACCCCGGCGCTGGGTATGGGGACCTCGCCTGAGGTCATGAGGCTTTCGTACTCCAGGGCCTGGAGTCGTTCCAGAATCTCGCCGGACTGGTCGGTGAGCAGACGGATGAGGAGGGTGATCTGGTCACTGGGCTGGCCTTGCTCGACCGCGAGCAAGAGTTCCCGGCCCAGGCGATGCAGTTCATGATGCGGGACTTCGAGGGCGTCGAAGGCGGGCAGACCGGCGAAATTCCGACCTTGATCCTGGAACCACTGGCCGAAGCGGCACAGCCGGGGGTTCATCTCCACCTCCAGCCCCTTGATCGTGTTCCCGCCCTCCTTGCCGAAGGCCTTGGCAATGGCATGGTCGATGAGCGAGCGCCGCCAGTGGATGTGATCGATCTGGGCGATGTGGATCAAACCGCTCGGGATGCCCGACCAGCGCTCATCGCGTTTCAGGTAGGTCAGGAAGTCCGGGAAGGCCATGGGGCGGCCAAGCCAGAACCCCTGGGCCTCGGTGCAGCCGGCGTTCAGCAGGAAGTCAAAGACCTGGCGGCTCTCCACCCCTTCCGCGACCGTCTTGATGCCCAGTTGATGGGCCATCTGAATGCTGGAGCGCACCAGGGTTGTGCATTTGTCCGAGGTCTCCATGCGCCGGATCAGGCCCTGGTCGATCTTGACCGCCGAGAAGGGCCATTGACTGAGCACCTCGATGGAAGAGAAGCCCGTGCCGAAGTCATCCATGGCCAGCCCCAGGCCCATGCCGGTCAGTTCCAAGAGATGATCGCGCGCCTTACCCGAACTGTGGATGACTGATGATTCCGTCAATTCGGCCTGCAGGAGGCCGGGGTCGAGCTGGAATTTGGCGATGGCGGCGCGCATGGCCTTAACGATCTCGTCTGATTCCAGGTTCCAGGCCGTCAGGTTGAAGGACATGACCAGGCCGGGGAGTATGTCCTGAATGATGCTCAGGTCGGCCATGAGCCGTGGGAGCATGGCCAGGGTCATCTGCTTGATCAGACCGGATTCGATGGCCAGGGGGATGAAGCTGTCGGGCGGTATGACCTCGCCATCCGGCTTGACCCAGCGCATCAGGGCCTCGGCGCCGGATACCTTGCCGGTGAGCAGGGAAACCTTGGGCTGGTAGTAATAAACGAATTCCTCGTTCTTGAGCGCCTGCTTGATTTCCGCCAATTGGATGCCGGGGCCCGGGCCGGCCGACGTGGGGCTGCATTCCGAGGCGATACTGGCATGTAGTTCGGGTACATAACCCGTCACGCAGTCGCGGCCTATCTTCTTGGAGAAGGACATGGCCACGTCGGCGTTCCTGGCCAGCTCCTGCTCGTTCTGGCCATGCTCGGGGTAGATGGCGATGCCGACGCTCAAGGACACGGATAGCGTCAGGGCATCGAGGGTGATGGGGGGCCGGATGGCCTCGCGCAATTTGTTGGCCACCTCGATGGCATGCTCCTGGCTGCCGATATTCGGCAGGAAGAGGATGAATTCGTCCCCCCCCATGCGGCCGAGGGTGTCGGAGTTGCGGAGGGTCCCGGAGATCCGCTGGGCGATCTCCCGCAGGACCCCATCACCGACGGCGTGGCCGTGGTTGTCGTTGATGCGCTTTAAGCGGTCGACATCCAGAAAAATCAGGGCCAGTCGCTGATGTTGGCGTTTAGCACTGGCCAGGGCCCGCTCCACCAGGAGGGAGAATAAGGCCCGATTGGGTAGTCCCGTGAGGCTGTCATGCTGGGCCATGTGTCGGATACCCTCCGCCATCTGGTGCCAGGCCGTGATGTCGCGAGTAACGCCCTGGACCTCGAAAGCGCCCCTTGTCGGATTGCGGGAGAAATGCATTTGCATCTCGGTCCAGATCAGGGTGCCGTCCTTGCAAGCCTGCGGGACCTGTTCGGTGAAGGGAGTGCTCGCCGAGAGGGTCCCGGCGCGAAAGGCGGCACCTTTTTCCGCGATCAAGGCCTGGATCCGGGCGCGGCCTTCCGGCGTCAGGGCTGCATCCAGGGGCTCCGCCATGACCTCGTCGGGGGTATAACCTCGCAACCCCAGGATCGAGGGGCTGACATAAAGAAACCGAAGGGTTTCGGCATCCAGGACCCAAACCACATCCCGCATGTTGTCGCTCAGGGTTTGGAGTTGGCGCTGACTGGTGGCAAGACGGGCTTCAGCCGTCTGGCGCGCCGCGCTCTCGGCGCCCAGGCGCTCATTGGCCGCCCGGAGTTCCTCCTGGAGCTTCTGGACCACGGGGTTCTCCAGAGACCTGGCTGGCGCATCCGGGTCCCGCGTGCCTCCGGACCCGGTGAGCGGGTCCGGCATCCCGCTCAGCGGAGATTTGAGGGAGGTTTTCAAAGCCAGGACTGTCGCTTTATGCCTGCCTCGGGCCGGAGCACCAGGGCCTCGCGGGCAATCTTCGGGCATGCCGTGGGCGGGGTGCCTACTCCGGGGCGGCGCTCGGGTCGAGCTGTCATGGGGGAATCCTGGTGGGGATAATGCCTGGGGGCCTGGAGCAAAACATAGCACGAAAAACCCATCATGACGAAACCCGGCCCCGCGGGTCGCAAAGCCGGCTTCGCTATCCCGGCGTCGATACCCGGGTGTCTCGCCTCGGCGCCGGTCATGGCGTAACCTTGGCGTCATTGATAGCCAGTGAGGATTGAAGCTTGAACCCAGACATTAGCAAGCGGATCGCCGGACGGAGCAGATCAGGGGGGCGCCAGGGCGGCTTCATCGCCGGGCTGGGCCAGTGGCTTGACCGTAACATTCTCGAATTGGGGCGCGAGCTGCGCCTCTCCTATCTGCCACCGTTGATGATCTATGTGGCCTACGGCATCCAGGGGCTGACGGCTATCGTCGGCACCTTCTTCGTCAAGGACTACCTGGGCCTGTCCGCTGCCTTTCTGGCGGCCCTGGGCTTCTGGGCGGGCATCCCCTGGGCCCTCAAGATGCCCCTGGGGCACCTTGTCGATCTGATCTGGCGCCATAAGTCCGCCCTGGTCTATCTGGGCGCGACCCTTCTCACCGCCAGCCTGCTGATCATGATCGGCCTGCTGGGGCACCGGGTCGCCCTTGCCGCCATCATGCCGGTGGAGGCCTGGTACGTCCTTGCCGCCCTGCTGGCGCCGGTGGGCTATGTGATTCAGGATGTGGTGGCGGACGCCATGACGGTGGAGGCGGTACCCCGGGTGGACGCCGAAGGCCGGCCTATCGACCCGGCGACGCGCAAACTGATGCACACCACCATGCAAACGCTGGGGCGGGTGGCCATCATCGGTGGCGGCGTCCTGGTGGCCCTGGCCAATGTCTATCTCTTCGCCGGGGTCGAAGGAATGTCGGAGGCGGATAAGGTCGCGACCTATATCCATATCTACGAGATGGCCTTGGCGATTCCCCTCGTCTCCATCCTGGGCGTGGCCCTGGCCGCCTTCATCAAGCGTCGCGACCTGCGCCGCCTGATGGCCAAGGGGCTGGGACGCGCGGAGGCGATGCGCCGGCTGGAGCACCCCCTAGAGAAGACCCAGCCGAATTGGTGGATCCTGGGTGGCAGCCTGGTCTTCGTCGTCTTTACCCTGAGCCTGGGGCTGATGGAGGTGCCCTATAACCAGGAAATTATCTTCGTCGGGTCCATGGTCATCATCCTCTTCCTGATGTCGCGCCTGCTGCGGGCCCTGGACCCGGAGGCGCGGCTCTATCTGGTGGGCACGGCCTTCATCATCTTCGTCTTCCGGGCCATGCCAGGGCCGGGCTCGGGCCAGACCTGGTGGATGATCGATGAACTGGCCTTCGATCAGCAATTCATGTCCGTCCTGTCGCTGATCGGCAGCAGCCTGACCCTGCTCGGGCTCTTTATGTTCCGGCGCTTCATGGCCGAGCGCTCCATCGCCTATGTGGTGGTCTTCCTGACGGTGGTCTCCAGCCTCCTCTATCTGCCGATCATCGGCATGTACCACGGGCTCCATGAATGGACGGCGGCGCTGACCGGCGGCCTGGTCGATGCCCGGGTCATCGCCATCGTGGACACGGCCCTGGAATCACCCCTGGGGCAGATCGCCATGGTGCCCAT
>JBGAUK010000093.1:0-14150 GCA_044228695.1 Chromatiaceae bacterium | reverse complement strand
CCAACAATATCCGCGGCCAGCGCGATATCCGTTTCGCCGTGGTGCGTTACGGCAACGTCCTCGGCAGCCGGGGCTCCGTCGTCCCCTTCTTTCTCGCGCGCCGCAAGACCGGCATTCTGCCCATCACGGACCCCGAGATGACTCGGTTCAACATCTGCCTGCAGGAGGGCGTGGACATGGTCCTCTGGGCCCTGGAGAACGCCCACGGCGGCGAGATCCTGGTCCCCAAGATCCCCAGTTATCGCATCACGGACCTGGCCCAGGCCATCGGCCCCGACTGCGAGCACCCCGTCGTCGGCATCCGCCCCGGCGAGAAGCTCCACGAGGAGATGATCACCGCCAGCGACAGCTTCAATACCGTCGATCTGGGACGCTACTTCGCCATTCTGCCCATGGCGGCCAAATACAGCGTTGATCAGTATTGTGAGCGCCAGGGCTGCCCCGCGGTCGAACCCGGCTATGCCTATAACAGCGGCACCAATCCGCACTTTCTCACGGTCGAGCAGTTGCGCCTCATGGTTCAGCAAGAAATGAACGTGACCCTATGAGGCCCGGGACCCCTAGCATGATCCCCTATGGCCGCCAGGAGATCACCGCCGCCGACATCGCCGCCGTTACGGCGGTGCTGGGTTCCGACTTTCTCACCCAGGGCCCGGCGATCCCGCGCTTCGAGCAGGCCATCGCCGACTATTGCGGTGCCGCCCACGGCGTGGCGGTCAATTCCGCCACCAGCGCCCTGCATATCGCCTGTCTGGCCCTCGACCTCGGCCCCGGCGACTGGCTCTGGACCACGCCCAACACCTTCGTCGCCTCCGCCAATTGCGGGCGCTATTGCGGTGCCGCGGTGGATTTCGTCGATATCGACCCAGACACTTACAATCTGAGCCCCCGGGCCCTGGCCGCCAAGCTGGAAGTGGCCGCGGCCAGCGGCCGGCTGCCCAAGATCCTAGTCCCGGTCCACTTCGCCGGCCAGCCCAGCGACCTGGAGGCCATCGCCGCCCTGGGCCAGCGCTACGGCTTTCGCATCATCGAAGACGCCTCCCACGCCATCGGCGGACGCTATCGAGGGGAGGCCATCGGCAACTGCCGCTACAGCGACATCACCGTTTTCAGCTTCCACCCCGTCAAGATCATCACCACCGGCGAGGGCGGCCTGGCCACCACCAACGACCCCGCCCTGGCCGAGCGCATGGCCCGTCTGCGCAGTCACGGCATCACCCGCGACCCGGCCGGGATGCGGGGAGCAGCCGAGGGCCCCTGGTATTACCAGCAGATCGAGTTGGGCTTCAACTATCGCATCACCGACATCCAGGCCGCCCTGGGCCAGAGTCAACTGCAACGGGTCGATGACTATGTCGCGCGCCGCCAGCGCCTGGCCGAGCGCTATGACCGGGGCCTCGCCGACCTGCCCCTGCGCCTGCCCTATCGCGATCCGGCGCATCAGTCGGCGCTGCACCTCTACCCCATCCAGGTCCAGGGGGATCGGGCCCGGGTCTTCGCAACCCTGCGCGCGGCGGGGATTGGGGTCAATGTCCACTACATCCCGGTGCATACCCAGCCGGACTTCGCGCGCTTAGGCTTCAAGCACGGCGACTTTCCCCAGGCCGAGGCCTACTATGCGAACGCCATCAGCCTGCCGCTCTTCCCCACCATGACCGAGGCCGAGCAGGACCGGGTGATGGCGGAGTTGGCCGCCGCCCTGGCCTGAAGGGCGCGGGCCGCCAGCAAGCCACCGCCCCCAACCAACTTGACAGGCCCAGACCCCATGGCGAACCGCACCCTCATCATCGCCGCCCACCCCGATGACGAAGTCCTCGGTTGTGGCGGCGCCATCCTTAAGCTCACGCGGGCGGGCGCCGAGGTGCATCTGGCCTTCCTGGCCGACGGCATCGGGGCGCGCAATCCTGACCCCGGCCAGCGGCGGGCGGAACTGGCGCAAAGGCGCGCCGCCGCCGAGGCCGCCGCCCGTATCCTGGGTGTTGCCTCCCTGAGCTTCGACGACCTGCCCGACAACCGGCTGGACAGCATCCCCCTGCTGGACATCACCCAGAAGGTAGAGGCCCTGATCGACCAGCATCGCCCCACCACCCTCTTCACCCACCATGCCGGTGATCTCAACATCGACCACCGCCGCACCCATCAGGCCGTCATCACCGCCTGTCGGCCCCAGCGCGGGCACCCCGTCCGTACCCTCCTCTGTTTTGAGCAACCCTCCAGCACCGAGTGGCAGCCCCCCGGCTCCGGCCCGGCCTTCACGCCCCATTGGTTCGTGGACATCAGCGCCACCCTGGCGGGCAAACTCGCGGCCCTGGAGGCCTATGCCGCCGAGTTGCGGGACTGGCCCCACCCCCGCTCCCGCCAGGGCATCGAGCACCTGGCGCGCTGGCGGGGCGCCAGTGTCGGTTGTGACGCCGCCGAGGCCTTTATGCTGGCGCGGCATCTGCAATAGGCCATCAGCCGCCCTCCCCTAAAGTGGGTCTTCTCCAAAACCCTATGTGATTCAGGCAAGTTGCGTGAAGCCACGGATAGGCCTATTATTTCCCGCCCCTCGAAAGGCTTCGAGCGCCCCCTTGCCGACAGCCCGAGCCGATCCTGGATAAACCGCGCGGGCAAAGTATCCGCGCAAGCTTCTCATTTACCCACTGAGACGGGCTCCGCCCGAAGAAAAACCTATGTCATCCAACACCCAGGCAATCGCCGCATTCGTGGCCGAGGTTGTCGCCAAAAATCCGAATGAGCCCGAATTCCATCAAGCCGTGCATGAAGTCGTGCACTCCGTCTATCCGGTGGTCGCGGCCAATCAGGCCTATCGCGAGGCCCGCATCCTGGATCGACTGGTGGAGCCCGAGCGCGTGATCATGTTCCGCGTCCCCTGGCTCGACGACCAGGGCCAGATCCAGATCAATCGCGGCTACCGCATCGAGATGAACAGCGCCATTGGCCCCTACAAGGGCGGCCTGCGCCTGCACCCCACCGTCACCCTCGGCGTCCTCAAGTTCCTCGCCTTTGAGCAGGTCCTCAAGAACAGCCTCACCACCCTCTCCATGGGTGGCGGCAAGGGCGGTTCGGACTTCGATCCCAAGGGCAAGAGCAACAACGAAGTCATGCGCTTCTGCCAGTCCTTCATGACCGAGTTGTATCGCCATATCGGCCCCGATACGGACGTACCGGCCGGCGATATCGGCGTCGGTGGTCGCGAGATTGGCTACCTCTTTGGTCAATACAAGCGGATCGCCAACCGCTTTAACGGCGTACTGACGGGCAAGGGTCTCTCTTTTGGCGGCTCTCTGCTGCGTCCCGAGGCGACCGGCTATGGCGCCGTCTATTTCGCCCAGGAGATGCTGGCCACCCGTGGCCAAGTCGTCACGGGCAAGGTCGCGACCGTCTCCGGCTCCGGCAATGTCGCCCAGTACACGGTGGAAAAATTGCTGCACTGCGGCGCCAAGCCCATCACCCTCTCCGACTCTGGCGGCACCATCCTGGACGAGGACGGCATCGACGAGGAGAAGCTCGCCTGGGTCATGGATCTCAAGAACGTGCGCCGGGGCCGGATCAGCGAATACGTCAACCGCTTCCCCAATGCCCGCTTCCTGGCCGGCCAAAGGCCCTGGGGCATCAAGTGCGACCTGGCCTTCCCCAGCGCCACTCAGAACGAGATCGACGAGAGCGACGCCCGGACCCTGGTGGGCAACGGCTGCATCTGCGTCTCCGAGGGGGCCAACATGCCCACCACCCCGGAGGGTGTCGAGGTCTTTCTGGCGGCCCGCATCCTCTACGGACCCGGCAAGGCCGCCAACGCCGGTGGCGTCTCGGTTTCCGGCCTGGAGATGACCCAGAATGCCGGTGTCGTCGGCTGGCCTCGCGAGGAGGTGGACATGCGCCTCCAGCAGATCATGAAGTCGATCCACGCCAACTGCGTCCAGTATGGCGAGCAGGATGGCTTCGTGAATTATGTCCGCGGCGCCAACGTCGCCGGCTTCGTCAAGGTAGCCGACGCCATGCTGGCCCAGGGTTGCGTCTAACCCCCTCGCTGACCTCGCCATGAAAAAGTGGCGGTCCTCGTGGACCGCCCCTTTTTTTATCCGCCGCCCTTAAGGCAACGAAATCCGCTTCCTCACGCCCCAGCCTTTAGCGCGGCAGATCCGACTTGCCCATCAGGTACTCATCCACCGACCGCGCGCACTGGCGCCCCTCGCGGATCGCCCAGACCACCAGGGATTGGCCCCGGCGCATATCGCCGGCGGTGAAGACCCGCGGCGCCGAGGTGTGGTAGGCCTCGGGGCCCTCGGTCCCGCTCTTAACGTTGCCCCGGCCGTCCAGTTCCACCCGCAGGCCCGCCAGCAGGCCCTCGCGCACGGGGTGCACGAAACCCATGGCCAGCAAGACCAGATCCGCCTGCAACTCGAACTCCGAGCCGGGGACCTCTGTCATGCGCCAGCCGCCCGCCTCATCCCGCGTCCATTCGACCCGCATGCAGGACACGGCCCGCACCCGACCCTGACCATCGTCGAGGAAGGCCTTGGTGACGATGGACCACATCCGCTCGCAGCCCTCCTCGTGGGAGGAGGAGGTGCGCAGACGATTGGGCCATTCCGGCCAGGTCAGGGCCTTGTTCTCCCGCTCCGGGGGCTTGGGCAGAATCTCGACTTGGGTAACCGACCGGGCACCCTGGCGATTCGAGGTACCGATGCAGTCGGAACCCGTGTCGCCCCCGCCAATCACCACCACATGCCGCGCCTCGGCGGTGAAGCCGTTTATGCGGTCGCCGGCGACGCGGTGATTCTGGGGTTGCAGAAAATCCAGGGCGAAATGCACCCCCTCCAGTTGCCGGCCCGGGATGGGCAGGTCACGGGGATGCTCGGACCCCCCCGCCAGCACTAGGGCATCGAAGTCGTCGAGCAGCCGACTGACCGGCATATCCACCCCGACATGGGTCTGGGTATGGAAGGCCACGCCCTCGGCGTGCATCTGGGCGATGCGCCGGTCGATCAGGAACTTCTCCATCTTGAAATCCGGGATACCGTAGCGCAGCAGGCCCCCGATCCGGTCCGCCTTCTCGTACACATGCACCTTGTGGCCGACCCGCGCCAGTTGCTGGGCGCAGGCCAGGCCCGCCGGGCCCGACCCCACCACGGCAATGCGCCGTCCGGTGCGGTGCTCCGGGATGCTGGGCTGGATCCAGCCCTCCTCCCAGGCACGATCCACGATGGCGCACTCGATAGACTTGATGGCCACCGGGCTATCGTCGATGTTCAGGGTGCAGGAGGCCTCGCAGGGCGCTGGACAGATGCGGCCGGTGAACTCCGGAAAGTTGTTAGTGGAGTGCAGCAGCTCGATGGCCCGCCGCCAATCACCGCGAAACACCAGGTCGTTCCAGTCAGGAATCAGGTTATTGACCGGGCAGCCCTGATGGCAGAAGGGGATGCCGCAATCCATGCAGCGCGCGCCCTGCTGGCGCATTCCCTCCTCGCCCAGGGGGATGATGAACTCCTGGTAATTTTGCAGACGGTCCGCGACGGGGGCATAGGCCCGGTCCTGTCGCGCATATTCCATGAATCCGGTTGTCTTGCCCATGATTGGCGATCCTCCTAGGCGGCCTCGGCGAACGCGGCCTGTTGTTCCGCGAGCAACTGGGTGAGCGCACGCCGGTAATCCACCGGCATGACCTTGACGAACTTCGGCAGGCTCTCGGCCCAATGGTCGAGGAGCCGTTGCGCGACCGGGCTGCCGGTGTAAGCGAGGTGCCGCTCGACCAGTCGCCGCAGCCGGAGGGCATCGAAGCGCGTCATGTCGTGGCTCACATCGACCCGGCCGTGGGTGGCCAGATCACCGCCCTGGTGATACAGGGCCTCCAGGGCCGCGTCCTCGGGGGGGATGGGCTCGAGCTCGACCATGGCCTGGTTGCAGCGCTTGGCGAAATTACCTTCTTCGTCGAGGACATAGGCGATACCGCCGCTCATGCCCGCCGCGAAGTTGCGGCCCGTGGGCCCCAGGCAGACGACCACGCCACCCGTCATGTACTCGCAGCCATGGTCACCGACCCCCTCGACCACCGCCGTGGCCCCCGAGTTACGCACCGCGAAGCGCTCGCCCGCGACGCCGCGCAGGAAGCACTCCCCGGAGATGGCGCCATAGAGGGCCGTGTTGCCGACGATGATGTTGTCCTCGGCGCGGGCCAGGCCCGTATTGGCCGGGGGCCGGGCGATGATGCGCCCGCCCGAGAGCCCCTTGCCGACATAGTCGTTGGCGACGCCCTCCAGGGCGACCGTGATGCCGCGCGCCAGCCAGGCGCCGAAGGACTGGCCCGCGGTGCCCAGGGCCCGGATCGAGATGCAATCCTCCGGCAGGCCGGCATGACCGTATCGATCCGCGACCCGGCCCGAGAGCATGGCGCCAAAGGTGCGGTTGTGGTTGCGGACCTGGATCTCGATCCGCACCGGCTGTCCGTCCTCCAGGGCCGGCCCGGCCTGGCGGATCAGTTCGTGATCCAGGGCCTTGTCCAGGCCATGGTCCTGGGGCTCGCAGTGATGGGTCGCGACCCCCTCCCGGGCCGGCGGCAGGTGCAGCAGGCGGGCGAAATCCAGGCCCTTGGCCTTCCAGTGACTGATGGCCCGGCGCACATCGATGAGATCGGCGCGGCCTATCATGTCCTCGAAACGCCGGAAGCCCAGCCGCGCCATCAGGCGGCGCACCTCCTCGGCCACGAAGAAGAAATAATTGATGACGTGTTCCGGCTTACCCGTGAAGCGCTTGCGCAACTCCGGGTCCTGGGTCGCCACGCCCACCGGGCAGGTATTGAGGTGACACTTGCGCATCATGATGCAGCCCGACACCACCAGGGGCGCGGTCGCAAAGCCGAACTCATCGGCCCCGAGCAGGGCGCCGACCACCACGTCGCGCCCGGTGCGCAGACCGCCATCGACCTGCACCGCGATGCGCCCGCGCAGGCGGTTCAGAACCAGGGTCTGATGGGTCTCGGCCAGGCCGATCTCCCAGGGCGAACCCGCATGCTTGATGGAGGTCAGGGGCGAGGCCCCGGTCCCACCCTCGTAGCCCGAGATAGTGACATGGTCGGCGTGGGCCTTGGCTACCCCCGCCGCGACCGTGCCGACGCCCACCTCCGAGACCAGCTTCACCGAGATACGGGCCCGAGGGTTCACGTTCTTGAGGTCATGGATGAGCTGGGCCAGGTCCTCGATGGAATAGATGTCATGGTGCGGCGGCGGGGAGATCAGGCCAACCCCCGGCGTCGAGTGCCGCACCCGGGCGATCTGTTTGCTCACCTTGTGGCCGGGTAACTGGCCGCCCTCACCAGGCTTGGCGCCCTGCGCCATCTTGATCTGGATGTCGTCGGCGTTGACCAGGTATTCGGTGGTCACCCCGAACCGCCCCGAGGCCACTTGCTTGATGGCGGAGCGCTGGGGATTAGACGCACCATCCGCCAGGGGCTGGAAGCGCTCGGGCTCCTCGCCGCCTTCACCCGTATTGGACTTACCGCCGATCCGGTTCATGGCGATGGCGAGATTGGTATGGGCCTCCTGGGAGATGGACCCAAAGGACATGGCCCCGGTGGCGAAGCGCTTGACGATCCCGGCCGCCGGCTCGACCTCGTCCAGGGGTACCGGATTACGGTCCAGGGCCAGCTCGAACAAGCCGCGCAGGGTCAGCAGCCGCTCGTTCTGATCGTTGATGGTGCTGGAAAAGGCCTCGTAGGTCGGCCAATCGTTGGCGCGGGTGGCGTGCTGCAGCTTGGCGATGGAATCCGGGGTCCAGGCATGGGCCTCGCCCCGCACCCGGAAGGCGTAGTCACCGCCCACGTCCAGATCATTCTCGTAGATGGGGTTGGCGCCATAGGCATCGGCATGCCAGCGCGCCGCCTCTTCCGCGATCTCCCGCAGGCCGACGCCCTCGATTCGCGTCGCCGTACCGGTGAAATAGGTCTCCACAAAGTCGCTGGAGAGCCCCACGGCGTCGAAGATCTGGGCGCCGCAATAGGACTGATAGGTCGAGATGCCCATCTTGGACATCACCTTGAGCAGCCCCTTCTTGATGCTCTTCATATAGCGGTTGTGCAATTCCGCCTCGGAAATCTTCTCCGCGAGCCGGGGGCGCAGGGCCGAGAGTGTATCGAAGGCCAGATAGGGGTTGATGGCCTCGGCGCCATAGCCGGCCAGGACGGCGAAGTGGTGGATCTCTCGGGCCGCCCCGGTCTCCACCACCAGGCCCGACTCGGTGCGCAGGCCCATGCGCACCAGATGATGATGCACGGCGGCGGTGGCCAGCAGGGCGGGGATGGGGATATGGTCCGCATCGACATCCCGGTCCGAGAGCACCAGGATATTGTGGCCGTCGCGGACCGCCCGCTCCGCCGCCGCGCACAGCAGGGCCACGGCGGACTTCATGCCCGCGGACCCCTGATCCACGGGGTAACAGATGCTGATGGTCTGGGTACGGAAGGCCCCGGCGGTGTGATCCTCGATATGGCGGATGCGGGCCAGGTCCGTATTCGTCAGGATGGGGTGATCCACCTCCAGCCGCAGGTGGTTGCCACCATCGTGGATGCCCAGCAGATTCGGGCGCGGCCCGATCAGGGACACCAGGGACATTACCAGCTCCTCGCGGATGGGGTCGATGGGCGGGTTGGTGACCTGGGCGAAGTTCTGCTGGAAGTAGTTGAACAGCGGCTTGGGCTTGTTCGACAGGATGGCGATGGGGTTGTCGGCCCCCATGGACCCCACCGGCTCCTCGCCAGTGGTGGCCATGGGCGTCATCAGGAACTTGAGGTCTTCCTGGGTATAGCCGAAGGCCTGTTGGCGGTCGAGGAGGGTCTGGGCACCGGGGGCCATGGGGCCAATGTCCGGGGGTAGCTCCCGCAGGCGGATCTGGGTGCGATCCAGCCACTCCTGATAGGGCTTGGCCACCGCCAGGCTGGCCTTGACCTCGGTGTCGTCGATGATGCGACCCTGCTCCAGGTCGATGAGGAACATCTTGCCGGGTTGCAGGCGCCACTTGCGGACGATGCGCTCCTCGGGGATGTCGAGGACGCCCATCTCCGAGGCCATGACCACCAGGTCATCATCCGTGATGAGGTAGCGGGCGGGCCGCAGGCCATTGCGATCCAGGGTGGCGCCGATCTGGCGGCCGTCGGTGAAGGCCACCGCCGCCGGGCCATCCCAGGGTTCCATGAGGGCGGCATGGTACTCGTAGAAGGCGCGCCGCCGCTCGTCCATCAGGGGATTACCGGCCCAGGCCTCCGGGATCAGGATCATCATGGCATGGGCCAGGGAATAGCCGCCCACCACCAGCAGTTCCAGGGCATTGTCGAAGCAGGCGGAGTCCGACTGATTCTCGGGAATCAGGGGCCAGATCTTTTCCAGATCCGGGCCTATGACCTCGGAGGTCATGTTGTGACGGCGGGCCGCCATCCAGTTGAGGTTGCCGCGCAGGGTGTTGATCTCGCCATTGTGGGCGATCATGCGGAAGGGGTGGGCCAGGTTCCAGGTCGGGAAGGTGTTGGTGGAAAAGCGCTGATGGACCAGGGCCAGGGCCGACTCGAACAGAGGGTGATGCAAGTCCCGATAATAGGTCCCCACCTGGTCCGCCAGGAACATACCCTTGTAAACCAGGGTCCGGGTGGACAGTGAGGCGACGTAAAAGCTGGCCTGGGGTAAGCCGGCGAAGCGGATGGCGTTGTCCATGCGCTTGCGGGTCACGAAGAGGCTGCGCTCGAAGGCGTCCTGATCCTGATGTCGCTCCCCGCGGGCGATGAAGAGCTGGCGGACCACGGGCTCCGTGGGGAGAACGCTCGCACTCAGGACGCTGCTGTCCACCGGCACAGCGCGCCAACCCAGGACCAGATCACCGCCCTCGGCGATCTGGCGCTCGATGACCGCTTGGATCTCCCCATGGCGACCGCTATCCCGGGGCAAAAAGATCATGCCCACCGCATAGCTCCCCACCGGGGGGAGTTCGAAGCCCACCTCGGCGCGCAGGAAGGCATCGGGGATCTGCACCAGAATGCCGGCGCCATCTCCGGCCCGAGGATCGGCCCCCACGGCCCCGCGGTGCGTCAGGCGGACCAGGATCTCCAGACCCTGCTCGACGATACGGCGGCTCTTGACGTTCTTGATGTTGCAGACGAAGCCGACGCCACAGGCATCATGCTCGTAGGCGGGGTCGTATAGTCCCTGCGCTTGGGGTAGGCCGTTAAGGCTCATCGCTCACCTCATGGGAACCGGTATCGGATTTACGGCCGCCAAGCCAGAGGCGGCATTTCGTTAGGCTTGGGATATTATGCCAAATGTATGCCAAAACTGCCCAGCGAATAAGGGCCTGGCCCTTAAGTCCCCCTGCCGGGGGGTGCCTTGCACCTTCAGGGTGCAAGAATCCCGCCCGCGGGCCCGTGCCGGCCCAGCACCGGCCCCGCCCCCCGCCCGGACGCCCCACAACCCGCCCGCTATCGGTGCGCAGGCCGCGATCTATGCACCAATCGAGGGCGCGCGTGCCGCTTTGACCACCGACACCCACCCCCTACCTTGATTCCCTGGCCCGCGGAGGCTACTCTTAACTGCCCCTTAATTTCCAGCCTTGGCCGAAGAATGCCGCTGTTATGAAAATCGGTGTACCTCAAGAGACTTGCGCCGGGGAGACCCGTGTCGCCTCCACCCCCGAGGTGGTCAAAAAGCTGGTCAAGACCGGTTTTCAGGTCCTGATCGAGGCCGGCGCCGGCGCCGCGTCCCACTATCCCGACGACCAATACCGGGAGGCCGGGGCCGAGATCGTGGACCGCGCCACCGCCTTCGCCGCCGATATCCTTCTCAAGGTCCGGCGACCCAATCTCGACGAGGTCGCGGCCATGCGGGCCGGAGGCATCTTCATCGGCTACGTCGAGACCTGCGGCGAGGATGAGATCATCGGCGCCATGGTCCGCAAGGACATCCGGGTCATGGCAGTGGAGCGCATCCCCCGCATCTCTCGCGCTCAATCCATGGACGCCCTCTCCTCCCAGAGCAACATCGCCGGCTACCGGGCCGTCATCGAGGCCGCCGCCCGCTATGGGCGCTTCATGCCCATGATGATGACCTCCGCGGGCTCCGCCAAGCCCGCCCGGCTAGTGGTCCTCGGCGCCGGCGTCGCCGGCCTGCAGGCCATCGCCACCGCCCGCCGCCTCGGTTGCGACGTCTATGCCTACGACGTTCGCCCCGAGACCCAGGAGCAGATTCAGTCCCTGGGCGCCAAGGCCATCGTCCTGGATATCGGCGAGAGCGGCGCCGGCACTGGCGGTTACGCCAAGGAGCTTTCCGACGAGGCCAAGGCCCGCCAGCAGGCCGCCCTGGCCGATGAACTGGCCAAGGCCCACATTATCATCTCCACTGCCCTCATCCCGTGCCGCCCGGCGCCGGTCCTCATCACTCCCGAGATCGTGGGCCGGATGCGTCCCGGTTCCGTCATCGTTGACCTGGCGGCCGCCACCGGCGGCAACTGCCCTCTGACGGAAAAGGACCAGGTGGTCGAGAAACAGGGCGTCATCCTGGTGGGCCTCACCAACTTCCCGGCCCTGGTCCCGGCAGACGCGAGCGCCTTCTACGCCCGCAACCTCTCGAACCTGCTGGAAATCATGGTGGATAAGTCCGAGACGGGCCCCGTCCTCAAGGACCTGGACCAGGACGAAATTACCCAGGCCATGCGCGTCGGCGTCTAGCCGCGCCCGCCCCACGCCCCTCACCCGGAGTCATCTGATGTCGGAGACCCTCCTCGCGCTCTACGTGTTCGTACTGGCCTGTTTCATCGGCTACTACGTCATCTGGGGCGTCACGCCCTCCCTGCACACCCCCCTGGTGGCCCTGACCAACGCCATCTCCGGCATCGTCATCGTCGGCGCCCTCCTGGTGACCGGCCTCGAAAATGCCGGGACCACGGCCGAGATCATGGGCTTTATCGCCGTGCTCCTGGCTTCCATCAACGTCTTCGGCGGTTTCCTGGTGACCCACCGGATGCTGTCCATGTTCAAGAAGAAGAAGTAAGGAGACGCCCATGGAACTCTCGGCCAATACCCAGGCCATCGCCTATCTCGGCTCGGCCATTCTCTTCATCCTGTCCCTCAAGGGACTGACCCACCCCGCCACCGCCCGGCGCGGCAACCTCTTTGGCATGATCGGCATGGCCATCGCCATCGCCGCCACCCTGATGGGGGCCGAGGTCCGGTCCTTCGGCTTCATCATCGCCGGCGTGGCGGCGGGCGCCGTCATCGGCTCCATCCTGGCCATGCGCATCCAGATGACGGCCATGCCGCAACTGGTCGCCGCCCTCCACAGCTTCGTGGGCATGGCCGCCGTCCTGGTGGCCGTCGGCACCTTCCTCAACAAGGCCGCCGCCGACGCCCTCAACGCCGTCCTCATGGGCGAGCTGTCGGCGGGCATCATCATCGGCGCCATCACCTGTACCGGCTCGGTCATCGCCTTCGGCAAACTCCAGGGACTCATCAGCGGTCAGCCCGTCAAGTTCACGGGCCAGCACGCCCTCAACGCCGCCATCGCCCTGGCCACCCTCGCCCTGGGCGTGCACTTCGCCATGACCGGCAGCGCCCCATCCCTGACCCTCATGACCCTGCTCGCCTTCACCCTGGGCGTGACCCTCATCATCCCCATCGGCGGCGCCGACATGCCGGTCATCATCTCCATGCTCAACAGCTACTCAGGCTGGGCGGCGGCGGCCACGGGCTTCACCCTTCACAACAACCTGCTCATCATCGTCGGCGCCCTGGTCGGCTTCTCCGGCGCCATCCTGTCCTTCATCATGTGCAAGGCCATGAACCGCTCCATCATCAACGTGGTGTTTGGCGGCTTCGGCAGTGGCGATGGCGGCGGCGGAGATAATGCCGGCGCCCAGGCAGCGGCCAAGGGTGTCAAGTCGGCCTCGGTGGAGGATGCCGTCTATTGGATGGAAGACGCCAACAAGGTCATCATCATCCCCGGCTATGGCATGGCGGTCTCCCAGGCCCAGCACTCCCTGAAGGAACTGATGGAGCTATTGCAGGCCCGCGGCGTGGACGTCAAGTTCGCCATCCATCCGGTGGCCGGCCGCATGCCGGGCCACATGAACGTGCTCCTGGCGGAAGCGGACATCCCCTACGACCAGGTGCTGGAGATGGACGAAGTCAATCCGGAGTTCCCCACGGCGGACGTAGCCCTGGTCGTCGGCGCCAACGACGTCGTCAACCCAGCCGCCAAGACCGACAAATCCAGCCCCATCTACGGCATGCCCATCCTGGATGCCGGCAAGGCCCGGCAGGTCTATTTCCTCAAGCGCTCCATGCGGCCCGGCTACTCCGGCGTGGATAACCTGCTCTTCTACCAAGACAACACCTCCCTGGTATTTGGCGACGCCAAGGACACCATCGAAGGCATGTGCAATGCCCTCAAGGGTGGCGGGCACTGATTAAACGCAGCAAAGATGGCGTCCAGCACTTACGACACTGACATCATTGCCTGGGCAAACGAGCAGGCGCGGCTGCTGCGCGCCAGTCTCTTCTCCCAACTTGACATCCAGCACCTTGCCGAGGAAATCGAGGACGTGGGCAAGAGCGAAAAGCGCGAACTCGCCAGCCGGATGGCCGTGCTCCTGACCCATCCATCTGCTGAAGTTTCAGCACCAGCCAGAGCGACAAAGCAATAGCTGGCGGCGGACGATCAAGGAGCAGCGCAATGCGATTGCCATTTGTATCAAGAGAACCCCCAGCCTTAAAGCTGAATTAAGCGATCTTGATTGGTGGTCGGGCGTCTGGTCGGATACCGTTGCCAAAACCGCCGAGGAGACCGGCCTGGAAGATTTTCCCGAATCCTGTCCCTGGCAAATCAATACAATCCTCGACCAGGCCTGGTTTCTGCAACCCGTCAATGCAGCAGCCGAACCCGCCGATAACGAGTGTGGGGACGGATGCTCTAGACCTCTTCGCACTTGAATTGAATCGCTGAAGAGAAACAAAATGGGCCTAGACGGGGGATTCAATCATGGCTCATTCCACGATGTTGCACGTCCGGGTGGACGACGAAATCAAGACCCAAGCCAGCGAGACCCACGGCTAATCTGTTCTAGCCTGCCGTCGCTGGCCATCCCCGCGAGCGACGGCGGGAATTTTCGGTCATGCCCAG
>JBGAUK010000092.1:0-14267 GCA_044228695.1 Chromatiaceae bacterium | reverse complement strand
GCCCCAGCGCTCACCGGGGACCAGGAGGAAGTGGCTGTGGTGGGGATCGAGGGTTACCCGCGGCTCGATGTCACCCCGATCCGGTCGCGGAGCGGGCTCCGGGAGAGGCCCCTTGGGGCCAGCCACTGGGACTTCGGCCTCGGCCTGATCAGGGTGAAAGCAGCCGCCGCTGGCATCGCTCGCCAGGGCGGAAGAACCGCCCTGTCCGCCGGGCGGGATCCCCGCCGGCGCATCCACGCGACCGCGCGGGGCGATGCCGATCAAGGGAAAGCCTCCCGCGGCACGCTGGCGCGCCGTCCCCATGAGCGCCATGACGCCGAAGGGGGTGCCGCCATCAATCACCGCCACTCCCAGCCGGTCCAGAAGGGGTACCAGGCCCGTGAAGAGGGGTAGCAGTTGTGCCGCCACCCCGCCATCGAGACTGGCGGCCCCACCAACCAGGATCAGGACCGGGCGGGGTCCCCTAAGCCCGATTGCGGCCAGAGCCCCGCTCACGGCCGTGGCCGGCGAACCCCGAGGGCAGGCGATCGGCGCCGAGGCTATCTGGCCGCTGGCGGGAGGGTTAAGCTTCATTCGTCGGGCAGGGTCCTGGGTGGAGAGCTGACGTCGCCCCATACCCGAGTCTATCCCAATCCAGCCACGTTTTCCGCCCGTCAACGCCAGGCCCCGGCGCGCTCCCTGGTATAAACTCGCCCGGGCGCGCCGCCCCCTAGACCCCCGCCAGGGCCTGGCGAGGGTTCCGACGCTCTGGCCGCCGTACGCACCCCAGCCGCGGTTAGAATGGCCAACGCCATTCCGCATCCGCCAGCCAGGGCGCGGATGATTTCCAGGTGGCGCTGCTGCCTGATCGCTAACCCCTTGCTCAATCCGAGGAGCGGCAGATGGCCTCACGATTATTCTGGTTCATATCGATCCTAGCGCTGGCCCTGGCCCTGGCCGGTTGCGCGGGCCTCAAGTCAGTCGATCCGGCGGACCGGGTCGATTCCCGGGCCATCGCCGATCACGAGACCACCCCCATGGGGAAGCAGATGCGGCGCCTGGTCAAAACCCAGCCAGCCGGCCAGTCGGGTTTCCTCCTCCTGGACAAGGGCGAGGAAGCCCTCCTGTGGCGGGGCATGCTGGCCGACCAGGCCAGCCGCACCATCGATGCCCAGTACTTCATCTGGTATCAGGACAATGTCGGTAAGATCGCCGCCGAGCGCCTCTTGCGGGCAGCGGAGCGGGGCGTCCGGGTCCGGGTCATCGTCGACGAGATTTCCCTCGACGCCGACCCCCGTTTTCTCGCCTTCCTGAACGATCACCCCCAGGTCGAGATCCGCCTCTACAACCCCGTGGGGGCCCTGGGTCTGGGTACCCTGGGCAAGCTGGCGCGGATCATCGGCTCGGGGGGCGATTTTCCGCGTCTCAACCGGCGCATGCACAACAAGACCTTCATCGTTGACGGCAGCCTGGCCATCCTCGGGGGTCGCAACGTGGCCGATGAGTACTATGACCTCGACGAGGAGTTCAATTTCCGGGATCTCGACGTCCTGGCCCTGGGGCCCGTGGTGCCCAAGGTCTCCAGCAGTTTTGACGACTACTGGAACCACCCCTGGGTGGTGCCCCTGGAGGCGGTGGTCGATATCGCCATCACCCCCGAGGAACGGGCGGCCTATTACCGCAGGCTGCACCAGTATGCCTCCCAGCCCGAGAACTTCCCCCCGCGTTTTGACGCCGGCCTCGCGGCCACTACCGCTCGCTTCAAGTCACTGCGGGCCGCGGATCTCCACTGGGGCCAGGCGCGACTCATCTCCGATCGACCCGGCAAGAACCCGGAGCTGGACCGTTACGACGCCTTCGGCGAGAGCGGGCGCCAGTTGACCGAACTGGCCCTGGGCGCCCAACGGGAACTGCTCGCCGCGACCCCCTACCTCATCATGCTCCCGGGGACCTTTAGCCTGCTGGAGGACCTGCGGCAGCGCAACGTTCGGGTAGCCATCCTCACCAATTCCATGGCGGCCAACGATGCCATCTGGGTGCATTCGCGCTACGCCTTTCAGCGCCCCCGCTTGCTGGGGATGGGGATCGAGTTGTTCGAATACCGCGGCGACGCCGAGGACCAGCCGCTCCTGATCGACCGTTACGCCCGGATGCCGGAGAAGGTGCCCCTGACCCTGCATGCCAAGACCCTGGTCATCGACCGCCAGGTGGTCTACATCGGCTCCTTCAACATGGACCCCCGCTCCACGCACCTGAATACGGAGATCGGCCTCATTATCGAGAGCCCGCCCCTGGCCCAGGCGGTGGCCGCCCTCATCGAACGGGACATGGCCCCCCACAACAGTTGGCGCCTGGAGCTGACCGCGGAGGGGCGGATCGAGTGGGTGACCCAGCGGGAGGGGCGGCCGGTGCGCGCCGAGACCGAGCCGGACATCGGTGTTGGCGAGGCGCTCAAGCTCCTGATCCTCACTCTCCTTCCGATCGGGGAATTGATCTGAGGGGGGCGGCGCCGGGTTCAGGACCTGAATCCTGGGGAACCCCCTCCAACTGGCGCAGGATCAGCGCCAGTTGAAAGAGCAGCACCCCATTGAGGAGGAGGATGCCGGCGATGACCGGTAAGGGCACCAAGCCTGGTAGGAGCGTGGACAGGCCAAAACCGATGCCCACCAGGTTCAGCAGGGTCTGGGTAAAGGTCAGCTTCCTAAGCGGCGCGGGAAGGGGCGGAGAGAGCGGGGGCGACCCGGGATCGGCGGCAAGATTTTGTCGCCCCCTCACCCGAAGCCTTCCGGCCAGCAGGACCAGACTTCCGCCGAGGTTCAGCAGGCCGAGAAGGGTCTGGAGGGTGCTGGTTAATACTCCGGGGATGATGCAGGCGAAGATCCCCAACCCGGCAAACCCCATGCCGACCGCCACCAGCCACCCGGAGCGTTGGAACTTACCTGCCGGGGTCTCCGCCATGGCCAGCATCTGGATCGCCATGAGGACCAGCAGGAGTCCTAACTGGCCATCCGGCGAGAAGGGCAGCAGACCCAGGCTGACGGGAAAAAACAGGATCCCCAGCAGGCTGAGCAGCACCGCTAACAGGAAGAGGAAGGCCGGGGCCAGGGACAAAGCAACCTCCTCCCCGAGGTGGGTAAGCAGGGCGCTTAAGCCGGAGGTCCGACCGGGCGGCTCCGTGCCGCCCGGTCCCTTTGCCGACTTGGGCGGTATCCTGGTGGGGTAGCGGCGGCGCACTTCCCGGAGGCACCCGGCAAGATAGAAAAAGCTGGCGCCACAGGCAAGCAACAGGATGGCGGTATAGGGTGGAGGGGATAGACCTGGCAAGAGTGTCACCAGACCGGCGACCAGGGTGAGCACATAGACGAGACCAGCGGCCAGCGTCAGGTGGCGCAACGAGGCCGGGCCACGCAGCCAAAGCCGGGCCTTGTCCTTGGATAACACTAAGACCAACAGCAGCGTCAGCCCCCCCGATGTCAGCAAAAAACCCACCAGCAGGCGCAGGGGCTCCCGCAGGAGGCCGGGAATGAAACAACCCATCATCCCGGCCACTGCCGCGCCAGTGCCAAGGGCGACGAGGAGCCACGAACGGCGGAAATCGCCGAAAGGGGTCTTACCCAGAGTAATGGCCTGGAAGGCGAGCAGAACCAGAAAGAGCCCATGGGTGCTGTCTGGAGCATAGGGTAAGGCCCCGCGCTGGATCCCCAGCAGGAGCAGGCCGAAGAGGGCCATGAAGAGCCCGAAGACCAAGAGAATGATGATCTCCAGGGACAGATCCGCATACTCGGTCCCGCGGGTTGGGGACAGGGTTTCCGACAAGCTCATGGTGGCGTTGCCCTCGTCTTCAGAAGAGTGCGATCAACCGCCAGGACAGGACGTGGGCGGCGGGCAGATCGGGCCTTTGACCGGGATCGGGAATGTAGCTGTAAGCCAGGACGCTGCTGAGCGTCCAGTAATTGGCCGGGGTCCCAAAGACGAAATTGGTCTGATAGGCCGCCTGCAGCATGAGTTCGCTCTCGCCGAGATCGGCGGATGACGAGGGAACATCGGGGTAAAAGAAGACCCCGGCCCCCGGGGTGTCATTGAGCTCGGAATAGGCCAAGCCCAGGCTCAAGGTGTCGTCGTGACGGCTGGGTATCATGCCAATCGCCGTCAGGCCGCCCCCCAGATAGGTATTGACGATTGCTGTCTGCGATCCCGTATGACCGAATTGCAGGTAACCGATGAGCCCCGCATTGTTGATACCGGGATTTTTGAACCAGAGCCGCTGATTGGCAAAGAGATAATAGCCTTCGGCACCGTCTTCGGTGGTCAGGGCGGGAGTATAGAGGTCACCGGTCTGCCACCAGCCCCCCAGGCCCATCCGCCCGGGTTTGCCCTCGGCGCCCAGACGCCAGGAATAGCCAACCTCGGCGATATTGAAGAGGTACTCGTTGAAGGTAGGCAGCCATTCCATTCCGGTCTGGACCCCCGCGGCACCATTGCCATCAAAGATGCCAAAGGAGGTATAAAAGTCCGCGGTGGGCACCAGATGAACGACGGCCCCGTAAGCGGTGTTGTAATAGGCAGGCAGCCTGGCAAAGAGGGTGGGATTCAGGCCGATAGGAATCATGAACAGATTGCTGATGGTGGAATCCTGCATCCAGGGGGTATCGACGATGACCGGATTCAGCACCGTGTTAAAGATGCCAGAACCATTCATCTTGCCCACCTGCACCAGCAGTTTGTCGTCAAGCAGTCGCTGGTGCCACCAGAGTTGCATCATTTCCTGGCGGTTGCGCGGCTCGGGGCCATCCAAGTTGGTATACATCTGCACCGTCCCCGCTGCCTGATTGTTGTCACCCCCCGTGGATTCCAGGAATTCGACACCCCAGGTCGCACCAGGTATCCCCAGCGCCTTATGCAGGTCGACCTTGGCATGCAGGCCCAGGGCCAGGCTACCGTAGGCTGAGTCCGGCTCGACTCCCCCCGAGACCAACCAGTCGAACTCCGGGATCAGAAAACCGCCCAGTTGAAGGGCCGAGTTCCGGTCCAGACCCAGGGCCCGGCCCAGATAACCGTTGCCGAGAAAGGAATAGGCCGCCTGGGGATTCACTATGATCCCACTGGAGGGCGCTAATGTTCGCGACGGATGATCCGTGGCGCTTGACTCCTGACAGGGGATGACAAGCGCGGTGACCATGAAAAGCAACCATCTCGGTATGTTAAAGATCATGGGCATCAATACCTAAAGGCGACTGGCTTCGACCCTGACTCCCCGCCGGGACTCATCACGAGGGGTCAGTCTTGCCTGACGGGCCAGGCCAGAACCAGGTGGGTTGCGTACTTGCAAGGGTAGAGAATTTTCAGCCTGGCTGCCGATTATTTCCGGCTGCGGGAAGGGTTGCACGTCCAGGATCCCGGGCGAATCCGAGGCGCTCGGAAGGTCTCTGTCGGCCTTGCAATGCCTGACTCCCAGACTATGCTTCGGAACAGGGCTAGCGGAGCCATCGCTTCCCATTCGTGCTGCTGGGTGGAGATGCGCCCTTGGGCTTACGGGGACGTCTGGGTTTGGCTATCGCTACCAATCGGTCACCAGTTGCAAGGGATAACCCCAGCCTCCAGAGCGCTTGCAACCCCCCTTTCCATCCTACCGCCTTGGCGGTCCTCGGGAGTTCTTCCATGAAGATTGACGATATCCGTCACGTGCTCGTGGTCGGTGCCGGTACCATGGGACAAAAGATTGCGCTGCAATGCGCGCGCCATGGCTATGAGGTGATCGCCTACGATGGCTTTGCCAAGTCCTTGGAGAATGCCAAGGAGCGGATACCGGCGTATGCCACCGAATTGGTATCCCTGGGACTGATGACAGCGGATGAGGTCGAGGCCACGCTGGCCCGCATCACCTACACCCTGAATCCGGAGGAAGGCGCACAGGCCGATCTGATCAGTGAATCGGTATTGGAGGATCCTGAGCTGAAAGGCAGGATCTTTGCCCAGTTCAATGTGATCTGCCCCCCCCACACCCTGTTCACCACCAATACCTCAACCCTGCTGCCCTCGATGTTCGCCGCGGCGACCGGCCGGCCCGACAAATTCGCCGCCTTGCATTTTTATGGGGTCTGGATGAAGAACCTGGCCGATATCATGCCCCATCCTGGCACCTCTCCGGAGACCCTCTCGCTGCTGGTGGCCTTTGCCAGACGGATTGGCCAAGTCCCGACCGTGATGAAGAAGGAATATCCCGGCTATATCGGCAATACCTTATTGGGCGCCAAGAATGATGCCGCGATGAAGATGGTCTTTGTCGACAAGGTGGCATCGGTGGAAGACGTGGATCGTGCCTTCATGCTGCTCGAAGGTACCCCACAAGGGCCCTTTGGTTGGATGGATTATAACGGGCTGGATACCATCTGGCATGTCATGGAGAGTGGCGCCAACATCTCCGGCGATCCTGGGGCTCGGGAATTTTCGGATATGTTTAAGCGGGAATATATCGATAAGGGTTGGTTGGGAGTCAAGTCGGGAAAAGGATTCTATAGCTACCCGAACCCGGCCTATTCTCAACCCGATTTTCTCAGCGGTCCTGGTGACAACTAAGGGAATGGAGCCATCCCATGTATGACAATCTGTTCAGCCCGGTCCAGATCGGTCGCCTGGAGATCAAGAACCGCGTGGCCATGACCGCCATGGGCCTCAACCTCGCCGCGGCGGGCGGGGGCGTCAATGACGATGCCATCGCCTTTTACGAAGCGCGGGCGAAGGGCGGGGTCGGACTCATCATCAGTGGCCTGTGCCGTGTCCTCGACGGCGCGGGGGTGGGTGAGCCGAACCAACTGGCCGCCCGCCATAGCGGTGACCTCCAGGGTCTCGAACGACTCATGGATGCGGTGCATAAATATGGCACCCGGATCTTCATCCAGCTCCATCATCCGGGGCGAGAGGGACAGCTTATGTTTGGGGAACAGCCCGTGGCTGCCTCGGTGATTCCTCATCCCCTCTCTGGCCAGTCACCACGAGCCCTCACCCTGCCCGAAATCACGAAGATTCAGACCGCCTTCGTCACCGGGGCGCGGATCGCCCAGATGGCGGGCGCCGACGGCGTCGAGTTACACGGGGCCCACGGCTATCTGATCAACTCTTTCCTCTCGCCCTATCTCAACCGCCGCGAGGATGACTACGGCGGCAGCCTGGAGAACCGCTTGCGGTTCCTGGTGGAGATCCTCGCGGGGATCCGCGCGGCCTGTGGTCAGAACTTTCCCCTCGGGGTGAGGATCTCCGCCGACGAGTTCCTGGGGGATCAAGGGAACGATCTCGCCGCCTCCTGCCGGATCGCCGCGGCACTGGAAAAGGCCGGCGTCGATTTTCTCGACATCAGTTGCACCATCCCCGAGAGCCCCCCCAAGGCGGCCCTGACCTGTATCGAGCCCGGCACCTTTGAGCAGGGCTGGAAAAGGTACATGGCCGCGGAGATCAAACAACACGTCAGGATTCCGCTCATTGCCGTGGCCAATATCAAGGAGCCACAGGTGGCGGAGGAAATCCTGCGGGAGGGTTGCTGCGACCTGGTGGGGGTCGCGCGGGGCCATCTCGCCGATCCTGCCTGGTGTAACAAGGCGAAGACCGGACGGGCGGAGATGATCCGCAAGTGCATCGGCTGCCTGGTGTGCTTCAATGAAATCTGTCACCACCGGCATATCAAATGCTCGGTGAACCCGACCACGGGTCGTGAGCGCGAATTCGCCCGCCCCGAGCGCAATGGCGCGGGGCGCACCATCGCCGTGATCGGTGGCGGCCCGGCGGGCCTCACGGCGGCCATGGTACTCAAGGACCGCGGCTTCCATCCCGTCCTGTTCGACGCCGCCCGGCGCCTGGGCGGTACCCTGAATCTGGCCGACAAGGGGATCGGCAAGGACAAGATCACCCGCTACATCGACTCCATGATCGCCCAGGCCCGGGAGAGCGGTATCGACCTGCGCCCCGGCGAGGAGGCGACGATGGCCAAGGTCCAGGCGCTGTCCCCCAGTGGGGTGTTCGTCGCCTGTGGCGCCCGGCCCTTCATTCCGCCGGTCCCAGGCATCGACGGCGGAAACGTCGTCCTGGCGGAGGAGGTGCTACTCCATCCGGAGGAGGCCAAAGGGGACTGCGTCATCATCGGCTCGGGCATGACCGGGCTGGAAACGGCGGAGGTGGTGCTCAAGTCCGGACACCGGACCACCATCGCCGACCTGCTGCCGGAGATCGGGGCGGGGGCCGACTTTATGACCATTCTGGATGCCAAACAACGCATGGCGCCCTACGATCCGACCTATCTGCCCGGTCACAAGCTAGTGCGGGTCACCTCGGAGGGGGTGGAATTCGAGTGTCTGGCGACCGGGTTGCCGGTTCGGGTGACCGCGGACACCGTAATCCTGGCCCTGGGCGTCCGGCCCCAGACGGAACTGGTCGCGAATTTCAAGGCCGCCTTCCCGGAGGCCCACGTCCTGGGGGACGCGGCCCGGGGCGGGCGGGTCGTCGATGCCACCCAGGACGCGTATGGCCAGGCCTTCGTTTATGAACCCTGACAGCATCGCGCAAGCACTGCACCGCACAAAAGAGGAGGGAAGCAGCCATGAGTGAGACCAGTGACTACTACCGGGACAAGATTGCCGTCATCACCGGCGGCGCCTCCGGCATCGGACTGGCCTTGGCGGAGACGATGCTGGCCTATGGGGCCGCGCAGGTCGTCCTTGCAGATTTCAATGACGAGAATCTGCGGCGGGAGGCCGCGCGGCTGAACACGGCTTATCCCGAACGGGCCCTTGGACTCCATTGCAACGTCACCCAGGAAGAAGACGTCACACGCATGATGCAACAGGCTGCGGAGTTCGGCGGCGGGCGCCTCGATTTGTTGTTCAACAATGCCGGCGCTGGCTTAGGCGGGGTTTTCGACACGCAAACGAACGAGGACTGGGAAAAGGCGTTCGCCCTGAACTTCTACGGGGCCCTGTACGGCATCCGCGCGGTGCTGCCGATCATGCGCGCGCAGGGTGGCGGGCACATCATCGACATCATTTCCGGCATCGCCTTGTATCCCATGGCCCAGCAGACGATGTACGCCGCCACCAAGGCCGCTCTGAACGGACTGACGCTCGCCCTACGCTACGAGTTGTGGGACGAGAACATCCGGGTGACATCGGCGACGCCCGGCACGACGGCGACGGCGATCTGGAAGGCGGGTGGTACGGAACCGCCACCGGGAGCACAGTCGCCGGAGCAGTCCGCGCGGACGATCCTGGCGGGGGTGGCAAAGAACGAACGGCTGGTCCTTGGCGACGAGGGCGATTTGACCATCGCGAAGTATTGCTTCCATCCCGAAGCCGCCAAAGTGAACGATGAGTACCTACTGAACGTGGCCCGCAAGCGTCGCAGCGGCCAGTGGGTCGTGTAATCGGCTAGAAACGAAGAATACAAGAGGTCAAACACCGTGAAAAACGGAAGCTACTTTATCCCCCGGGAACAGCTCCAGGGGTTCATGAATCGCCCCGCCATGAACAACCAGGAAGGTCTCACCATCTATTGGCAGACCGATCCCGCCATCGCGCGCCGGGTATTGCCGCCACCGCTGGAACTGGTCACACCAGACCAGCCCCTGGTCTACGCCTATGCCGTCAATATCCGTGAACCCACCTTCGCCCCCTGGTACATGGAGGCTGGGCTCGGGCTCCTGTGCCGCTATGGTGAGACGACGGGAATCTATTTCCTTAACATCCAACTCAGCGGCCCGGGAGCGCCGATGGGGCTCTGCAGCGGGCGCGAATTCTCGGGGCTGCCCAAGAAATTGTGTGAGCGCATCCTGGTCGAACGCACCGACTCTTGGGCCCATGCCCTGATCGAGAGCAAGGGCCGACGGATCTTCGAGATCGAGGCGGAGCTCGGCGCCTACAATGACCCCTTGATGGCTCAACTCTATCAGGATGTGGGGCCGGGATGCCGCCAACAGGGCTCATGCCTCCTTTTCAAGTATGAAGCCGGCGCGGGGCCCCAGGGGCAAACGACTTTCCCCAGGATGTGCCTGGTCAACTATGACAGTGCCACTGACTACCAGTCCTGGGAGCCGGGAAGCATCGCCGCGCTGCGGATGGAGCCCTCCCTCGACGATCCCTGGGCCGAGCTCACCGTCGTGAAGCCCCTGGGCGTCGGTTATAGCATCAACTCCAACCCGGTGTTTGGCGTCTCAACCCTCGCCGAGTTCGAGGGCGAGGAGGCCGACAAGCTGTTCTCCTATCTGTTCTCCGGACGCTGGGACCGCTCCACCATCTGCTCGGGCCATCAGCGCTATGGACAGTTCCTGTGAGTCAGTGAAGTCAATAGGGGGCTTTCATGAATCTTGAAGATATCCGTCGAATCCTGGTCGTAGGTACCGGCACCATGGGACAAAGGATTGCCCTGCAATGTGCCCGCTATGGTTATGAGGTCATCGCCTATGACTGTTCGGCCGAGTCTCTGGCGATCGCCAATGCGAAGATTCCGGTCGATGCCGCCGAATTAGTCGCTCAGCAGCGGATGACACCCGAGGAGTCCGCCGCCGCCCTGGCACGCATCACCTTTACCTTGAATCCGGAGGATGGGGCGACCGCGGATCTAGTCAGCGAGTCGGTCTACGAGGACCCGGAACTGAAGGCCAAGGTCTTTGCGCGGTTCAATACCATCTGTCCTCCCCATACCATTTTCACCACCAATACCTCGACCTTGCTGCCGTCGATGTATGCCGCGGCGACAGGTCGCCCTGCCCAATTCGCCGCGTTGCATTTCTATTGGGTGTGGGATGGGAATATGGCCGATGTCATGCCGCACCCTGGCACCTCTCCGGAGACCTTGGAGCTGCTCGCGGCCTTTGCGAAAGGCATCGGACAGGTACCACTCGTTTTCAAGAAAGAGGTTCCCGGTTATGTTGGCAATGCCCTATTGGGTGCGTTGAATAATGCAGCGATCAAGCTCGCCATTATCGATGAGGCGGTATCCATCGAGGACGTGGATCGTACGGCGATGCTGGTGCTTGGTATGCCCAAGGGGCCTTTTGGGATACTCGACGTGGTCAGCCTGGATACCTTGTGGCGTATCACGGTGACTACCGCGAAACTGTCCGGTGATTCAGGCGCACTTGAGTTTGCCGAAAATTTCATAAAAAAAAGGTATCTTGACAAGGGGTTGTTGGGCGTGAAGTCGGGTCGGGGTTTTTACACCTATCCCAACCCCGCCTATTCCCGGCCCGAGTTCCTGACCGCGGACTTCATCCGCAATGATGACGATTCGCCATCCGACTGAATACATAAACACACCTTTCGCTGTCGCTCTATCGTAGGGGTTGTCGCAAATTTGGGGTCCACTCTAGTCCCGGCCGGGGGCTAGAGCAGGTCCTCCCCCCGCAGCTTCTCTGCGGCATAGGCGGCGCCAATGTCGCGCAGCAGGGGGATCAGCTTGAGATTGTCAATCTCAAAACTGGTTTTGGCGACCTGTTGGGCTCGGACGATCTGTTCGGGGGAGAAGTCCAGATTGTAGCGGAGATAGGTGAAGTTACGACCTGGAGCGGCGGTCGGATCGGCGCCTTTGAGGTCGCCGATCTCGCAATCGATCTCGTCGCCGAAACGGCAGTGGCCGAGGACCCGGCACATTAGGTCCTGCTGCAGACTGGACGAGTCGATCAGGGCCACCGGCACCCGGCGGGCGTGAAAGAGCAGGCTCATCTCCCCCGCCGTGGCCGTGCCGGAGGTGACGCGGACCCGTCCGGTCCCGATCGAGACCAGCAGCAGCTTATCCAGACCCCGCTCCCACTCCAGGTGAAAACAGGGCAGGGTCGCCATGAGATAGAGGAGCAGGCTGGGGTTGTTGTAAGGCGTGATGCCACCATCCACGAAGACGTGCCGCCGGCCGCCAAGGAGGATGGTCTCCGGGGGGAAAAAGGTCGGGGCGGCGGTACTGGCCCGAACCAGTTGCCACAGGGGGATGCGCAGATTGCACTCGGGCGAGGCGGGATCGTTGAAACGGGCGGCGGGGTTGTTGGAGATCGGCCAGGGGGAGCCGGTGGAATAGTTGCGCATCACCAGGCACAGCAGGGTGCGCAGTCGGCGCGTGCCCAGCAGGGCCGGCACCTGGCCCGCCTCATCCTCCGAGAAGACCTCTTTCAGCATCCCGGTAATAGCCTCCGCGGCATATTTGCTCTGCCAGCGTTTGTACCAGGGCGCGGGCCTAAAGATCTCCATCCCCCGGCGAATGTAGAGGTCTTCGATCTCCGCGACCGGCATACCCCAGGACAGGCAGGTGGCGATGATGCCGCCGGTGCTGGTGCCGGCGATATAGTCGAAATAATCCGCCAGGACCAGATCGGCCCGGCCGGTCCGGGCGCGCAGCAGTGCCTCCATCCGCGCCAGGATCTCCAGGGTGAAGATGCCACGGATGCCGCCCCCATCCAGGGCCAGGAGTCGTTTCATATAATCCACCCATTGCGTCACTCAACCATAGCGGGGTTCCTGGCCCAAGGCGAACCAGTCGGCGATTTCCCGGGCCAGGTAACGTTCGGTGCGGGCGATGGCCCGCTGCAAGGCATAGAGATTATGACAGGCCTGCGTCTCCGCCCGCGCCGCGATCAGGAAATTCGTCAGGGCGCGGGAATGGGCCAACTGGCCATTGAGATCGAAGACCGAGATCAGCGCCAGGGCGCAGCCGGCCAGACCGGGGAGCGCCAGGGGTAAAAAGTGGGTGAGGGTCCGGCTGGCCTCCAGGCCAAGGCTGTCCGTGCCGTACAGACCGGCGAAGAGCCCGCGCAGGACGGCCAGGGCGGAAAAGAACCAAAAGAGACTGATCAGGCGCTGGCGCAGGCGGGCGAGCCGGACGGCACGGGCCTGGTGGTACTGGATCTGATCATCGATGCGGTCGCACACATATCGCTCCCGGATCTCCTCCAGGGGCGTGGGGACGGCGGGGCGGGCACAGAGGTGCATCATCCTGACCGAGGTCACGAGGCGAGCAAAGGTCTCCCCCAGACCCTGCAGGTCCGGCAGCACCAGCCGGGGCAATTCCCAGGTGGCGATCGCGGCCCGGCAGATCTCCGCGGCTACGCGGCAATGGATCCAGCGTTGATGCACCTTGCGGTATTTCAGATAGAAACCGGCCCCCATGGCCCCAGCGGACATGAGGAAGGCCAGGGCGTCCAGGGCCGGCAGGCGCAGGGCGAAGGCGATGATAAAGGCCACCATCAGGGTCGCACCCGTATTCAGTACCAGGGAAGACGCGACCCAGCGTCGGAAATTCGGCGCCGTGCGGGTCGCCATCTGGTCGACCTTGGTGAAAAAGCGCCATAAGGTCGGGGGTACCGGCGAGGAGTCCAGGGGTTCCTTCGCGGCACCCTCCCCAAGATGGTTGAGGAAGCGCAACTCATGATCCAGGAAGGGATGACCCTCCCAGCCCTCGCGCCGGACCTCGAGCGTCTCCGGGTTGAGGATAATCAGCGGTTTCCCGACGCCGCGGGCATAGGCGACGATATCCCCCGTTCCCACCGGTACCGCCGCGGGCCTCTCGTCCCAGACGGCGATGAGCAGGTCCGCCTGATCCAGGGTGTCCAGGGCGCATTCCAGATCGGCCTCGTCCCGGCCCGCGGCCCTGCCGCGGACCTGGATCTCCGTCGCCCGCGCCAGCAGTTGCTCGCGGTACCGCCACTCCTCCGCTGAGAAGTCCTGGCGCAGCTCGGCCAGGGACACTGGCAGCAGGGCGCGCCAGGGGAGCGACATCCCCAGGATCGCCTCGGCAAAGAGGGTGTCGGCCCCGGGGGCGATGGCGGAAACGCCGACCAGGGTGCCATCGATCTCCTCACTCAGGGCGACAAGCAGGGCGGTGAGTGCCTCACCGACCGCCTCTGGCTGACGTAAATGCCGGTGGCCCTTGAGGGCGATGAGCCAATAGGGCCGGAGAGATGAGGAGGCTTGCGGGGATGTCATAGCGGGGGTGGCCACCATTGCCAGGCCGCGGGTCCGGTGAACCCGCCGGGACAGAAGGGCATTCTGGTCGGTAATAATATACTGAATTTTAGCCTATCCTGTCCCTTGACGACCGACGCCTCCTTCTCGCCCTTTTCCCCATGCTACAGGTGATGCCCATGGCAGACCCCCAGGTTCGCATCTTCGTCTCTTCCCCCTCCGACCTGGATCATGAGCGGGCCCTGACGCGCAATATCATCGAGGCCCTGGCCCAGGAGTATCTGCCCTATTTCAAGGTCCAGGCGGTCCTGTGGGAACAGGAGGCCCTGACCGCGGCCCAGAGCTTCCAGGCGGGCCTGG
>JBGAUK010000091.1:0-14522 GCA_044228695.1 Chromatiaceae bacterium | reverse complement strand
GCACCCAGGCCGACGACGTCCTTGCCCGCGGCACGCAGGGCCTTGGCGCGGGCGGTGATGGCGAGGGTCGCCGAAGGCTTGACGGATTGTACGCGGGCGGAAAGTTTGCTGCTCATCGGTCCTGTTCTCGACTCTTTGCCGGTGGGGGAGGTTTAGCGCCCTGGCAATCGTGGGCGGGGCTCCCAATAATAGCGAAACGCGCCATCTCCGGCACGGGGATTCACCATCTTTAGGGCTTTACCCAGCGCCCTGCCTCGGAAACACGCCGCCCTCATGAGCAAGCTCCCCGACAAGCCCTTCGAACTGGTTTCGAAATTCAATCCCGCCGGCGATCAGCCGGAGGCCATCCGCCGCCTGGTGGCGGGGCTGCGGGATGGCGAGGCGGGACTGACCCTGCTGGGGGTCACGGGGTCGGGCAAGACCTTCACCGTCGCCAATGTCATCCAGGAACTCCAGCGCCCGGCCCTGGTGCTGGCGCCCAACAAAACCCTGGCGGCCCAGCTCTATGGCGAGATGCGTGACTTCTTCCCGCGCAACGCCGTGGAGTATTTCGTCTCCTACTACGACTATTACCAGCCCGAGGCCTATGTCCCCTCCTCGGACACCTATATCGAGAAGGACGCCTCCATCAACGAGCACATCGAACAGATGCGCCTCTCGGCTACCAAGGCCATCCTGGAGCGGCCGGACGTCATCATCGTCGCCACCGTCTCCTCCATCTACGGCCTGGGGGACCCGGATGCCTATTTGCGCATGGTGCTGCACCTGAGCCGGGGCGACCGGGTGGACCAGCGCGCCCTCCTGCGCCGGCTGGCGGACCTGCAGTACAAGCGCAACGAGGTGGAACTGCACCGCGGCACCTTCCGGGTGCGGGGCGACGTCATCGACATCCACCCAGCGGAGTCGGACGAGGAGGCCCTGCGCGTCACCCTCTTCGATGAGGAGATCGAGTCCCTGGCGGTCTTCGACCCCCTCACCGGCGAGGTGCTGCGCAAGGTCGCCCGTTATACCGTCTTCCCCAAGACCCACTATGCCACGCCCCGGGAGACGGTCCTGGCGGCGGTGGATCAGATCAAGGTAGAGCTTCGGGAGCGCCTGACCTGGCTGCGGGCACACGACAAGCTGGTGGAGGCCCAGCGCCTGGAGCAGCGCACCCTCTTCGATCTGGAGATGATGGTGGAGGTGGGCTACTGCTCCGGGGTCGAGAACTACTCCCGCTACCTGTCCGGGCGCGGGCCGGGCGAGCCACCGCCGACCCTCTACGACTATCTGCCGGACAACGCCATCCTCATCATCGACGAAAGCCACGTCACCGTGCCCCAGCTCGGCGGCATGTACAAGGGCGACCGTTCGCGCAAGGAGAACCTGGTCGAGTACGGCTTCCGCCTGCCCTCGGCCCTGGATAACCGCCCCCTGCGCTTCGAGGAATTCCAGGAGCGCCAGCCCCAGACCATCTATGTCTCCGCCACCCCGCGCGACTACGAGATCCAGCACTCCGGGGCCATCGTCGAGCAGGTGGTGCGGCCCACGGGGCTGGTGGACCCGGATCTGGAGGTCCGACCCGCCCTGAACCAGGTCGATAATCTCCTGTCGGAGATTCGGGCCCGGGTCAGCCACGACGAACGGGTCCTGGTCACCACCCTCACCAAGCGCATGGCGGAGGATCTCACCGACTATATGAACGACCACGGTGTGCGGGTGCGCTATCTGCACTCGGACATCGACACCGTGGAGCGGGTGGAGATCATCCGCGACCTGCGCCTGGGGGAGTTCGATGTGCTGGTGGGCATCAACCTGCTGCGCGAGGGTCTGGACATGCCCGAGGTGTCGCTGGTGGCCATCCTGGATGCCGACAAGGAGGGCTTCCTGCGCTCCGAGGGCTCGCTGATCCAGACCATTGGCCGCGCCGCCCGCCACGTCAATGGCAAGGCCATCCTCTACGCCGACAAGATCACCGGCTCCATGGAGCGTGCCATTGGCGAGACCGAGCGCCGCCGCGCCAAGCAGACCGAATTCAACGCCCTCCACGGCATCACCCCCCAGACCATCCACAAGGCCATCGCCGATATTTTGGAGGGGGCAACGCCCGGTGGACCCCGGTCGGCCCGGGAATACGCCCAGGTGGCGGAGGAAATGGTCGAGTACGCCAGCCTCACCCCGGCCCAGATAGCGTGTAAGATCAAGGCGCTGGAGAAGGAGATGTACGGCTACGCCAAGGATCTGGAGTTCGAAAAGGCGGCGGCGGTCCGCGACCGGCTCAAGGAGCTGCAGATGAAGGGGCTGGCGGCCTGATGGGCTTCGCCCTGGTTATGTCACCGAAGCCATGAGCCCGCTGACCCGTCTCTCAAGCGCACCCACCTGATCCGCCAAGGCCAAACGATCCAAAGGTTCCAGATCGAACGGAGCCTCGTAACGGAACTGGACGCCATAGTCCGTCAGGTCTTCCAGTTCCCGGAAAGTTGCCACTGCCTGCGGGTCGATGTCCTCGGCCAGATCGAACAGAATCCGCAAGTCATGGGTGCGGGGGAACGCAACCCCAGAAAGGCTGAGCCATGCCTTCAGGAGTTTCTCAACCGCTTGTTGACAATGAAAGCCGAAGATCGAATCGGTGAACTGGTGAGGACTGAGCATGTGGCTGATGGCTTGCAGGTCAGCCGTTGCCATATCCAGCATCAGCCGACCATGCTTAGGATCTTTCATAAACTGTTAGCCCTTCGCGCAAGGAGCGCCCAATCACATGGTTCGGCGATTGACGCCAGGTATCGATCTCATCGCGACTATAGAGAAGCACATCGACGGGGAGTCGGAAGGGTCTTATCGCCTGGCGAATCCGCCTTAAGTCGCCTTGCCGGGTGTGTTCTGGCGTGAAGGAATCCCGCGCCACCACGAGTAAATCCAGATCGGAATCCGGCCCGCGGTCCCCGCGGGCACGCGAGCCGAACAAGACGATCCGCTCCGGCGCTACCGCCCCAACCGTGGCATTGATGATGTCGCGGGCGATCTCGTCCAAATCCGTCACCTTGGAATTAGCCTGGGGCATCGCCGACAGGGTCCGCTCGATCATAAACCACCCTCCTCTCGTGCAACGCCGAGAATGCCAAGTCGGCACAGAAGGCGTTCATCACACGGCAGCAAGTCCCTTTCTGTCAAGTTCTACCATCTCTGCCGAATTATTGGACGATCCGCCCGAACTTGCCGCTGTTGAAGTCGTGGATCGCCTGGCTGATCTCCTGCTGGGTATTCATGACGAAGGGGCCGTGTCCCACGATGGGTTCGTTGAGCGGCTCGCCATTCAGCAGCAGCACGATGGCATCTTCCGGGATATCGCAGGTGATCTGCGTCTCTTCGCGCCGCAGGACGGCCAGCTCGGCCGCGCGGATGGTGTGGGCACCGATCTGCAGCGACCCCCGCAGGACAAACAAGGCGGTGGTGTGCCCGGCGGGCAGGTCGACCGCTAGCGTACGACCTGCCTGGAGACGCAGATCCCAGACGTTCATGGGGGTGAAGGTGCGCGCCGCCCCCCGGGTATCACCAAAGCGACCGGCGATGATACGGGCCGTGCCGGCCTCCTGGGGCAAGGCGACGATGGGGATCTGGTCAGCGGTGAGGCCCTGATAGCCAGGTGCCGCCATTTTGTCCTTGGCCGGCAGATTGACCCAGAGCTGGACCATCTCGAAGGGCCCGCCATGGCGCGCGAAGTCGGCGCTGTGATATTCGTCGTGGATCAAGCCAGAGGCCGCCGTCATCCACTGGACGTCGCCCGGGCCAATGGTGCCGCCGCCCCCCGACGAATCCCGATGCGAGACGCCGCCCGCATAGACCAGGGTCACCGTCTCGAATCCCCGGTGCGGATGCTGGCCGACGCCCCGGCGCTCGCTGGTCGGCGCGAAATCCACCGGGCCGGCATAGTCCATCAGCAGGAAGGGGGACATTTCGGCGGCGATATCCTGGTAGGAAAAGATGGTCCGCACCGGGAAACCATCGCCGACCCAGTGACTGCCGCTGCTACGTTTGATAAAGGCGATTTCTTTCATGATGATTGATCCGGAGCTGGGGGATTCATGATTAGCAGTGAAGCCCTATTGGGGGTGATTTCGCGTCAGGCGGTGGCCACCGGCTGATTCAATAGCCAGGCCACTCTCCCTCAGTAACTGGGCAATTCCACCGGACGCAGGTCGAAGACCAGCACCTCGGCCTTCTCGCCCTGACCGAGGCTGATCGCTGCGACGTTGCGCAGGCGGGCGCCATCCCCCGCCATCAGGCGCTGGCCGTTCACCGCCAGCGCGCCGCGCGCCACCTGGATGTAGGCATAGCGGTTCTCCGGCAAGGTCAAGACCTGCTGCTCTTGACCGTCGAACAGGCCGGCATAGACCCGGGCGTCCTGATAGACCGCGAGGGACCCCTCCTCACCCTCCGGGGAGATGATGAGACGCAGCTTGCCCCGCTTGTCCGCCTCCTCGAACCGCTCCTGCTGGTAACGCGGGGTGACCCCCTTGCGGTTCGGGACGATCCAGATCTGCAGAAAATGCACCAGCTCCTGGCGCGAGGCGTTGAATTCGCTGTGGCGGATGCCCGAGCCGGCGCTCATCATCTGCACATCGCCAGGGCGGATGACGGAGCCCGTGCCCATGGAATCCTTATGCTCCAGGGCCCCCTCCAGGACATAGGTAAAGATCTCCATGTCGCGATGGCCGTGGGTGTCAAAGCCCCGGCCCGGCTGGACGCGATCATCGTTGATCACCAGCAGATCCGAGAAGCCGGCCTGTTCCGGGTCGTAGTAGCTGCCGAAGGAAAAACTGTGTCGGGAATCCAGCCAGCCCAGCTTGGCTAGACCCCGGTCGGCGGCGGGTCTGAGTTCGAGCATGTCGAATACCTCTCTGTGGACCGCGGCGACGGGCACTCGGCGGGGAGTGGCCGTCCCGGCGGCAGTCCGGTTCTTAGCCCTTGATCGCCTCAATGGCGACCTTGATGGTCACTTCATCGCCGACGTTGGGGGCGTACTTGCCGGCGTTGAAGTCACTGCGCTTGATGAGGGTGCTGGTATTGGCGCCAATGGCATCCTTTTTCAGCATGGGGTGCGTCATGGTGGTGAAGCGTTCCACCTGCAGGGTCACCGGCTTGGTGACGCCCTTGATGGTCAGGTCGCCCTCGATGGTCTTAGGCTTGTCACCCTCGAAGACCACTTTCGTGGACTTGAAGGTAGCGGTCGGGTACTTGGCGGTGTCCAGAAAATCCTCGCCCTGGATGTGCTCGTTGAAGGTGGCATAACCGGTATCGACCGAGCGGGTGTCGATGGTGATGTCCACGGCCCCGGTCTTGGCCTCCTGGTCCAGCATCACCGTGCCCATGGTCTTGTTGAACTGGCTGACCTGGGTGGAGAGGCCAAGGTGGCTGTAGGAAAAGCTCGGGAAGGTGTGGGAGCCGTCCACCTGATAAGTCACCGGCGCGGCCAGGGTGGAGGCCGAGGTGGCGGCGAGGATGACGGCGGCGGCAAGCTGGCTGAGTTTGTTCATGGGTTATCTCCGTTTGCGGTTCAGGTTCTGGTTGAGTGAGGGGATAGGATTAATTGCCCGGCGTGACAGCGAGTTGAAACTTGACCTCGACCTCATTGGCGACGATGTCAAAGGCGGACCAGGGCCCTTCGCCGATGGCGAAGTCCCCCCGGCGCAGGGTGAAGCCGCCGGCGAAGACCCCGGTGTTGCCCTGGGCCGTGAAGGTGGCGGGCACCAGGATCTCCCGGGTCTGGCCCTTGATGGTCAAGTGGCCGGCGACCTCATAGCGGTTATCGCCGGCCGCCTTGACGCTGCTCGAGGCGAAGCGGGCGGTCGGAAAGGCCAGTGTGTTGAACCAGGTCTTGGTCGCCACCTCTTCATCGGCCTCCGGGGTACCGGTATCGATGCTGGCCAGGTCAACCTCGATCAGGGCCTGGGCGCTGGCCGGCTGGGCCGGATCAAAGTGCAACTGGCCGCTGAAGGTCTTGAAGCTCCCATCCATGCCGACCCCCATTTGGGAGTAGCCAAAGGTGATGCGACTCTGGTCGGCCTGGACCTGGGTGAATTCCACGGCCTGGGGGGCGGGAGCCACCAGGGCGTTCAGGGCAAGCAGGAGGGCAAGGCGTTTCATCTTGATTTCTCCGAGGCTTGGTTAGGGTTCAGGCCTTGCCGAACTTCGGCAACATACGCAGGAGGACGTCGTCCTTATTGATGAAGTGGTGCTTCAGGCTGGCGCCGACATGGGCAACCAGCAGGGCCGCCAGCAGCAGATTCAGGCTCATATGCAAGGTCTGCAGCAGATCACCCAGGGCCTTGTCCTTGGTGAGCAGATCCGGCAGCGGCAGGACCCCAAACCACACCGTCTGGAAGCCCTTGGCCGAACTCATCAGCCAGCCCGAGAGCGGGATGGCCAGCATCAACCCGTAGAGCAAGAGGTGGGTGGCCTGGGCGGCCCATTGCTGCCATCCGGGCATGCCCGCCGGCAGGGGCGGTGGCTGGTGGGTGACACGCCAGGCCAGGCGCACGATCACCAAGAGGAAAACGGTAACGCCCGCCCACTTGTGCCAGGCGTAGAGTTGCAGCTTCTGGGGCGACAGGGGCAGGTCGTGCATGTAAAAGCCCAGTCCCAGCAGACCCAGCATCAGGAGGGCGATCAGCCAGTGCAGGCCCTTGGCCGTGCGGGTGTAATGATGAGTCATGAAGGTGTTACTCGTGGCGGCCCCTGCCGCGGCTGTCGGCGATGGGGAGTACTCTACTGGCCTCGAGGGGTGCGAAATAGCAGGCGGCAAGCAATTCTGTATTGCTCAATCAGCAACAATCCATGGCCGGTTCATGGCGCCGTAACCAGGGCCTCCTGCCTCCTCCAAACCCTGCTCACACCCACCCGCACCCAGGGGCGGGGCTGCGCGTCGTGCCAAGGCACTCGCCCGATGAGCACCTTGCTTAAGCACATCGCCGATGACGGTACCCTGGAGATCCGCTCATCTTCCGACCGTGCACGAAATAATCCACAATCAGTCCTTCTCTATCGCAGGAAGGGCAACAATGAACCGTCTCGAAGCCATGACCACCTTCCTGCGGGTCGCGGAATTGGGCAGTTTCGCGGCCGCCGCCAGCCAGTTGGGAGTGGCGCGCTCGATGATCACGCGCCAGGTCGCCGCCCTGGAGGAGCATCTGGGCATCAAGCTGATGGTGCGCACGACGCGCCGCCTGACCCTGACGGCGGGCGGGGCGGCCTACCTGGAGAAGTGCCGGGAGATCCTCGACCTGGTGGAGTCGGCCGAGGCGGAGGTGATGGCGGACAGCTTGACGCCGCGCGGCCACCTGCGCATCGGCGTGCCCCTGAGCTTCGGGCTGAAGAAGCTGGTGCCGTTACTGCTGGAGTTTGCCCAGACCTATCCAGCCATCACCCTGGCGACAGATTTCACCGACAGTCACCAGAACCTGGTGGAGGAAGGCAAGGACCTGCTGGTGCGCATCACCGACCGCCTGGCGCCGGGCGACATCGCCCGCAAGCTGGGGACTTCCCGGCTCCAACTCATCGCCACCCCGGCCTATCTGGCCCGCCATGGCCAGCCCCGGCATCCCGCCGAGCTCGCCAGCCATGCCCTGATCGGCTACACCCACCGTGGGGTGGTGCAGCCCTGGGCCTTCCGGATCGAAGGCGAGGTGGAAACCTGCTACCTGCCGTTCAAGCTCCAGGCCAACAATGGCGAGGCCTTGGCCGAGGCGGCGGCGCGAGACCTGGGCATCACCCGGGTGCCGGACTTCGTCGCCGAGGACTATCTGCGGGAGCGCGGCCTGGTGACCCTGCTCGAAGACTTCACACCGCCTGATCTGGGCATCCATGCCCTGCTGCCAAGCAATCGCTACATGCCCCACCGGGTGCGGGCCTTGATCGAGTTTCTGGCGCGGCGGATGAAGTGTCCTGGTTAATGCGCCGGGAGGCTGGGGCTCGGCGCCATCGGACTTGGCGCGGTTGGGGCCCCGGCATGATCGGGTTGGCTTGTTGCCCAGACCTGTGGTAACAAGTCACGCGCAGTCCCGCCAATCCCATCAAAAGGAGAAGACCCAGCATTCGTCGCAGGACACCAGGCGGTTGACGGAGGGTCAATACTGACTACCTTCCGCGGATCATGCTGGAAAACCTGCGTCGCGGGGCAAGGTGTCAACCCTGACGATGCCCCCTAAGTTTCCCCAAGCCCATCAACCGCGTCCGCGAGGAGATTTCATGACTTCAATCACACTAGTCGGCATTGCCGGCAGCCTGCGCCGGGCATCCACCAACCGCGGTCTGCTGCGGGCGGCACAGGCGCAACTGCCGGCAGATGCCCACCTGGACATTGCCGACCTGAGCGATATTCCCTTTTATAACGCGGACATCACCGAAAAGCCCGCCGCCGTCAGCCGTCTCCTGGCCCAAATCGGGGCCGCCGATGCCCTGGTGCTGGCTTGCACCGAGTACAACTATTCCCTGGCCCCGGCCCTGAAGAATATTCTGGACTGGGCCTCGCGCGAACCCGACAACGCCCTCCTAGCCGGCAAGCCGGTGGCTATCATGGGTGCCGGTGGCGGTATGGGCACCTCGCGGGCGCAATACCACCTGCGTCAGGTCTGCGTCTTTCTTGACCTGCGGCCCCTCAACAAGCCGGAGGTCTTCGCCAACGCCTATGCCGGCGGCTTTGATGCCGATGGCAACTTGATCGACGAAAAGCTCACCCAACTTATCGGCGTGCAGATGCAGGCCCTGGTTGCCGCGGTCGGCGCGGCGCGGCGCTGATCGAGGGTGGCGCCACCCATCCGCGCGCTCCCGGCTTGGGGACGGCTGCTCGAACCCTTCACGCCTTGGCCTACCCCCTTACCCAATAGACTTCGCTTGCCAGGCGGTGATTGGTTTCCAAGTACTGCTGCACGGCCCGGCAAAGGGAGCTCTTTCGGGGCTGTGAAAATGTCCTCGCCACTGCTGGCGGCAGAATTGCCCCTCTGGGTTGGATTAATGAGACCTGACTATTCACGAATCTCGGCCGAACCTGTCCCTATGGGCTCACCCTGAGCAGACGCAACCAGCGGAAAACTGACGATGGCCCAGAGGTCGACAACACCTACTGGGGCGGCGAACGCCACGTTGCCAAGCCGGGGGCGGCTCCCCGAACCAGGTGCCGTTCATCGCCGCCGGTCCTGCAACGACGCCGGCCATCCGATCGGCTTGCGCCTCGGCAAAGTTGCCTGGTTCCGTAAAACCGAGGTCGAACGCTTCGCCAAGCGCCACTGCGACCCCAACGCCAGTGTACTGACCGATGGCCTCGCATGCTTTACGGGCATCGCCAGCGCCGGCTTCGAGCACCAGCCCATAGTCACCGGTGGCGGCTATCGCAGCATGGCCATCCCGGAGTTCCAGAGGCTCAACACCGTCCTCGGCAACGTCAAAAATAGCCTGCAGGGCTCCTACCATCATATCAGCGGCCAACATCTGCCGCGCTTTAAGGAGATGCCCCTTGGATATTTCTGGTAGTCTTATCGGCCCTCAAAGCCCTCACCACTTACTTTCATATGAGTCCAGCCGTGTCGAATCAAATTCAATTCAGCAATGACGTACTCTTCCAGACCATCTTTGATGAGGCGGTGATTCTCAGCATCGCCGACGGACACTACTTCGGATTGAATGATCTAGCAACGCGTATCTGGCAGTTGCTGGCTGAACACGGAGACTCCGAGCGGGTCATCTCGACAATTATGGAAGAATACGATGTTGACGAGTCGATGTTGCGCCGCGACTACATAGCCTTCTTGGCTGAATTGGAGCGACGCGGGTTCATCAATTGCCAGACGGTTTAGGGCGGTTTCGGTCATGAGTGGTTTTGTCGCATTCCTGGACCAGGCGGGCGGCCCAGCCGACCAGACCTGGTTATGCGCCGCGACGGGTTACCTGGTATTTCGCGGTCCCGATGCCCAGGCAGTTTGGCACCAGGGCCCTGTAGGTCTGGGGAATGCGCTGCTGCGAACGACGGTCGAATCGGCGGGCGAACGGCAACCATTCAGCCTGGACGGTCAGACCTGGATTACGGCCGACGCGCGCCTTGATAGCAGGAGCCTGCTCCTTGATGCCCTTCGCAGTGCAGGCAGGGAGGTTACGAGTAGCGAACCCGATGTAGTCCTGATTCTCCACGCCTACGCCCTGTGGGGGGAGAACTGCCTTGACCGCCTGCACGGCGACTTCGCCTTCGTGCTCTGGGATGGCCGAGAACGACGCTTGCTCTGTGCTCGGGACCGCTTTGGGGTGAAGCCCCTTTACTATGCCCACGCCGGTGCAAAGCTATTAGTCAGCAATACCATCAACGCCCTGCGCCTACACCCTCAGTTGCCTGCTACTCTCGACGAGGAGGTTATCGGTCATTATTTGCTATTCGGACTAAGACCAGCCCAGTCCGATGCAACCACCTTCGCGGCGATCCGCCGGCTGCGTCCCGCCCATGTCCTCACCACTGACTTCAACGGCATGCAGCTTCGCCGCTATTGGGAAGCCCCACTGAAGCCGATCACCCTGCGGCGCGCGCATTCTCAAGACCTCGTCGCGGAGTTCCGGGCGCTCTTCGACCAGGCCGTAGCGGATCGCTTACGCACCGACCAGATCGGTGCAGCCTTGAGCGGTGGCATGGACTCCACCAGCATCGCCGCTACCGCACATGTCCTCTTGAAGGCCACTGGCCGAAACTTTGTGCTGCGCGGCGCCACCATTGCCTACGAGCGCTTAATCCCGGATGAGGAGGGCAAGTACGCCCAGCAGGTGGCCGAGCATTGCGGATTTCCGACCGACGTTTATTTCGCGGAGGACTACATCACACGCGAACCGACCCTGGCGCCGTCGTATCCGCCCCCGGAGCCTTGGGCTATCCTGGGGCTCACCGCCGAGGAGGAGATTAACCGCCAAGCAAGCGCCTTTACCCGTGTGTATCTAATGGGCTTCGGCGGAGATCCCTTATTTTCAACTGCACGCGTCGGTTGGAATGTCGCCCTGCGCCACGGTGAGTGGCGCGCCCTCCTGAGCCAATCCCGGCGGCGAGCGCGGGCGGTTTGGCGGCGGCGTGGGAATAACATCCTGACATTCCCGGCCTTGCTGGCCCCGGAGTTCGCTCATCGTCACCAACTTCACGCACACTGGATGGGCAAGAACGCCGCCCTGACAGATCACGACCAACTCCGCGGCATGGCCCACGACGACTTGTGGGAAAACATCTTCATGGTCTCGGACCCTGGCTTCACCGGCGTACCAGTCGTTCCCCAATTTCCTTTTTTTGACGAGCGGCTAGTCCATTTCATGCGGAACCTGCCGCCCACGCCCTGGTGCCGGGGTAAGTATTTGATGCGAGCGGCTATGGCGAACCGGCTACCTCAGACCCTCCTGGAGCGTCCCAAGACGCCCCTACAAGGCTTTCCCCACCTAAGATGGCTGCAAGAAAATGGGACCCCCCCCTGGATGCGGGGGTTGATGGTTCTCCCAGGGTTGGTGGATTTCGTAAATTGCCAGACTGTGCTAGATTTGTTGGCGAGGCCAGAGGCTTTGAGCCCTACATCCCTAAGACAAGTATTCCAGGTCTTGTCCTTTGCCTACTGGTTGAAATATCTTTCGACTTCTCTTCACCTAACCACAACGGATTTGAACCATGTCACCATCATCCCTTCCCGCCAACTCCCAAGAAACGACGTCCTTGGCTGTTCACTCCCGTAAGCCCTACCAGGCCCCGCGCATCGAAGACCACGGCGAGGTCCATGGATTGACGAAATCATCAAATCCCGTTACTTATCTTGAACCACCTGATGGGGGTTCTTATCCCCTCGCCTACACCACTAGCGGCTAGCGGAGTTTAGTTAACCAGCGTTCCCGGGGTGCCCGCCCGCCAACCTTCCTTAGCCTTCGGATCGAGAACCCTAATCAGATCAACCACTTGATCTAAAGGCATCCCGTGCCGATGGCGGTGCTTGACGTCAATGCCGCCCCCCCCCTATAACATGCTTTTATATCAGATCTATGACTTGAGACTGCAGTCGCCACGTGAGTTGGCGCACTTGGCGGCGGCGCCTCCTGACAACGAAGGGCCGCCTGACATTGAGCTTTTCCTCCGCCCGGATGTCAATCCCGCTACCATCGGGGCAGGACTTCCCTGGCAGGTGTTCCGTCAGCAGATTGGTTCCGATTGGTTCCTGATCTTTTCCGCCGCCTCCGCAGGGGGCGACGTTTTTTTGCGACTCCACACCCGCCGGGGGCTTAACGAGACCGCAGTCTTGATCAGCCGAGCGACTGGGCATATAGAGTTGGCTTGGCGCGCTGCCCCCTCCGATTCAGAAGGTTTGTGGCATGATTTGTCTGGCTGGCTCTTGGGCAGCGTCATGGGCTATCTAATGAGCCTGCACGGTCTTCCTACCCTGCACGCCAGCGTCGTCGCCGTCGGTGGCCGGGCAATCGGACTGGTGGGTGCCTCGGGGGCGGGCAAATCAACTCTTGCTGCCGCCTTCCTAGCGGCGGGTCATACCTTATTAGCGGACGATCACCTTGTCATAGGCCAAGATGGTAGGAATTTCCGCGCGTTTCCGGGGGCGATGCGCCTACGCTTGTGGCCAGCGAGCCTGCCCGTGCTAGCCGCCCAACACACGCCCGGTTCGATATGGACCGACGAGGACGGCAAACATTTCGTGGCGCCTGGGTCCACCGCCAATGTTGCCAAACCCTTGCCCTTGGCGGCCATCTATGTCCTCGCGCCGCGCACCACCGACCGACATGACGTTGCGGTCAAGGAACTGCCGCCCACCGCAGCGCTCATCACGCTGATGGCCCAGCGCTTCGTCACAGCGCCGATTCACGCGGATTACGCGGCTACAAGCCTGGCTCACCTTGCAGCCTTAATACGCGTGGTCCCGGTACGCCTGCTGCACCGTCCGCAGGGCCTAGCGACGCTGCCGGCCGTTGTGGCCGCTATCCTAGCCCAAGTTTAACACCTCAGATTATTTCTCTTTTAAGATCATCCGCCTACAGCGAAAAAAATCGGTCAGTGGCACTACATTCGTAAAATTCTGTGAAACCAGACGATTCAGACCAGCATTTTCTGTATCCCGCCCGGGCGGGGATCGCTACCCAGTGCCTGGATGATCGCCAGCTGCGCCGGCTCGGCGCGGGTCGCCTGGCGCACATGCAGGGTGCGCCCGTCCGCCCGGCGGAAGGTGGCCGTCACCCGGCACTGGCCGGCGAGGCTATCGCGCAGGGTCGACCAGCGTTCGCTGATGCCGTGCGCGCGCAAGCGGCGACGGATCAGTTGCACGAACTGATAGGCCAGCACCGAGATGAACAGGTGGCCGTCGACCCGCGCCTCGGTGCGGTGGTAAATCGGGCGCAAACCCAATTCGGATTTCAGGGACCGGAACACGGCTTCCAAATCGGTGAGCATGGTATAGGTCCGCCACAGGCGCTCGGCGTCCCAGGTCAATTCATTGGTGCGCAGGCAGTAGACCCCGGGGTGGGTCAGCATGGTCCCGGCGACCGGTTGGCGTTCCCAGCGGATCGCCTGGGCCGTCTTGCCCGTGGCGTCGGCATCGATCTCAATGCGGTAGTGCTGCCCCACCCCATGACTCTTGGCTTTCAGGCGCCCGATCCGTTCCCAGAGCTTGTCAATCTGCTTGGTGGTCCGTGGCCGCGCCAAGCCGTCATGCAGGGCTTGCAAGTCGGTTTCAAAGCGCTGGGTGAAGCGCTCGGCGATCCCCTGCTCCTTGCCGGCCCGGCATTCGGAAAAGCAATACAGCCGCACTTCCTCAGCGTCGGTGTCGACCACCCGCTGGATGGCCAACGCCTCGCCACTGGCCGTCGTCAGCGACGTGGCCGCGGTGGCATCGAATTGGCGCTGGCGCTCGCGGCTGACCACCAGTCGGAGTGTCGCCGTGCTCAGGATGCGAAACGGGACATCCCCGTCCCCCTTTCGCCTTGCGCTCGGCGACAACCGTTACGCCCCGGTTCGCCCCGCTCCGGGTCACGGCTCCGTCACGACGAGTCCCCGGTGGGGACGGTCGGACGGCGCCATGACCCTACGACGAATGGCTTGACGGCGTGTCGGATGTGCTTGCATACGACCTTCGCGGCTCCGGGACTACCGCCCCGCCGCCACGCCGGTCGCACGCCCGCGCCTACGCCTACCGGGGACTACCGGCCTGCGCTTCGCTCTCCATGGCCGGCAGCGATCGAGACCGGCGCGGACGGGTGTGGGGAACGCACCGGCATAGCACGCCTCTCGCTGCCGGGCGGCGCTGCTGAAACGGTTGGCTGTTGGTGACCCTCAAGATGGGCTGCGAGCACCGTCGTTCACGGCCGCCGGCTAGGAGGTGTCGTGCGGCAAGGGCAGTCGTGGCGGCTGGATAATGGAACGATAGAGCGCCTCCCCGTTGGGGAGCAGGCACAGCGTGAAGCGGTGGCGGAGCTTGCGCCTGTTACTGGCCACCTAAACTGACCCACCTACGGCCAACAATATTGACCTGCCCCAGGGTAGGGGT
>JBGAUK010000090.1:547-15224 GCA_044228695.1 Chromatiaceae bacterium | reverse complement strand
CGACTGTCCAGGTTGGCGTGGAACGGGTGTCCAGCTTGCGCTGGAATGGGTGTCCAGTTTGCGTGGAATAGGCAGCTCTTGCGCCTGCTCCGTTAGCCCTCACGCCTTTCGAAGCAGGGGGCGACGCCATCCGGCGGCGTCTCCCTATGGCTGAAAAACCGGATAACGCCATGCCGCCAGCGTAGAAGAGGACCGATCCAATACTGAAAGAGGCGAAAACAGCCGTTTTTGCCCCTCGCCCACCTACGGCTCATACGCTAACGGCAATTTTGCAATTGGCTCCGGATATATAGCCATTCCAGTCTTTTTGCCAAGGGAGGCGGTCCTGGCCCCCCACTCACCGCCCGTTTACACACAAGCCGGAACGCATGATGCGAAGCTTGTCAAGCACCCCGTCACGAAAATAGCGGCAGGATCTAACCAACTAATAATTAAAGTGATAGTTTTCCTGGCCAGTAAGTAGCCAGTACCGCCCCAGCCCTGTTGGGACCTGCCCTCTCGGCGATTCACCAAGGCTTATCGACATACTTATCCACAGCTACCGGGGAAAAGTCAGATGGGGTGCTGGCCGATTGCAAGCGGGTCTCCGATTACCTGACGGCGGTGCTGGCCTGTCCCAGGGTCACCACAGCACCGCCGGCTCAGGGCGACCCGCAACCCTAAGTTGTGGTTCTCATTGACCCTGCGGGGTTCCCTGGCCCGGTCGAGGAACTCCCGCCCTTGTACCCTCAGCGCCTGTTGGACGGCGCGGGCGGGCCGTGGTATTGACTAAAATATGTCTGGTTTGCTGATCGCAAGTCTGCTCAGGCCGCCGCGGACGAGTTCGCCGCCCAATCGAAGAGGTCAGTCCGAGACCAACTGGTTCGCCGCACCCCCGGGAGATGGCATAGAATTCATCATGGATTGCCGCGACGGGACCGCATGTCGCGACTTACAACCGAGGACCCTACCCATGATTGACCGCCAGCCACTTTGCCGGCGCCTTCGCCTTTGCCTCCTGATCCCCCTGCTTGCCTGTGGCCCCGCCAGCGCCGCCCCTCTGGTCACGCCAACCACGGCCACTCCTGATCCGGCCCCCACCCTTCCCGTCAGCCCCAGACTCCCCCAAAGCCAGGTGATCGGCATCATTGGCGGCATCGCCTGGCCCTCCTCGCTGGAGTATTACCGCATCATGAACGAACGGGTCCGCGACGCATTGGGCCCGCCCAACTCGGCCGAAGTCCTCCTGTACTCCATCTCCTTCGGCGATTTCGCCAAAGAAGAGCGCCTGGCCGAACAGGGCGACTGGGCAGCCCTCACCCGGACCATGGTGCGGGCCGGGAAACGCCTGAAGCAGGGCGGTGCCGATTTCATCGTCATCGCCTCCAATACCATGAACTCTACCGCCGAGACCGTGGCGCGTGAGGCCGACATCCCGGTCCTGCACATCGCCAATGCCGTCGGTCAAGCAATCCAGGCCACGGGCCTCAAAAAGGTCGCCTTACTCGGCACCAAGTTCACCATGGAGATGCCTTTCTACCGCGATCACCTGGCCAAAAACCATGGCATCGAGGTAGCAATCCCGCGGGAAGTCGAACGCAACGACATCAATACCATCATCTTCGATGAGCTGGTCAACAACCGGCTCCGCCCCGAATCCAAGGCCCGCTTCCTCGCCATCATCGACCGCATGACTCGCGAGGATGGCGTCGAGGGGGTCATCCTCGGTTGCACCGAGATCCCCCTGCTCATCAAGTCGACGGATGTCGCACTGCCGACCTTCGATTCCATGACCATCCATGCCCATGCCGCCGTGGAGCATGCCCTGACGCCCGCCACGGATAAGCCCTGATGATTTGGATCCGCATAAGACCCCGACACCCGACCAAGAGCTGGTTCGGTTCCCCCTGCTTTTGCGCGCGGTTAGACCTATAACAAGTCCCGATTTGAGACACCCACGAAAGGAGTTCAGTAGCCCATGTCCATCGCCACCCTCCGTGACGCCGTCGCCCGGACGGCTTCCGCTATCGCGGTTACCGCCAACCTGACCCCCGTTAGCGGTAACAAGATCCTCCCGCCGACCTACGCCGGGGATAGCGCCAGCGCCGCCAGTTCCAGCAAGCACAACATGACCAAGCCCGGTCCAGACGGCGTGTCCAGTTGGTGTTCCGTCGATTCTCCGGGCTCGTGCGCCAACCGGGTCGAGCAGGCTTTGGTCGCCCTCGGACTCGACCTCGACCCCCTGCGCGTGGACTTTGGCAATGATGAAATCCTGTCCACCCTACAACTGCCGCATCGGGTCTTCGACGCCGTGCTGCGGGACAGCCAATTGCACGGGGTGCCTTTCCGCAAGACCGCAATCGGCCAGGCGGCCATAGCGGCCAGACCCACGCAGGCCTCGGCCCTCCTGCACTGCGATCCGGGTTCCCTGGTCTTTGGCGCCTGGGACTCCACCGGTCTTGGCGCCAACAGCCGGCCACGCAATAAATGGGCGCGAGCCCTGACTTGCGAGATAGCCGCCACCCGAGTGGAACCGGTTGCCCTCGCCGGCAACCGCCTGGACCCCATTGGTATCGAGGGGACGGATTACGCTTGGGTAGAGGAGGCCGACGGCACCCTCCGCCAAGCCACGGAGGACGAACGGCAGCCCACCAAGGAGGGCGGCCTGCCCCACGCCAGCGACAAAAGCAAGGAGTACCCGCGCCTGGTCAAGGCGAGCAAGGCCAATCACGGCAACGCCCTGTCCCTTATTTCCAAAGGGGTGCTGGTCCATGGCGACATCCAGCTCAATGCCACTTTGAGCATCTCCCGGCTGCGCCGCTACCACTTCGGTGACGAGACGGAAGAAGGGCGCCTGTTGCTGGCGATGATGGGGCTGTACGGGGTTCTGGCGGTGTTGAATGACGGGCTCGACCTGCGCTCCGGCTGCGATCTGGCGGTGGACAACCATCAGATCGACCTAATAGCCCTGGGGACCCGGGAGCCCATCAGCCTCGGCCTCGCGCAACTCGCGGATGCCCTGCGAGCCCAGGTGAAAAAGGTGCGCCTACACCCACCCGTCCTGTTTACCCCCTCCAAGGGTCTCCTCGATATCCGCAATGCCTCATTATGATCACTCTGCGCATCGACTTCCCGCACGGTGTTTACCGGGCGGCTGAACCGACGGCGCCGGATCATCCTGAGTACCCGCCGGCCCCGGACCGGGTCTTCCAGGCTCTCGTTGCCAGCGCCTGTGAGCAGGGCATCGACCCCGCGCCACTCCAAGCCTTAGAGGCCGCCCCGGCGCTGTGGTGCGGCATGGCGGAACTGATCCATACGGGCATCAACTATGTTCCTGGTGCCTTTACCGTCGCTGGCAAGCGTCAAGCCGTCGAACGTGCCCGCCCCGAGGTAAGAGTCACCCATCCTGTCTATATGAGCTGGCCAGAAGCCCCCCCTGATCTGGCGGGCTGGCTTGGTCCTATCCTGGCTGGTGTCGGCTATCTGGGCCGCTCGGACTCCCCGGTCAGCATTTCGCTTTCCCCGTCACCGAACGAGAACTTAACCCGGCTTCTGCCGGATCCCCATGGGGAGGAACTCCTCCGGGTCCCCAGCCCTGGCCGGCTCATGGCCCTACTGGCAGCTCATGCCGCCGGACGGCGAGCGCCCACGGCCACAAGAGCCGGCTACACCGACCAACGCATCTGGTCGTCCCCCTGGGGAGAGATGTTTATCCTCAGGCCCCTCCATGGTGAGTTACACCACGCCGCCTTGCTGGGGGAGTCATTACGCCTGGCGACCATGAGCCAGGCCCCCGAGCCCCTGCCGGCCATGCTTCATGGTCACGAGGTCACCTCCTCGGCGGCGGATCATGCCGCTTGGGTGACCCTGCCGGATGTCGGACATCCCTGGGCGCGAGGGGCGGTACTAGGTATTGGCATGGTTCTCCCCAGGCACGCCAGCGAGGAGGAGCGGACGGCCTGTGTCCTGCCGTTGTCCCGAGTTGATCGGATTGGCACCCTCCCGGTACGCCGGCCTGCCGCCACCGACAGGCTCCATGGCATAGACTCACGCACTTGGTCACGTCCGGCCAAGGTTTGGACCACCGTGACTCCCATCGTCCTGGACCGGCACCCCAAACGCGGGCAAGCGGTCGAGGGGCTCGTCGCCGACTCCGTAACCCGGGCCGGCTTTCCATTTCCACAGACTATCGAACTGCCGGACTGGCCGATGAGAGGCGTACCGTCCGCGAGATCCTTCATCGCCCGGGGTCCCGGTCACCGAACCCATGCCCGATTGCATTTCACCGACCCCGTGCGGGGCCCCATGCTGGTCGGGCGTGGGCGCTACTTTGGCCTGGGCCTGCTGCGCCCGGAGGACAAGTGATGGACTTCCCCCTCTGGTATCAGGCCCGCCATGAGGGCCGCACTCCCTTTCCCTGGCAGGCCGCGCTCGCCCAACGGGTTGCCGATGGCGATTGGCCTGCCGCCCTGACGGCCCCGACGGGGGCGGGTAAAACGGGCGTGGTGGCCGTCTGGCTCTGGGCCCTGGATCAGGATCTCGAGGTCCCCCGCCGGTTGGTTTATGTGGTGGACCGCCGGCTGATCGTCGATTCAACCGCCCTTTATGCTTGCCACCTCGTCCGAGCGTCCAAGCGATCGCCCGCCGTGGTCACCCTGCGTGGCGGTATTACCATCGATGACACCTGGGTCGATCCCCTGCGCCCGGCAATCATCGCCAGCACGGTGGACCAGGCCGGCAGTCGCCTGCTGTTCAGCGGTTACGGCGTATCCCATCAAGTTGCCCCCATCCATGCCGCGCTGCTGGGCAACGACGCCCTGTGGATCCTGGACGAGGTACATATCGCCCAACCCCTGCTGCGCACCCTGACCCAGGTACAGACTCTGCGGGGCGCGGACTCCCCGTTGCCCTTCCGGGTTCTGGTCATGTCGGCCACCTGGGAGGGTGACAAGGTATTGGGGCTCACGGCGGCAGACTACGCCCATCCGGTTCTTGGCGCCCGCCTGAACCGCCCCAAGCCCCTGGAGATCCGTGATATCGAACCTGACGACGACCTGGCCCCAACCCTTATTCAGGAGGCCCGCCGGCTCCGCCGGCAGGGAGCGGGGGTCATTGGTGTCATGGCCAATACCGTGCGGGATGCCCACGCCGTTTTCACGGCCTTATGCGCGGAGGAGGAGTCCGTCCTGCTCATAGGACGGGTCCGACCCGCGGACCGCGACGCCCTACTCGCTGAATATCTGCCCAGGATGGCGGCTGGCTCCCGGACAGGCCGCACCCCCCTCTTCGTCGTTGCCACCCAGACTATCGAGGTCGGTGCCGACCTGGACTTCGATGCCTTGGTGACCGAGAGCGCCCCGCTTTCCGCGCTCCGCCAACGGGCTGGCCGGCTCAATCGGTTAGGCGAACTGGCAACCGCGCCCCTGGTCATCGTCCATCGCCCCTTGAGCGACAAGGAGAAAAACCGCCGTGCCCGGGAAAACCAACGCGGCACCCGGTCTCAAGGCTCCCTGTACCGCGAAGGGGCGGAGGAGGCCCGCAAATGGCTCAAGAAACATAAGGTGCGCGACTTTGGCATCCGGGCCCTGGACTGGCATCCAGCCCTGCCCGAGCCACCCACGCCTTCGCCGGATCTGCTCGCCATCCATCTGGACCTGCTGGCTTGCACCTCCGTCAAGCAGGGCATCGACCCCGCGCCCTGGCTCCACGGCTATTCCGAGCCAGAGACGAATGTCTTTGTCTGCTGGCGTCGAGATGCTGGCATCCAGACCCTGGAACTGGCACCGCCGGTCCAGCGAGAGATCCTCGAAGTCCCCGTCTGGGAGTTCCGTAGCCTGGAAGTGGACCAGGTCCTGCGCTGGGATGGCACCAGTGCCGAATGGATTGAACTAAACCGGGTGAAACCAGGCGACACCCTGGTGCTGCCGGCCGAGACCGGCGGCTGTGATCGTTTTGGCTGGCACCCACGGAGTACCGCACCGGTTAGCGACTATGGCGACACCGCGGAGCGAATCCGCCTAGCTGGACCCCAGGACACCGATTGGCTTGCGCTGGCCCAAGCAGCGGGAATGGCCAAGCCAGGGCGGGTGCTCGCTTATCCCGGGGGTGCCCTGGTCCTGGCCACCTCCGCGGCCACCAGCGAGGCCGGTATCCGGCCCATCCTGCTGCGCGACCATCTCCGGGCCGTCGGCGAGCGGGCGCGATTTCTGGCGGCCGAGGCCGGGCTGCCGATTGAACTTTGCAATGCCATCGCCCAGGCCGGAGCTGGACACGACCTCGGCAAACAGGACCCACGCTGGCAGGCCAAGCTCGGCGCTGACCGGGACCGCCCTCTGGCCAAGGGTCCCAGGGGCGATGATCTCTGGTTATCCCTGCCCCGGGGTTGGCGGCACGAGATGAACTCCGTCGCGCACATGAGCGGCGATCCCCTAGTCAAGCATCTGGTTGGCAGCCATCACGGGCACGGTCGGCCCCGGTTCCCGGTTGCTCCCGATCCGGGGCTGTGGCGTCAGCTCGGAGGCTGGGCGACTCAGTTCCAGTACCTGCAACAGCAACACGGCTGGTGGGGTCTCGCCTATCTGGAGGCGCTGGTCCGGCTTGCGGATTGGCAGGTCAGTGCGGAGGAGCAGGCGGATGAGACTGACCGGACTACAAGCTGATAACCCCATCGCCTGGATGGCCGCCTGCGGCGCCCTGCGCCTCTTACCCGGTGCTCGGTTGCGCTGGGACGGTGACATCCCGGAGCTGGATTACCAGGGCGAACCTATCGCGGCGCTGGCGGCCCTCCCTGCCGAGCGGCTCAATTAACCCGAGGTCCAGTTCAAGCCTAAGCTCGGCGGCAAGATGAATGAGGCCGCCTGGGAAGCACTCAAGCAGCTTCCCGGCGAATGGGCGCTGGCTTACGGCAGTCAGACCGAGACCGGCATGAGCGCGACCAGTCTCAAAATCCGCCCTGGCGATTACGACATGGTGAGCGATGCACGCAGGGTGCTGAAGGCCCTGATTCGGTGCGATATCCGGGATAAGGTCATCGAGGCACTGGTGGGTCCATGGCGCTACGAGGATGTGGACTGCGTTGCCTGGGGCTGGGATGCGGCGGCCCGGATCGACTCGGCGGCCATTGGTAGCAAGGTGGAGAAAGCCCCCAAGATGGGGGTCCTGGGGGCTTACTGGCTCGGATGGGAAGCCCTGCCCCTGTTCCCAACGATCAATGGCAGGACCCTGGGCTGGTCGGGCGGTCTTCGTTACCCAACCTGGTCCGAGTGGCTGGACTACCCGGACATCCGAGCACTGCTGCTCGGCCTCGACGGACTTGGCGCCGCCGACCGGCAAGCCTTGGGCGTGAGGATTAGGTTCGCGCGTTACCTCCAGACTCATGTTTCATCAGGGCGACTGGGGTGGGCCAGCGAAGTCCCGCGAACCCCTAGTGATGAGAAAATGGCGGGGGGTTCGCGCCATACCCAAGCATCTGGTTTTATGACTGTTTAATGCGCGTGTATTCGCCGTGTGGCGGGGTTGGTCTTACCGTGGCGAGAGGTTCGCGCAAGGCCGGCTGAAACCCACTTCTAGATCAGTCGGATAATCGCGCGGGGTTTTATCCGCCTCAACCGAGGCGGCTTCATTGAAGGAGGACGTCCGAACCGCTGGAGGACAGCATCATGAGGTTTTATCCGTCTCAACCGAGGCGGCTTCATTGAAGGAGGGTGGAGTGAGGGTGGGCGCGGCTAGGGGGCGGTTTTATCCGTCTCAACCGAGGCAGCTTCATTGAAGGTCAGAGGGCCCGAGAGATGGCGAACAATGGCGGGGTTTTATCCGTCTCAACCGAGGCGGCTTCATTGAAGGAAGCGCAAGCCGCGCGCCGAGTGGCACCTGACCCGCGTTTTATCCGCCTCAACCGAGGCGGCTTCATTGAAGGAGGCGCCGGTCGCGGGCGGTGGTGCCCGACGAGGGGTTTTATCCGCCTCAACCGAGGCGGCTTCATTGAAGGTTCGATGCCGCCGTCAATTCCGGCGTGGGCCAGTCGTTTTATCCGCCTCAACCGAGGCGGCTTCATTGAAGGATCACCCTGGAACTCGTCAACGTGCTGCGCTATCGCGTTTTATCCGCCTCAACCGAGGCGGCTTCATTGAAGGCACGGCGCGAATATAGACCTGCCCCCCCCAATGCACCGGCCCTGAGCGGTCATTTTGTGGGCGGGCGTCCTGACCGATTATGCTTCCGTCATGAAAGGCAAAACCCTGTCCCCTGTCCCTAACCCGCCTGAAGGCTTCACCGGCCAGGGTGATGACGAGAAGGCGCCTGACGAGGCCCGCGCCAAGCAACCCCCGCCCCGTCTGCCGGGGAGCGCCAAGGGCAAGTTACGCGTCATCGCGGATGACGACGAACACCTAGCCGGCTTCCATGACTACCTGCCGTGATGTTCTGGCTTGGGGACTTCCGTCCTGATCGGCAAAAAAAGCGGGGTAAGCAAGAGCGCAGTAACACCTGTGCATGTGGCCCGGTTGCGCCTACACACTGGCAACACACTCAGGGACACCCAGAACGCGAAAAGGCGCCAAGCTACACACTTGACGCCTTCTCTAACTCCTTGAATTTTGGTGCCCAGGGACGGAATTGAACCGCCGACACGAGGATTTTCAGTCCTCTGCTCTACCAACTGAGCTACCTGGGCTTGCGCGAAGGGGCATATTAGACCGGACCCCTGGGTTTTCGTCAAGCCTGGGGTGGGCGGTAATCCGGCGGCGGGGCGGCACCGGCGCCGAAGAAGAAGCTTTCCATCTGTTCTTCCAGGTATTTTCGGGACTTGGGGTCCATGGGGCTCAGGCGGTTTTCGTTGATGAGCATGGTCTGGTGGCGGAGCCAGTCTTGCCAGGCTTGCCGGGAGACATTCTCGAAGACCCGCTTGCCGAGTTCGCCGGGATAGGGGGGACGGTCCAGGCCTTCAGCCTCGCGGCCGAGCTTGACGCAATTTACCATTCGAGTCATGAAGAATGAGCCTCCGTGAATAAGGGTTTGAATATTTTGATCTTCATACCGAGAGCGCCGATAGCCAGCCCTACGACATCCCTTCCGAAACCTGCCAAGCACTGCTGATTTCCCGCAGCAAGCAGGCCACCGGGGTTGGCAGGCCGACGGCGAGGGCCGCACCCGGGGGATGCCAGATCAGACCATCCGTCTCGGCCACCCGAGCGGGCCATGTTGCCAATTGCAGCCGCAGCGGCTGAATCTCGAGCTTGAAGTGCGAGAAGGTATGACGGCGGACGGGGAGTTTTTCAACCAGTTGCGCCTCGACACCCAGATGGGCACGGCACCAATCTAGGGGATTCTCGGTGACCTGGCACTCGGGCAGGCTCCAGAGCCCACCCCAAATACCTGTCGGGGGACGCCGCTCCAGCAGCACCTCGCCCTGGGGGTTGTGCAGGATCAGGAACCAGGCCGCACGGCTGGGCAGGACCTGGCGGGGCTTGGGCTGGGGATAGGCCGTGGCCTGGCCCGTGGCATGGGCCCGGCAATCCGCCACCAGCGGGCAGCGCGCGCAGGCGGGGTTGGCGCGGGTGCAGACCGTGGCCCCCAAATCCATCATGGCCTGGTTGTAATCACCGGGGCGCTCGCCGGGGGTGAGTTCCTCCGCCAGCCCCCAGAGCTGGGCGAGCACCGGGCCCTGACCCGGCCAGCCGGGAATGGCCCGGTACCGGGCCAGGACTCGTTTGACGTTGCCGTCGAGGATGGTATGACGCTGACCGCGGGCCAGGGACAGGATGGCCCCGGCGGTGGAACGGCCAATCCCGGGGAGGGCCTGGACCGCCTCCAGGGTCGGGGGAAAGTCGCCACCATAGCGATCCCGGAGCAGGCGCGCGGCGCCATGAAGATTGCGAGCCCGGGCATAGTAGCCAAGGCCCGACCAATAGCCGAGCACCTCGTCCACCTCGGCCGCCGCCAGATCCGCCAGACGGGGGAAGCGGCTCATGAAGCGCTCGAAATAGGGGATGACCGTCGCGACCTGGGTCTGCTGGAGCATGATCTCGGAGACCCAGACCCGGTAGGGGCTGGGGTCGCGCTGCCAGGGCAGATCCTTGCGGCCATGGCGGTCGAACCAGGCGAGGACACGATGAGCGAAGTCGCGGGGTGCGTCCAGGGTATCGACTAATCCCTGGACGGGGCCCTCAACCATCCTTGTCGCCGCAACCGACCTCGGGGATGGTGATGCCATAGCTGACCGTCACGAAGGTACAGGCCCTAGGCACAGGCCCTGCTCAGCGTCCCAGCAAGGACTTCAAGCCCTTTTCCAGGCCCCGGATACCGGTGCGTTCCTCCAATTGCTGCAGACGGTTACCCTCGCCGCGATCCAGCTCCTGTTCCAGGCGCCGCCGCGCCACCTCCTTGACCACGGGCGCTGGGTCGAGACGCCACTCCGGAAACTGGAGACTGCCACTGACGTGAATGGGGATGGGAATGCCCTCGAGCTCCTTGATGGCACGATCCGCCGGGGCGTTGACCACCCGGGCCTCGATATCAAAATCCAGTTCCTCCTGGGGCAGGTCAATGCGACCCTGGCCCTTGGCCTGGAAATAGCCGGAGTTGGCCTGGAGATCCTGGGTGCCGATGATCCCCCGCTCGATCCTAGCCGTGGCCCGCAGGTCGTTAAACTCGGTTTGTTCCGGCCCGTCCGCCTTGGACGGGCCAGCCGCGCCCCGAATACTCGCCTCGGCGCGCTGGATAGCCCGCTCCAGATCAAAGCCCCGCAGCTGGCCCTTGGCGACCTTCAGGCTGGCCTGGCCGGACATGCTCTGGATGAACTCCTCCTGGGACCAGCCCCGGCTGCTCAGATCGACGGCGATATTCCCCGTGCCGGTCAGCCGTCCCTCGCCTTTCAGGTCGCGCAGCAAGTCCCCGACATTTACCGCCTCCGCCTGCTGGTTGAGGGTCAGCAGCGGCTGGGCCTGGGTGGCGTCGATCTTGACCTGACCCCGCAGCTTGCCGGCATAGAAACGCCCGACCTGCTCCTCCAGGCGGAACTGGCCGTCTTGACTGGTGAAACGGCCATCGAAATCACCGAAGGTCAGGCTCCGGAAGCGCAACTGATTGATACGGAGTCGGCCTTGCAGGTTTAGGGTACGGAGGGCGGCGGCCAAGTCCAGATTGAGGGCCGGCCCGGGCACGAGAGCGGGGGCGGCGAGCGCCTCGGCGATCAGCAGCCTCAACAACCAGGGTGCGCGGTCGGGACCGGGGGCCAGCGGGGCGCCGGAGGTGGCGACCGGGACGGTCGAGGCTGGCGCCGGCGGTAGATAGGCATCGAGATCCAGCCGATCCATCCGCAAGTCAAACTCCTGGCGCGCGGCCGGTCCCGGCAACCAGGACCAGGTACCGCCGACCCGGCTCTTGTCCAGGGTCATATCCAGCCCCTTGAGATCAAACCGGTCCGCCGCCCACTGCCAGTCGGAGCGCAGGGCGATCAGGGTAAAGGCGGCGGGATCGGTCATGGCCGGCGGCTTCAGGCCCTGCTCCGCCAGCCAGGCGCGGGGATCGAAAGCATCCAGGACCAAGCGGCCCTGGTAGCGGGGACCTGCATGGAGTTGGGTAGCGGCGGCATCGCCGGTCAGCCGGAGTTTGCCGCTCTCCAGGACCAGGCCGCGCAGGGCCAGGGTTTGGGCCTCGTTATCGAGATCCAGATCCGCCATGCCGTTAATTTGCAGTGGCTTGGCCTGGAAGACTCCGCCGCTCAGATCCAGCCGTAACGTGAGGCCGGGAAAGGAATAGACCCGGGCATGCAGATCGCCGCCTACCGTCCCCGACAGGTTGCCATTCAGCAGGGCGCCATCCGTCAGGGCCAGGCCCTCCAACCGCAGGGTGAAGGGGGTCGCCGCCAGGGTACGACCATCCGCGGGCAGTTTGACGCTGGCCTCCAGGACCAGATGGGCATCGCCATCCCTCCCCTGCCCCGCCAGCTTGCCAGCAAGAGTCAGCGCCAGCGGCGCCGCCAGGTCGAGTTGGGGAATCGCCAGGCTGAGATCCTTCAAGACGAGGAGGGACCCAGTTTCCTGATCGTCCCAGTTCAGTTGCACACCGGCGAGGGCGATGCCCTCACCGGTGCCGTCCGGGAGCGGCGGCGCGGCGGTCGCGGCCGCCAGGCTCGGGGCCCGAGGCGTCACGGCCAGGGAGGCCGGAGACGCTGGCTCGCCACCGGCCAGGTCCTCCCAGTTGGCGCGGCCATCCGGGGCGCGGATCAAATTAAGGGTCACGCCGGTGCCCAGCACCTCCCCCACCTCCAAGCGCCCCTGCAAGAGGGTCAAGAATTTCAGCCGGGCCTGTACCTCGTGGATGCGGGCGAAGGGCTCGTCCCCGAAACCCTGGGGCTGGGACAGGCTCGCCTCCCGGACCTCCACCCCGATCCAGGGAAAAACCGACAGCCCCAGATCACCCCCCAAGGTCAGTTGCCGGCCGGTGGCCTTCCCGACCCAGGCGATGATTTCGCTTTTGTAATCATTGGGATCGACGAAAAAGTGTACTGCGGCGATCAGGACTACCGGGATCGCCAGCAGCGTCAGCAGGATTTTCAGGAGTCGTTTCATGGCTAGGGCCGAGTGGGTGGCTGGCGCCTGTTATGGAATTTTTAGGTTTCACAACCCCGCGGGGATGTGACCCCGAGGTCTGATCGGCAAGGTGCCGATGCTGATGAATATAAGCTGGCGAGAGCAAGAGGACGGGGGGAACTGGAGCGGGTGATGGGATACCCCTCCAAAATTTTTGCCCCCATAAAATCAGCCAGTTAGGGTTGATGAAGTTGGGTTTGTATCATACTAATGTATCACACCTAAGGCAACCGCACCCGGCTACTACACCTACCTGATCTCGCTTGCCCAGATTCTAAGAGGCTTCGGTATTCCTCAGACCACCTTTAGCATACATTCTGTAAGCTATTAGCAGACAGCACAATCATTATCATCTGGAAACTCTCCCAGATGCTCGCCTGGTCGCTCCTATTGATCCCAAGACCCCGCAGAAGGCCAACCAGGCGAACGCAACCAGGACCTATGAAGTGGACCCCCCAAACTGGACCATAGCGTAAGTTAATATTTCGGGCATTGTCTGACACCAAGAGGAGAGCATGAGATGCCGAAACAACGCCAGATTCACAGCCCAGAGTTCAAGGTCAAAGTTGCGGTCGATGCGATCCGTGGTTTAAAGACGGCCAGCGAGTTAGCCAGTCACTATCAGGTTCATCCGGTCCAGATTTCGCAGTGGAAGAAGCAGGCCCTGGAGGGCCTGGGTGAGGTCTTCCAGCGTGGTCAGGCGCATCGCAAAACCCCGAGCCCAAACGAACTCACCGCGCCCCTCTATGAAGAAATTGGTCGCTTGAAGATGGAGCTCGACTGGTTGCAAAAAAAGTCGACTGAACTGTGCCAAGGATAAGCGCCCGTTGATCGAACCTGACCATGGTGACTTGAGTATTCGCCGGCAATGCGAGCTGTTGGATGTCGTGCGCTCCAGTTATTATCATCAAGGGCAAGACGCCGAGGAAACGGCAGAGAATCTGGCGTATCTGCGACGGATCGACGAGCAGTATATGAAGACGCCTTTCTTTGGTTCCCGACAAATGACGGCGTGGTTAAATCGCCAAGGCTACGCCGTCAATCGCAAACGCATCCAGCGCTTGATGCGCTTCATGGGCATCCACGGGAGCGTCCCCGGTCCGCATACGAGTAAGCCCCATCCTCAGCACTTAACGTATCCATACCTCCTGCGTGGGATGCGGTTGGAATACGCAAACCTGGTATGGTCCACGGACATCACTTACGTCCCGATGCCTTCAGGATTCATGTACTTAGTGGCCGTTATCGACTGGTATAGCCGCTACGTGCTCGCCTGGGAACTCTCCAACACCCTGGATCCGCTGTTCTGTATCAGCGCGTTGCAGCAGGCGCTGACGTGTGCGGAACCGGTGATATTTAACACCGACCAAGGGAGCCAGTTTACCAGTCCGGAATTCACACGCGAACTGCGTCAGCGCCAGATTCTGATCAGCATGGACGGTCGCGGCCGGGCCCTCGATAACGTCTTTATTGAACGGCTCTGGCGCAGCGTCAAATATGAAGACATTTATCTACACGATTATCGGAGCCCATTGGAATTGCAGCGCGGGTTGGAGGCCTACTTCCGATTTTATAATGAGGAGCGTCCCCATAGTGCGCTTGACGGTGCGACACCGGCCGAGATTCATCATGCCTCATCGCCCCCGAGTTGGCCATAAAGGTTGGCTGTGTGCCTCGCATACGCGATGATCCTGTCGCCAATGAAACAACGGAAAACCGGCGCGACTGCGCTATCAAATACCCTAATGGTCATCTTTCCCAAACCAGGCTTAGTATCCCAAAGCCGCCATCAGGAGACTCGCTCTTGAACGCCTTGAGATGGTGTGCGTTCTCGATCAAAGCGGCAGCGAGCGATCCCGGCTGACTCAACGCAGTTGATGATGTGAATCCCGTTAACCTAGAATAGAGCAAGCGGCTTGACAATTGTTTTTCTAGTGTGCAATCATAGCAATTAATGCAGTTGAAATAATAACTCCCGAGAGATTAACTTATTTTTTGATTATCGTGGTCTAATGGATGGGGTCCACCTCAGCGAGCGATCCCGGCTGACTCAACGCAGTTGATGATGTGAATCCCGTTAACCTAGAATAGAGCAAGCGGCTTGACAA
>JBGAUK010000090.1:0-449 GCA_044228695.1 Chromatiaceae bacterium | reverse complement strand
AATTGTTTTTCTAGTGTGCAATCATAGCAATTAATGCAGTTGAAATAATAACTGAAGTTTCTCGATTTCCTCATGCCACCAGCCCCATGATCACCGCGATGAGGGGATTTCGGGTGCCCTGGTTGGGATTCCCGCAATCGAGCCCGAAACCCACGTCGGCGAGTTCATGGGCGAGCGCTCGGCGTACATCGGCGAAGGCATATTCGGTGCGCCGCCCGGCCGCATAACGGCGGGCGGGCGCCTGATCCAAGCTGGCCGCATACAGCCAGGTGATGGTGGTGGCCGCCAGACAGAAATTGAGATGGTTGGTAACCGCATCGGGGTGGCGCGTCTGCGTCTGGGTACTGCCGATCTCCTGCTTGATCTCGCGGAATCCGGCTTCGATTTTCCAGCGCGCGCCATAGATTTCAATCATTTGCGCAACGGACAGGGTCAGGTCCGTGGTCACC
>JBGAUK010000008.1:0-69522 GCA_044228695.1 Chromatiaceae bacterium | reverse complement strand
CGGGCTCAACGCCAGGTGATCCTCTTCCCGCAGAAAGGGGAACAGCTCGTGCTGCAGGTGGTTCCAGAATTGCGACAAACGGGATTTACCGGTAGTATCCATCTTGGGTATCGGAATGAATCGTTGCTAACCGCTTCATTTTACCAGCCTTTGGCCGGCGATACCCCCTCCGCTTCTTTTTTTACTCCCCGCTGCGGGACGAAAATCTCTGCACTGCGAAATTTTGCAATTGGCTCCTAGGTGTAACTGGAGGCCCCGAGCACCGCCACGAAGATCTGGGCCTGGCGTTCCTCCCCAGTGGCCACGTCGATGATCGTGACCGTCTGGCCGCTGTCGTCGACGAACAACCGCTCCCCAGGGGCATGGCTCTGGCGCAGGGTGACCGGCAGGGCCCGGGCAAAGGCCCGGTAGTGCGCGCAAAAGCCACTGTACTGGTAGCCGTCAGGGTGACACTCCCGGTACTCCTGCCAGAGCAGGTCCAGGGTGACCCCAGAACGGCCCACCTGGCGATGGACCGCCGCCCAGTTGGGCTCCGGGCGACTCACCTTGGACGCCGGCAACGGCGGGAACAGCGCCGCCTCCAGGGCTGCCTCGCTCATGCCGTCTGGCAACGGCCAGGGGAGCTTGGCCAGTTGCGCCCGACGCCGGTAGTCACCGACTGTCGTCGGCGAGGTCCGCACGGCCTGGGCAATCGCCCGATTGGTACGGCCGCACTCATGGTGCAGCCGCAGAACTTCTTCGATCTTGCGCATGGATAACCTCGTGTATGCCACAGACACCTCCAGGGTCAAAACCCCGGAGTGTCACGGTTATCCCGCGCCTCGTCTCGCTATTTCAGGTGTCCAGTTTGCCCTGGAACAGGTGTCCGGCTTGCCGTGGAATCACTGTCCATCTTGGCGTGGAATACGCAGACCAGATGCTTTCGCTATCCGAGTGTTTCGCCGACATTCCCGACCCGCGCCGCGGCCAGGGACGGCGCCACCCGCTGCCCACGGTGCTGGCAATCGCCGCCGGCGCCATCCTCTGCGGGATGCGCGGCTACAAAGCCATTAGCCTGTGGGCGCAGGACTTGAGTCAACAGGCGCGGGCACGTTTTCGTTGTCGCTACCGCGACCGCCGCTACGCGGTCCCCAGTCGCACCGTTTTTCGCGAGGTGCTCATCCGCACGGACCCGGACGCCCTCAGCGGCGCCTTGCAACGCTGGAACCTACAGCACGCCGACGACGAGGCACTGGCCATCGACGGCAAGACGATGTGCCACGCCATCGATGACGATGACGATGGCCGGCAAACCCACATGCTGGGCGTCGTCGGCCACCAGAGCCACACCTGCTACACCCAAAAAAAGTCGGCGCCCTGCCCGTAGATGGCGGCGACGAACTCAAGCAAACCAACGAGATTGGGATGGTGATACCGGTCCTCGACACCTTGAACATCACCGGCAAGACCATCACCACCGACGCCCTGTTGACCCAGCGCAAGCTCGCCGAATACCTCCTCGCGCACGACGCCCACTACGTCTTCACCGTCAAAGACAACCAACCGACGCTGCTGGCGGATATCCGCCTGATCTTCGAGGGTCGCGGCCAGCCCGATTTTCGCGAGCCCCTCACCCTGGCGCATGGCCGCATCGAACAGCGCGCGATCTGGACCACCACCCGTCTCAACCACTACCTCAACTTTCCGGGCGTCGGCCAGGCCTTCGTCATCGAACGCGACGTGATCGAGAAAACCACCGGCAAGCGTTCGATCGAAACCGTCTACGGCCTCACCGACCACACCCCGGACCGCGCCGATGCCGCGGCCGTCTTGGCCTATAACCGCGGTCACTGGACCGTCGAGAATAGCTGCCACTACCTCCTCGACTGGAACTGGGACGAAGACCGCTGCACCATCCGCACGGGTCACGGTCCCGCGAACATCACCGCGCTACGCCGCTTCGCCATCGGTGCCATCAAGGCGAAATCCCGCGACACGGTCGCCGCCACCCTCCAACGCTTGGCACGCAACGTCCGCCTGGTGTTCGACTACCTGGGCATGACCGAGAACTCCCGCCGCCGCCCGCGGGGACGGCCAGCGACGGCGGGCTAGAACGGATTCGCCGTGGTCCAGGACGGGCCCCCCTTGCAAGGCATCGACGAGTCGAAGAGAATCGAAAAGAATTGGAGACGTGGCGTGGTATGTAGGCACACAACCTGCTGACAGGGACCCTCCGAATCCTATGTGCCACCCGCTGGAAGGACTATCGACGCCGTGCCGTCAGGGAACCCTCGGCGCGGCAGGGCGCGGTTAGTTCAACAGGCGTTTATCCGTCTTGCGCCCAAGCTCCGCGCCAGACCGCGAGATCAGTCTTTCGCCCACGACGGATAAACTCTTAGTAGTTAGGGATGCGGCTTGCATATATGACGTTTACGTAATATAAATATATTGCCGCTTCGGCAGATCCCCTGAGGAGCAATATCATGAGCGTCAGCGACATCCTGATTCATATCAATCAAGACCTTAACGAACAACAGAGAAAGTCCTTGGAAGAATCCATGCGGCAAGTAGACGGCGTGATCGCTCCGCGCTTCAACCCCGGGAAAGACCACCTATTGCTGGTTGCCTTCAATCCTGATGCAACCTCCACGGCGGCTTTGCTGGCCAAGGTTCAGTCCTTCGGCTACAACGCCCAACTGGTAGGCGCATAACAAAATGGACTCCATCTCCCTGAAGAAAATCGGTGAGGTGGCTGAACTGCTTGGCACGACCCCTCGGGCATTACGCTTCTACGAGGAGGAAGGCTTAGTAGCCGCTCGTCGCACTGCTGGCGGAACTCGTCTTTACTCAACCGAAGATATTGCCCGTTTTCGTGCCATTCTCAGGCTTGCCCACGCTAACGTTCCTCTCACTCTCATAAAGGATCTCGCCACGGCTAGAGAAAAGTTTTTCTCTGGAGATCAAGCCAGCCACAGCGTTTATTCGATACTCGCAACGCTTCAAGCAAAAATCCATGAGCAAACTAAAGCTTTAGCCAAGTTAGAAACCGAACTGTCTTATACCGCAAAAACAGTAGAGGGTTGTTTCAAATGTTCTAATCCGCCTACTCGCAGGGGTTGCCCACAGTGCCCTGTGAATAACCTGCTAGGATCATCAGAAATTCTGAACCTAATCTGGGAACAAGACCTTGAACAACAAAGCTCCTAGCGATCTGTCTCAACACCGATTGCGCGCCACGGTCGTCGTGCCAGCTCGCTAGGTCATAAGTGGCGCGGGCCGCTTTATCACGGTCGTTATACCCAGAAATTAGAGAGTTGCGCCTTGAGCCAAATCTACATTCCAACTTCAAGCGCGGAGCAATGGGCGGAATTTCTCGCTGAGCCGGTCAAGCATTGGCGCCAGGGTTATTCCGCCCGTACGCTAGCCTATTCGTGGCAAGAAGCCAGTGGTTTCCCGGCCGAGGTCGGATCTGTCTTAGCGTCCGCTTTCCCATCGGCGGAACTGCTGCTGGCCTTGCCAGAGCACAAGGTTTCACTGCCGGGTGGTTCTCGCTCATCTCAAAACGACATCTGGGTTCTCGCCCGCTCCGAAAATCAACTCATTTCCATTGCCGTGGAGGGCAAGGTTTCAGAGCCCTTCGGCCCCACGGTGGAGCAGTGGCTAACGGAGTCCAGTCCTGGAAAAGTCAAGCGCCTTGCTTACCTCCTTTCTTTGCTGGGGCTGTGCTCCGTTTCAGACACCACGCGTTACCAACTTCTGCATCGCACGGCATCGGCAATCATTGAGGCTCAGCGCTTTAACGCGGCCCATGCGGTCATGCTGGTTCATTCGTTTAGCCAGTCCAGTGAATGGTCCAAGACTACGCGGCCTTTGTTTCGCTCATGGGCGGCAGCGCTGCTGAGGATAAGATGGTTTCGGTTCGCCCACGTGCTGGCGTCTCGCTTCATCTGGCATGGGTGCGTGGCAATGCCTGCTACCTTTCCAAATAGCTCGCCGGCCAGGGCTAACTGACGGGTTCCGCCCCTACCGAAAATTTCTGGCGCCGAGGGGGATTTGTGAGCAATTCGGGCTAGGCAGCTAGCGACCGATGACCTTGGCCTCGGCCAGAAGCAGCGCCTTGATCCGGCTCCGCTCCGGTTTGCCGGATGGTGTGGTGGGTAGCCGGGTAAAGCGCCGATACTCGCGTGGGCGTTCCCGATCAGCCAGATGCTCCCGGCACCAACCCTCTAGGGCATCGGGGGGGCTGTCACCCGCATAAGCCGCGACCAGGCGGTAACCCCAGACCGGATCATCCAGGGCCACGACGACGACGGCCTCCAGGCCGGGGGCCGCCATCATCTGGTCCTCGACCCGGGCGGGCAGCACCGCCTCGCCCCCGATCACCAGCACCTCGTCGGCGCGCCCCAGGACGGCGACTTCTCCCTGGGCGGTGAGGTAGCCGAGATCGTTGGTGAGGAACCAGCCCTCTTCGAGGCCGACGCCTGGCCGACGTCCCGCCTCGGCATATCCGGCCATGACCACGGGGCCGCGGATCGCGATCCGCCGGGGGGATGCGGGAGTGCCGGCGCACTGGAGTTGGATGCCCAGTAGGGCTGGCCCTACCAGACCCGGCGCTGGCACCGCCCGCAGGCAGGGCGAGGCGGCGACCAGGGAAGCGGTCTCCGTCATCCCATAGGAGAGGTACAGGGGCCAGCCGGCCGCGATGGCCTGGCGCGCCAGGGCCCCGCTCAGGGCCTGGCCGCCCACCAGGAGGACACGCAGCCCGGGCGGCGGCCGCTCCATCAGGGCCAGGAGCCGGGCGAGCATGGGGGGCACCAGGGACAGGTGGGTGACCCGCTGGCGTTCAAGGTCAAAAGCCAGGGTCGCGGGGTCAAACCGCTCGTGTAGCAGGAGGCTGGCCCCCGCCAGGGCGCATCGGTAGCCGATCATGAGGCCGCCCACATGGCTCCGGGGCAGACAGGAGAGCCAGCAGTCCCCCGCGCCCAGCCCCAGTTGCTGGTTGGCCAGGGCGGCGGAGGCCAGGACGTTGGCGGCGGTCAGCATCACCGCCTTGGGCGCCCCACCGCTGCCGCTGGTCTGGATCACCAAGGCGGGTCGCGCATCTTCTGGCCCGGGGTGGGAGACCGCGCCGAAACCGGTGGGGATCAGGTCGCCACCCGCCTCGCCCCGAGGCTGCCAGCGCCACTCCACACTCGCCAACCGCGCCAGGGCCTGATCGCGATCCGTTCCGGGTTGAGGCGAGACGGGCAAGAGACCGCAGCCGAGCGCGGCCAAGGCATATTGCATGACCAGCAGGTCCAGCACCGGGGCCTCGGACACCCAAACCACCTGGCCGGCAACCAGGCCCTGGGCGCTCAGCCGTTGGGCGCGGCGCGAGGCCCGGGCCGCCAGCTCGGCATAGTCCCAGCGCGCCGGGCCCGCGACCAGGGCCGTCCTCTGGCCGCCCCGACCGAGGGCCCGGTTAAGGCTTTCCCATTGACTCACGGCTTCTTACCTACCAACCCCCGAGGCCCCGGGCTGGCTACCACAGCACCTCGAAGGTGCAGGCATCGGCCCCGGTGGCCTGGCAGGTGATTTCGGTCACCCGGGCACTGGGTTTGACGAGCTTTTGGAAGAGCCGCTCGATCGCGGCGGTATAGAAATCGCAGAGGGGCATGGGGGACTGGGCCCCGTGACAAATGCAGCAGCCCGCGATGGACAGCCGGGGGGGAAAACCCTTGCGCACCCCCAGCACACCGCTTCCGGCGAAGGTCCAGGCATGACGCTGGATGGCGCCGAGCAGCACCCGACTCGCCAGCCGGGCAGGCAGCCAGGACAGGATGACCTGAACGCCGGCGGGAATCCGGTGCGCCAGGAGGTAATCACCCGTCCGCACCCCCGCCCCCCGGGCCAGGCGCAGGGCAACCTCGACGCCCAACTCGGCACGGAGGACCCCGTGGAGGCGCGTCACCTCCCGCTCATCAACCATCCTCTCGGGGGGCTCGGCGAGATAACCGGCGATATCCGCCAGGGCAAAGATCCGTTCAACCACCGACTCGGGGTAATCCTCGCGCAGTACCTCCTCCACCCGGGTGATGGCGTTGGGGCCGATGCGGTGAGCCGCAGGGGCCTGGCTCATCGCGATTTCGGGAATAGCCATTGAGCGCTATCCCAATCCAGTGAGCTGGCATGTTGTGCACAAAGGGATTCCAGGAAGAAGCGACCACGCTCGGTCACCCGAATGCCCTCGGCATCCATCTCCAGCAGACCGTCGTCCGCGCAGCGCCCCAGGCTCTTCAGATCCGCGCCAAGGGTCTTGGCGGTACTGGCAGGCAGTACCAGATTGCAGAGGAGATGTTCATAGACCCGGCGGCGCCGATAGTCTTCATCGCTGAGGCGGTGGCCCCAGGCGATCGGCAAACGCCCGGCCATGACCGCCCGGGTCCAGCCGGCCAGGTTGGATTCGTTCTGAACAAAGAGGCTCCCGACTTCACCGAGACCATGGGGACCGCAGGCGAGCTGATAATCGGCGGGCGCGGCGGTATAGCCCATGCTGTTGCGCCGCAGGCGGCCCTCGGCCTGAGCGTGGGTCCATTCGTCCTGGGGGCCGGCAAAACAGTCCGCGCCTATCCAGGTGTAGCCCGCCTGGGTGAGTTCCTTCACCACCCGGCCAAAGAGGGAGATTTTCTCGGTCGGGCTGGGTAAGGACTGGGCGTTGATAGCCATCTGGTTGGGGCGCCGGGAGGGGGCATGGGCATAACTGAAGCACCGGATACGGTCGGGCCTCAGGGAGATGACCTGCTCCAGGGTGCTGGCCAGGGCCTGCTCGGTCTGATTTGGCAGGCCATGAATCAGGTCGATGTTGATGTTTTCGAAACCCACCTCGCGGGCCATCTGACAGACGTCCCGGATGACCGCCTCTGACTGGATGCGACCAATCGCCCGCTGCACGTCCAGTGACAGATCCTGGACGCCCAGACTGATCCAGCCGAACCCGAGGCTCTGAAGCAGGTCCATCTGTCTCGCGGAAGCCCGGCGCGGGTTGCACTCGATACAGACACAGGCATCTTCGGCGATCTGAAAATGTTGATGAACAATCTCCACCAGGCGGACCAATTGCTCATCACTCAGGTGGTTGGGCGTGCCACCTCCGACATGGAGCTGACGTACCTGACGGCCTGCGCCAAGGGTGGCGACCAGCAGGTCCATTTCCCGTTCCAGGGTATCCAGGTAATCGTCTATCTGGTCGGCATCATGAGTGACATTGGTGTTGCAGGCGCAGAAGTGACAGCGCACCGCGCAGAAGGGGACATGCAGGTAGAGGGCCAGGGACGGATTGCTCCCGATGCCAATATCACGGAGCGTCCGGGCGTACTCGTCCGGCGCGATCCCATTGACCTTGACCTCCACCTTGCCGGAGGGGGCCTGGTCGGCCGTGGCGCCCAGATAACGCTCAATCAGGCTGGAAGGAATCTCGTCGAGGATGGATAGGTTCATAGAACTAAATCCGATCATCCGTAAGTCAAGGCGCCAACAGGGGAGGCGACTACCGCAGAGAATCCCTCGCAACCCATCTCGACGTGGGCGGAAGGATACGGGTGTTGGATCATGGTGCTGCTCATCCGCGGGTCCTCAAGGCTATTGGATAATCCGCCATGCCGGCAAGCGGCCGATGCCCTGCCCTCACCGACGGCCTGGCCGGGATAGGGAGGAACGCCCACCGCCACCAATCAGCGCGGATGCTAGGGTCCCGGTCGATCACATGACCTTGTATGGGTATCAATTTTATCGCCTTCCTGAGTCGATGTCGTTACAGGTCCCCCCTTGACCGCGGGGAACCTTAATTGATTAGGGGATGGAACAGCCCTTGGGTGCGGGTTCGCGGATGATCACCGGACCCGGGCAGGGTGAACATTCGAGCCCGGACTTCAGAAAGCCAGTATCGCAGCCCGACCCGGCCTCGCTGGGTGTCGGGTCCCGGAGCCCGGGTTCCAGGCCGCCGGGCTGCTTGCCCTTCATGGCCCAACGCCAAATCACCTCCTCGGAAAAGGGCAACACCAGGAACCAATGTTCCAGGATGCCCAACGCCAGGAGGGTAGAAACTAGCAGGAGCCCACTCCGCTGGAAGTCGCTCATCTCCGGCTGGGATGCGATCTGGACCAGCAGCCCCAGGATGAGGGTCGCGACGGTGACGGAGACGGGGAAGAGGAGATTCATGGGCCGCCGGACCATATAGGTCGAGAGGAACCGCATTTGCTCGGGCAACCAATGGTCGTGGAGATTCGGAACACCGAGGAAGAGGTTGAGCTTGGCGCTCAAGCGCATCAACCAGAGCACCAGGAAACTCCAGACGCCGACCTGATTCGGCGCGTCCCAGGCGGCGACCACCAGCACCGCCGCCGTGACGATGATGCCAATCTCCAGGAAGAGGCCGGTACGCAATGCCAGCCAGAAGCGGCGCCAGCCACGGCAGTCCTCGGGACAGGGATCGCAATGGGGCCCCACCAGGAATCCCGTGAAATAACCCAACTCCAGCCACCCCCAGAGGATCAGGGCACAGGAAAAGGCGAGGTAGGCGTCACTGGGCTCGGTCCCCAGGCTGGCCAGGGCATGGCCGACGAGGGCCGCCCCCGCGATCAGCATCATGCCCAGCATGCTCCGGCGGTAGGTCCGCGCCGGCAGCCGGTGCAAATACAGCAGGACACCCGTAGTCAGCCACCAGACGAAGAGGGTGTATAAAACAGGGATCACATAAGCCATCATCGGCACTTGCCCTTGGACAAGACCGGATGACCCCGGTGCGCGGCAGGCCTCATGGGGCCGGTTCCCCGCCATTCAATAGCCGGGTAAAGGCCTCCTCGTTGGTGGGTCCGAAGGCCCTCAAGTCAATGACACGCCCCGTCGAGAGGTCTTCCAGGGTGACTCGACCATCCGCGAGCCGGCTCAGCCGGAAAGGCACGGCCGCCTCCTGATCCCCATGACTGCGGCGTTCCCTTGCCAGGGCGCGAAGTACACCCCGCACGAAGCCGCCGCTGCCGGGTGGCACCAGGTCCACGACCTCGTCGCCCTGGCCCTCGTAAACCAGGACCGCCCCATCTGGGCGATCCGCGAAGCGTAGTTCCCGGGATTCCACCAGGGGGGCCGCCGGCTCCCCGCCAGCCTCCAAGCCAACGACGCGGGCCAGGGTGACCGCCAGAAGGGAAAAGCCAATCAGGGCCGCCGCGCCAATCAGGGCACCACGGGGAAAGGGCTGCTGATTCAGGGGGTCACTCACGCCGCCATGCTCCGTCTCCACAAAGGCCTCATGCGGAAGATACCGCGGACAGGTCCGGGGTCGAAGGGTCGGTCCCTCCTCCCTTGCTGGTGCCGATCGCCGGTTCAGCCTCCGCCCTGGCGGCCGCCAAGGCTTGCAAGGCACTAGAGAGGATATCGGCCACCCGGGCGGCATCCGGCACCACTCGTAACATAGGCTCTACCTGACCGAAACGCCAAGGCCGTACATGCGGCCAGAGCACCAGGTAGGAGATGCGGGGCCGTCCGACCAGGGACAGGGTGATATCCCCCGTCCCGTCCTCATACCGGCGCAGCCCCGCGGACCCGATCTGGCTAAAGGGAATATTGATGGTCATGGAGACAGCGACCCCGAAGCGCATGACCACGCGCCGGCTGGTCAGGGTATAAAGGGTCGCGCGACTATTGGCCCAGGCCAGCAGCAGTAGCAGTCCAATCGCCACCAACGCCAGGGCCAACAGCCAACTTCCCAGCACCGCCCCCTGGACCAGTGATTCCCCCCCCAGGAGCTTGGAAGCCAGAAACCAGAAGAAGATCAGCGCGAAATAGATGGCCACCTTGCGCACATGGAATGCGCGCCGCGCCAGGCCCAGCCAGCCCGGCGCGCCTTGCCAGAGGATCCGCTCCCCTTCGGGAGGGATCTCTGGCAGACCCGGAATCGGCTCTTGGTCGTACTCGTTCACGGCCGGATTCAAAACAGGGGCTCGGAGCGCTCGGCCTTGGCGTAGAGGGTACCTCCCGCATAGTAGGCGCAGATCTTATCTTCCTCGCGCAGCGTAATCTGCTCCGGGTTGGACAAGCGGGGCACATGGGCAAAGTGCCGGCCCATGATCGAGGCGACCTTGATCTGGCGCTCCTTACGGTTTACCCGCACGAAGGTCATGGGTAGCAGCACATCCTGGATCAGATCGGGCTGTTCGTTCGCCGGGGCTTCTTCCTCATCGGCGGTGTTGGTCAGGGTCACCTCGAGGTAACGGATCTGAGGCTCGGAGAGATCGACCCAGATGTCCTTGACGATGCCACCCACCTGACCATCGGCGCCCAGAACGGGCAGGCCGCGCGGGTCCACGTCTTGCGGGGCGACGGAGAAGTCCGGTGCCGCCCGCATCGGGATAATCTTGGGCATACCCTCGAGGGTCAGATCCGGCACATCGGCGCGGTCCGGGGAGGCACCGGGACCCACGGCCGCCAGCATGGGATCGCCATTGGGCCGCAGCGGCGCGCCAGGCCAGGGCTCGACCGGCGTGGCGTTGACGATCTCGCGGGCCTCTTGACGCGGCGCGGTCCGGATACCGCCGCCATGGGGCAGGAGGAAGGTTTTGGGCTCGGGCATGGACGGGAAGCCCACGACCTTGATTTGGGAGCGGTCCGACTCCAGAGGATAGCCTTCCCGCTTATCCTCGCGGCGAAGGTAGATGATGAGACCCGCGAAGAAGAGCCAGAAGGCATATAAGACGATCTGGGCAACGTCAAGATGGCTGGTTAAAGCGCCGGTGTACATAAAGTTTCCTCCTGTTGCAAGTTTCTAGCCGGGAAAATCGGCTAGGCCGAAACGCGTCGACATCAATGTCTCGGGCCGCTGGCGGGTGCCCACGAGCGGTCCAATCGCGACCAGGGTCGCGAAAAGTAGTCCAATTTCCAAATGATAGACTACGCCATAGCCCGTTGCCGGGCTGTTGAGCGCGGCACCTAGCAGCCCCTGCTCGGCGAATCCCGCGACCAGGTCGCGGAGCACGCCGCCCAATGCGATGGCCAGGCCGGCGGCGGTAGCCTGCACGGCACCCCAGGCTCCCAGCGCGAGGCCATGGTAGCCCTCCGCGGCCTGATCCATGGCCGCGGTCAAGGTGCCTACCGCGAAAAGCCCGCCGCCGAAACCGATCAGGAAGGCGCCGGTGCGAAAGAGCAGCGCGGAGGCCAGGGGGGCGGCGAAGATCACCAGGGTAAAGGCGAAAATCCCGATGAGGGCGCCGATGGCGGACAGGCGATAGGGGTCTCCCCCCCGGCCCAGGTGTCTGGCGGCCAGGGCAAAGGCCAGGAGCGTCCCACCGGCCAGCAGGGCGGTGAGTGCGGTGGTGGCCCCGATCGTCAGCCCCAGGACCTGGCCGCCGTAAGGCTCCAGAAGAATGTCCTGCATGCTGAAGCCGGCGGTACCCAGGCCCAGGGCCACCAACATCCGCCCGGTGCGTCCCCCCTGCACATAGTCTCGCCAGACCGCGCCAAAATCCGGGCCCTTGGCCAGCCCCCGGGTACGACCCGGGTCGCGCGCCTCCTGCTTCCAGAGGGCCACCAGGTTGAGCGCCATCGTCAGCGCCGCGGCACCCTGAATGATCTGAATGAGCCGCAGTTGGCTGAAGTCGTCCAAGAGCAGCCCAAAGACGGTGGAACTGCCCACCATGCCCAGCAGCAGCATCACATAGAGCAGCGCCACCACCCGAGGACGGGAGGCGGGCGGCGCCAGGTCCGTCGCCAGGGCCAGACCCGCGGTCTGGGTGATGTGCAACCCGGCCCCCACCAGCAGGAAGGCGAGCCCGGCCCCAAGGGGTCCCAGGAAGGCCGGGCCCTGGCTATCGCGGGACAGGATCAGCAAGGCGAAGGGCATGATGGCCAGGCCACCAAACTGGAGCATGGTGCCCAACCAGATGTAGGGCACCCGCCGCCAGCCCAGGGCGGATCTGTGGGTATCGGAGCGATAGCCCACCAAGGCCCGGAAGGGGGCGAAGAGGAGGGGCAAGGAGACCATGATGGAGACCAGCCAGGCCGGGACCCCCAGTTCGACAACCGTCACCCGGTTGAGGGTACCCGTGAGCAAGACCACGGCCATGCCCACGGAGACCTGGAAAAGGGCCAGCCGCAGCAGCCGGGGCAGGGGCAACTCCACCGTGGCAGCATCCGCGAAGGGCAGCAGGCGGGGACCGAGCCGCATCCAGGTCCGGATCAGATCGTGGGTCCTGGCCCTCATCGGCGCGCCAGTTCCAGGGCTTGGGAGGTATAAAAGCCGCTGACGATGCGCTCGCAACGCCCCAGGCGCCAGTCGGCGAATACGGGTTCCGCCGCGATGCGGCGCTGGAGGTCCGCCTCTCCGACGGGCTCAATGGCCGGGGCGCGGTCACCGCGCGGGAAGAAGCGGCCGACCGCGTGCATCAGGGTCAGGCTGGGGGTCTTGGGCGCGAAGGTAAAGAGGATGGACCCCCGGGTACGCCCACCGATGCCACTCAGAACGGCCAGGACATCCTGGGTGCGATAGTGGATCAGGGAATCCATGGCGACCACATGGTCGAATTCCCCCAGGGCGGGATCCAGCATGTCCCCCACCCGGAAGTCCACCGTACCCGGCGCCAGGTCCAGGGGGATGCGCTCGCGCGCCAGTTCGATAAGAGTCGGCGCCACGTCGATGGCCACGACCTGGGCGCCGCGCCGCGCCGCCGCGACGGCCAGGGCGCCGGTCCCGCAGCCCGCGTCGAGCAGACGCTGGCCGGACAGGTCCTCGGGCAGCCAGTTCAGCAAGAGGTCCCGCATCCGATCTCGGCCGGCGCGCACCGTGGCGCGGATGCGGCTGACGGGGGCATCGGAGGTCAGCCGCGACCAGGCCTCGGCCGCAGTGCGGTTGAAGTAGGTCTCGATTTGACCCCGCCGTTGTTGGTAGCCGCTATCTGCCATCAGTCAAACCCCAGGAAGTCAAAGATATCGCGGTCGCGCATGGGCGCCACGTCCAGGGGCTCGGTGCCGGCCCAGAGGATCTCGGCCAACCGGAGGTATTCGGCCTGGGCGGCCTCCACCTCGGGGGTCGGATCCATTTCGAAGAGGGTGGATTTCTTGAGCCGGCTGCGCCGGATGACGTCCAGATCCGGGAAATGGGCCAACCGCCTCAGACCCACGGCCTCGTTGAACCGATCGATTTCGTCCGTGGCGGCACTGCGATTCGCCACCACGCCCGCCAGCCGGACCCGGTAATCCCGGGACTTGGCGAGGATGGCGCTGGCGATGCGATTCATGGCGAAGATGGAATCAAAGTCGTTGGCGGTGACGATGATGGCGCGCTCGGCATGCTGGAGGGGGGTCGCGAAGCCCCCGCAGACCACGTCACCGAGGACGTCGAAAATCACCACGTCCGTGTCCTCCAGCAGAGAGTGCTGCTTGAGGAGCTTGACCGTCTGGCCGACCACGTAGCCGCCGCAACCCGTACCCGCGGGCGGGCCCCCGGCCTCGACGCACATGACTCCGTTGTAACCAGCGTACACATAGTCCTCGGGCCTCAGTTCCTCCGGATGGAAGTTCACGGACTCCAGGACATCGATCACCGTGGGCACGAGACGCTTGGTCAGGGTAAAGGTGGAGTCATGCTTGGGGTCACAGCCGATCTGCAGGACCCGCTTGCCGAGCTTGGAAAAGGCCACCGACAGATTGGAGGAGGTGGTGCTTTTGCCAATGCCACCCTTGCCATAAACGGCAAAGACCTTGGCCGCGCCGACATCGTCGGTGCAGTCGAACTCGAAGTCCACGGCCCCCAACTCATCGGGACAGGGGACGCCGGCCTGGCAGCTCGGGAAGCGGGAGGCGCTACCGATCACGCCGCCGCCTCCAGGACGCCCTCGAGCCGGTCCTCCAGCTCCTCCCCCGCCCGACGCAGGGCCTCCAGGGTGGCCGGGTCCGGCGTCCAATAGCGCCGTTCGTGGGCCTCGATGAGCCGGCTGGCGACCTTGGCGGAGGCCGTGGGGTTGAGGGCGGCCAGACGCTCGCGCATCTCGGCGTCCAGGACATAGGTCTCGGTCAGGCGTTGATAGACCCAGGGGGCGACCTGCCCCGTGGTGGCCGACCAGCCCATGGTGTTGGTGATGTGGACCTCGATCTGACGCACGCCCTCGTAGCCGTGCTCCAGCATGCCCTCGTACCACTTGGGATTGAGCATGCGGGTGCGAGTCTCCACCGCCACCTGCTCGGCCAGGGTGCGGATCACGCCGTTGCCCCGGGTCTGGTCGCCGATATAGACAGGGATATCGCCGCCCTTGGAGCGGCTCACGGCACGGCTGATGCCTCCCAGGGTATCGAAGTAGTGGTCGATGGTGGTGACGCCGAGTTCAACGGAATCCAGATTCTGGTAGGCGAGCTGCACATCGGCCAGCACGCTGCACAGCAACTCGGGCTGGCGCATCAGCTTGCCGGTGCGCCCAAAGGCGAAGCACTTGCGACGGGTGTAGGTCTCCGCCAGTTCGTCCTCCTCGCCCCAGCGACTGCTGTCCACCAGGTAGTTGACGTTGGCCCCATAGGCACCATCGGCGTTGCTAAAAACCCGCAGGGCAGCGGTTTCGAGGTCGCAGCCCTTGGCCGCCTGGTAGGCCAAGGCATGCTTGCGGACGAAATTGCGCTCCTCGGGCTCCTCCGCAACGGCGGCCAGGTAGGCGGCCTCAGCCAACATGCGGGTCTGTAAGGGCAAGAGGTCGCGGAAGATGCCCGATAGGGTCATGACCACATCGACCCGGGGGCGTCCCAGCTCTTCGAGGGGGATGAGGCTGGCCCCGGCGAGACGACCATAGCTATCGAAGCGGGGCCGCGTACCCATAAGGGCCAGGGCCTGGGCAATGGGTCCCCCCTCGGTCTTGAGGTTGTCCGTGCCCCAGAGCACCAGGGCAATGGATTCCGGGAAGGGGTTGCCCTCGATCAGATGCCGTTCCAGCAAGCGCGCCGCCTGGGCGTTGCCATCGCGCACGGCAAAGGCGCTGGGCAAGCGGAAGGGGTCGAAGCCATGGAGGTTGCGCCCAGTGGGCAGGATGTCCGGGGTACGGAGTAAATCCCCGCCGGGGGCCGGGCGGACATAGCAGCCATCCAGGGCATGGACAATCCCCGGCAGCTCGGTGTCCTGGGCGAGGAGATGATCGGTGTTCGCCAACTCCCGGAACAGGGTGAGGCTCTTCTCCTCGGGCGCCATCCCCGCCAAGCCCAGGGCCGCCTCCGGCGTCTGGCCAGCGACCAGGGCCTCGATGGCGGGCTTGGGAGGACGCGCGTCATGGGACGCCTCCGCCACCGCCAGCAACATATCGGCGCGCTGATCCGCCGAGGGCGGCTTGCCGACCACGTGCAGCCCATGGGGAATCAGGGTGTACTCGAGTTCCAGAACCGTCTCGGCGAGCCGGGCCACGCAGTCTTCAGCCTCCACTCCCCAGGCGGGCTCGGCGGCGGTCAGGTCCATCTCGGCGGCCTGGGCCTGGATCAGCTCCGCGAGTTGGCCGCGCTCGGCCTGGCTCTCCGGGGCCAAGCCCCGGAAGCGCTCCAGGGACACCTTGAGGTCGATGAGACCGCGGTAGAGCCCCGCATGGGCGATGGGGGGGGTCAGGTAGCTGACCAGGGTGGCCGCGGACCGGCGCTTGGCGATCATGCCTTCCGAGGGGTTATTGGAGGCATAGAGGTAGAAATTCGGCAGGGCCCCGATGAGGCGATCCGGCCAACAGGTCCCGCAGAGCCCCGCCTGCTTACCGGGCATGAACTCCAGGGCGCCATGGGTGCCAAAGTGCAGCACGGCGTGGGCGCCAAATTCCTCGCTGATCCAGCGGTAAAAGGCGGAGAAGGCATGGGTCGGGGTGAAGCCCTTCTCGAACTGGAGGCGCATGGGGTCGCCTTCGTAGCCGAAGGCCGGCTGGACGCCGACGAAGACGTTGCCAAAGGACTCGCCCAGGACGAAGAGGGAGGCGCCATCGGTCTGCTGGCGGCCTGGGGCGGGACCCCACTGCTTCTCGATCTCCTTGAGCCAGGTCTCGCGCCGCACATGGTCGTCGGTGCGCACCCGGGCATGGACATTGGCATGAGCGCCATAGCGCGCCGCGTTGCCGTTGATGATGGACTCCCGCAGTAGGTCCACGGATTCCGGCACCTCCACCCCATATCCGGCGTCCCGCAACTCCGTCAGGGTATTGAAGAGGGAGGCAAAGACGGAGAGATAGGCGGCGGTACCCGTATTGCCGGCGTTGGGCGGGAAGTTGAACAAGACCATGGCGATCTTGCGCTGGGAGCGCGGCGTGTGGCGCAACCGGACCAGCCGCTCTACCCGCTCCGCCAGGACCTCGATGCGCTCGGTCTGGGGCTGCATGTCCCGCGCCCGCTCGGGGAGGGCGGCGTTGGAACGGCCACCGAAGACGAGAGGCCCGGTGGCGCCGTCGAGTTCGGGGATAGCGACCATCATGGTCGCCTCGACCGGCATCAGCCCCTGATCGGAGGTCTGCCACTGCTCCAGGGTCTGGAATTCCACCGCCAGGGCCGTGATGTAGGGCACATCCAGACCGGCGAGGACCTCTTGGGCGGCATGGTTGTCGTTATAGGCGGGCCCCCCAACCAGGGAGAAGCCGGTGAGCGAGACCACGGCGTCCACCACGGCCTTGCCGTTACGGACGAAGAAGCGCTCGATGGCGGGGCGGGCATCGAGCCCGCTGGCGAAGGCGGGAACGACCTGCAGGCCGCGCTCCTCCAGGGCCTCGATCACGCTGTCGTAATGCGCCGTGTTACCCGCAAGCACATAGGATCGCATCAGCAGCAGGCCCACCCGGCCCCGGGCGGGACGCGCCGGCATCGGCACCCGGGCCAGATCCTCGCCGACCCGGCCCGTGAGGCGCGGATGATAGAGGCCGACCTCGGCATATTCCACGGGCGGTGGCACCTTGAGCAAGCCGCGCAAGCCGCGCCGGGGGCCGTCGGCGTAGCGGTCGATCAGGAAGGTCACCAGGGCGGCCACATTCTCGTCGGAACCCGCCAGCCAGTATTGCAGGGTCAGAAAATAGGCGCGGACGTCCTGGGCCGTGCCCGGGATGAAGCGCAACAGCTTGGGGATCCGGCGCAGCATGGACATCTGCTGGGCGCCGGCGTTCTTGTTCTCGTTGGGTTTGGACTTACCCCGCAGCCGCCGTAGCAGGGCCATGGGACCGCCACCGGTGCCGTCCATGCGAAAGCCGCCCATGCGGGTCAGGCGCATCATCTCGGCGGCCGACATGCAGACCACCATGGCGTCGCAGGCATCGCGGCGGGCCTGGAGGGTGGGCAAGACCGGCAGGATGTGTTCCTCCATGACCAGCATGGTGACGATGATGATATCCCCCCGGCTGATGTCCTCCCGGCAGCGCACCAGGGACTCGGGGTCCTCGTTCCAATCCGTGGCGGCATGCATGCTGATGGACAAGCCAGGCAGGACCGTCCTCAGATCGGCCTGGGCGCGCTCGATCGTACTCGCGAGGTGGCTGTCCAGGGACAACATCACCACACGCACCGCAGTGGCATCCAAGGCCGCGTGGCCCTTTTTAGCGGCCAAAATAGGCTTTGGCATCGTAGAGGGTCTCCATGCTGATGGTGGCAAGGCCGCGCTCCCGGGCGAAGCGTTCGGTATTGCGGCGGGCTTTGCCGCGGACGAAAAAGGGAATCTTCTTGAGTTCCTGCTCGGCCTGGGTATCCCAGACCGGGCCGGACTCGGGCATTGGCGCAACCTCTCCCGACTCGAACGCCGGGGGCACGGGGGCAGCAACCACCGGCGGGGTGGGGGCATCCACCGCGGTCGCGGTCACGGGCGATCCCAGGTGCGAGGGGGCGGCGCCCTCCCGAAACTCGAAATCCCCCCGGAACATGGTGATCAGGTGTTCCTCGAGCCCCATCATGAGGGGATGCACCCAGGTGTCGAAGATGACATCCGCCCCCGCAAAGCCCATCTGCGGCGCGAAACGGGCGGGGAAGTCCTGGACGTGCGCCGGGGCCGAGATGACGGCGCAGGGAATCCCCAGGCGCTTGGCGACATGACGTTCCATCTGGGTGCCCAGGACCAGTTCCGGCTGCGACTCGCTGATCCGGGCCTCGACCTCCAGGTAATCGTCGCTGATCAGGGCCTCGATCCCATAGGCCTGGGCGGCGGCGCGCACCGAGCGGGCCTGCTCGCGCAGATAGGTCCCCAGGCCCACCACACTCATGCCCAACTCCTCGGCGACGATGCGGGCCGCGGCGATTGCATGGGTGGCATCGGCGAAGATAAAGACCCGCTTGCCGGTGAGATAGGTCGCATCCACCGAATGACTGTACCAGGGTAGCCGGGACGGTCCCGAGGCAAGCCCCGCGCTGACGTCGAGGCCGGCGACCCGCCTGACCTCCGCCAGGAAATCCCGCGTGGCCCCCACACCGATGGGTACCGTTCGCACCCAGGGTTGGCCGAAGAGGCGCTCCAGCCAGGCGCAGGTCGTCTCCGCCACCTCGGGATAGAGGCAGATGTTGAAGTCTGCCTCCGGGATGCGCAGCAGATCCCGGGGCCGGGCGCCCAGCGGGGCGGTGACATGGACATCGACGCCCACCTGATCCAGCAGCCGGGTGACTTCCACCAGATCGTCGCGGCAGCGGAAACCCAGTGCGGTAGCGCCTAGCAGGTTGGCGCGGGGGCGCCGCCCCGCCTCGCGGCATGGCCGCTCGGCGCCCGGGGCGGGGGCCCTGGGCTTCAGGAGGGCGCGCACCAGCCGCAGGAAGGTTTCGCTCGCCCCCCAGGTCTCCTTGCGCGACCAGGAGGGCAGGTCCAGGGGCAGCACGGGCACCGGCAGACCCAGGGTCCGGGCCAGGGTACCCGCCTGGTCCTGAAGGAGTTCCGCCGTGCAGGATTCGCTCACTAGCAGGACCTCGGGGCGAAAGCGCTCGTAGGCGGAGCGGACGGCATCCTTGACCAGATCGGCCGTGCTCCGCCCCAGGTCCCGTTGCTGGAAGCTGGTGTAGGAGACCGGTGGGCGTTGGGCCCGGCGTTCCACCATGGTGAACAGCAGGTCCGCGTAGCTGTCGCCCAAGGGGGCGTGCAGGACGCAATGCACCCCCGCCATGGAGGTAGCGATCCGCAGGGCGCCGACATGCGTCGGGGCTTCGTAGGTCCAGAGGGCGAGCTGCATGGGCCTAGACCTTCAGCCGCTCGCGGCGGATGAGGGGTCTGGCGAAAAGTTCGGCGAGATCCGCCGCCTGCTCAAAACCCTGGATCGGCGAGAACACCAGTTCAATCGACCACTTGGTGGCGAGCCCCTCCGCCTCCAGCGGATTGGCGAGGCCCAGGCCGCAGACCGTCAGGTCGGGTCGCTCCGCCCGCACCCGATCTAGCTGCTCGTCCACATCCGCCCCTTCCAGCAGCCGGGTCCCCGTGGGCAGGAGGGCGACTTCGGCGCCCATCAGGCGGCGGTCCAGATAGGGCACGCCGACCTCCAGGAGTTCCATGCCGCATTCGCGCTGGAGAAAGCGGGCTATCGGGATCTCAAGCTGGGAATCGGGGAAGAAGGCGATGCGCTTGCCGGCCAGTTCGGGGGTATAACGGGCCAGGGCCTGCTCGGCCCGTGCCGCCGGTCTCTCCAGAATCTCGGCGAGGCGCGCCTCCGCCACTCCCCAGGCTCGGGCCGCGGCGCCCAGCCAGAGCCGGGTGCCCTCGATCCCGATCGGATAGGGCGCCTCGAGCACTTGCGCCCCCCGAGCCTCCAGGGCGCGCGCGGCCCGTCCCAGAAAGGGCTGTGCGAGCAGCACCTGGGTGCCGCTACCCAGGGGCGGCAGCTCGGACGAGAGGCGCGGCGGAAAGAAATGTAGGGGGCCAATGCCCAGCGCCTCGAAAAGGCGGGAAAACTGGTCCTCGACCACGTCGGCGAGGGTACCCACCACCAGGAGGCCGCGCTCCCCCGCGGGCCGGCTGGGCAAATCGCACACCATGGCCTCCAGACAGGTATCCTCGCCCTGGGTGAAGCTGGTCTCAAGCCCACTGCCTGAGTAGGCCATGACGCGCAAAGACCCCAAGTGGGCCTTGGTCAGCCGCTCCGCCGCCTTACCCAGATCGAGCTTGAGGACCTCCGAGGGGCAGGAGCCCACCAGGAAGAGGGTAGCAATGTCCGGACGCCGCTCCAGTAACCGTTCGACCAGGCGGTCCAGTTCAGCATGGACATCGGCGAGCCCGGCGAGGTCGCGCTCCTCCAGGATCGCCGTGGCGAAACGCGGAGCCGCGAAGATCATGACACCCGCCGCAGATTGCAGCATGTGGGCGCAGGTTCGGGAGCCGACGACCAGGAAAAAGGCATCCTGCATCTTGCGGTGGAGCCAGACAATGCCGGCAAGGCCACAAAAGGCCTACCGTTGACTGCTGGCGCGGGGAACCGCCACCTCCCCGCTGAGCGCGGGGACGTCGGTATCACTAGTGGTGACCGCTAGGCTCACTCCGCCGCCCCGAGCATGCCCACGGTCCCGGTGGCCGGCTGTGACAGGCGGGCCGCGCGCAGCTTGAGCAGGAACTGGGTCGCGTTGATCAGGTAGGCGGCATAGGCGGCTAAGGCCAGTATCATCAGGGCCCGCACCTCCAGATAACCGCCGATCAGGGCCACCAGGTAGGCGGTATGCAAGGCGAGGACCAACATGCTGAAGACATCTTCCCAGAAGAAGGCGCGCGCAAAGAGGTAGCGCCCGAACACCACCTTCTCCCAAATGGACCCCGTGATCATGATGGCGTAGAGAAACAGGGTCTTAATCACGATGGAGGCCGTTGCCACCGCCTCCCCCGCGCCCGTCGCCAGATAGCGCAGCACCAGGATGATGCTGATCAGGAAAACCAGAAATTGCACGGGCGCTAGTATCCCTTGGACGATGGTCCAGGGCGACGCGTCACGTCGGCGACGCTCCTCGGGGGAATACAGCGGCCGAGGCGAAGAATTCCGGGATTGAGAGAGACCCATAGCGAAGTCCGCCGTGCGCAGCCAATGCCTGCCGCTAAAATCTAGCCCGCCCGGGGGCCAAGTGTCAACTAAAGTTTACGTCAGGAGAGATGGAGATTGGCTCGGATCAGCCCCACATAGCCGCCGGGGAGGGGCCTTCTGGCGATCGCCCGCGCCGCGCGGTGACCCGGCCCGCCGCCCGGATGCCGTCCCGGCCTGGGGCCCCGTTCCGGGCCGGGTGTAAACTTTGATTGACACCGCCAACTGTCAAGTAGTAAATTCGCATCATGACTCTATCTCCCATGCCGGCCATCCTGGATAAGCGCCCCAACGCGGCGGCCACCCTGGAATTGCTCAAGCCCATCACCTGGTTCCCCCCCATGTGGGCCTTCGGCTGTGGCGTCGTCTCTTCGGGACAGCCCATTCTGGCGCACTGGCCACTAGTCATTATCGGTGTCCTCCTCGCCGGCCCCCTCGTCTGTGGCACCAGCCAGGCGGTCAATGATTGGTTTGATCGGCATGTGGATGCCATCAACGAACCAAACCGGCCCATTCCCTCGGGACGGATGCCCGGCCGTTGGGGCTTGCGTATCGCGATCCTCTGGACCCTGGTCTCTCTTCTAGTCGCCGCCCTCTTGGGGACCTGGGTGTTGGGCGCCACGGCCCTCGGCCTGGCGATGGCCTGGGCCTATAGCGCCCCCCCCCTGCGACTCAAGCGTAACGGCTGGTGGGGCAACACCGCCGTCGCCATCTCCTATGAGGGGCTGGCCTGGGTCACGGGCGCGGCGGTCATGATCGGGGGCCTGATGCCCAACTGGCGCATCCTGCTCCTGGCCGGACTTTACAGCGCGGGCGCCCACGGCATCATGACCCTGAACGATTTCAAGGCAATCGAGGGTGACCAGCGCCTGGGCATCCGCTCCCTGCCCGTCCAACTGGGTGTCCGGGGGGCGGCCTGGGTCGCTTGCCTCTTCATGGCCCTGCCCCAAGTCGCGGTCATCACCGCCCTGGCCGTCTGGGAGCGGCCATGGCATGCCTTCACGGTCGCCCTCGTCCTCCTCGTCCAACTCCTGATGATGATTCGGTTCCTGCGCAACCCCCGCGAGCAGGCGACCTGGTTCAGCGCCATGGGGGTGAGCGTCTATGTCACTGGCATGCTCATTAGCGCCTTTGCCCTGAGAGGAATAATTCCATGAACAACAGCCTGCAACCCACTCTCGGCTGGCTCGGCATCCTGCGCCTGGGACTGGTCCAGACCTCACTGGGCGCCATCATCGTCCTGACGACATCGACCCTGAATCGGGTCATGGTCGTCGAGTTCGCCCTGCCGGCCATGATCCCCGGTGCCCTGGTCGCACTGCACCATCTCGTGCAGATCTCCCGCCCACGCTGGGGTTACGGCTCGGACATGGGCGGGCGCCGCACACCCTGGATCTTGGGCGGCATGGGGTTACTGGCCCTCGGCGGGGTCATGGCGAGTATCGCCACTGCCTGGATGGAGCATAACCTGCCAGGCGGGACCACCCTGGCCATCCTGGCCTTCACCCTCATCGGCGTGGGCGTGGGCGCCTGTGGGACATCCTTACTGGTGCTGTTGGCCCAGCGCGTCGGCGAGCACCAGCGGGCGGCGGCAGCCACCACCCTCTGGGTGATGATGATCATCGGTTTTATCATCACCGCCACCACCGCCGGCCACTTTCTCGATCCCTTCTCCCCCGGACGACTCGTCATAGTCACAACAACCGTCTCCGCCATCGCCCTGGTAGTAACCCTGCTCTCAATATGGGGGATCGAAGGAGCGGCTCGCCCGCTGACTTCCGGGCTCGGCCAGGCTCACGCCTCCGGCCAGGCCAGTTTCAGGGAGGCCCTGGCCCAGGTCTGGTCGGAGCCCAAGGCCCGGCGCTTCACCCTCTTCGTCTTCTTTTCCATGCTGGCCTACAGCGCCCAGGACCTGATCCTGGAGCCCTTCGCGGGTATTGTTTTTGGCCTGACACCAGGCCAATCGACGCAGCTCGCGGGCACCCAGAATGGTGGGGTGCTCACGGGGATGTTATTGCTGGCCTTCATGGGTAGTTCCGCCTGGGGGCGCCGCTTTGGCACCCTGCAGGACTGGACCGTGCGGGGTTGCATCGCCTCCGCGGTCGCCCTCTTCGCCCTCTCCCTTGGGGCCTTTTTCGCCCCGGCATGGCCGTTGCAAATCACGGTCTTCGCCCTTGGTGTCGCCAACGGCCTCTTCGCGATCGCCGCCATTGGCTCCATGATGACCCTGGTGGGCGCGGGCCGCGAGCAACGCGAAGGCATGCGCATGGGGCTCTGGGGCGCCGCTCAGGCCCTGGCCTTCGGACTGGGGGGCTTCCTCGGTACCGCGGCCGTTGATCTGGCGCGTTTCCTCATGGAATCGTCCATCTTCGCCTATGCGACCGTATTTGCCGGCGAGGCCATCATGTTCCTGATCTCCGCGGTCTTGGCGGTCAGGGTGACCCGCCCCTTACCGGCCCAAGAGAGGCTGGCCGCCTTCCAGGGCGATCCCATCACCGAGACGGGGGCCTCCTAGTATGTCCGGGCTGGAAACCTTCGATGTCGTCGTAGTAGGAGGCGGGCCAGCGGGGGCGACGGCGGCCAATGAACTGGCCCGCGCTGGGCGCTCGGTCCTGTTGTTGGACCGCAATGGCCGTATCAAACCCTGCGGCGGGGCCATCCCTCCGCAACTCATGCGCGAGTTCGAGATTCCCGAGTCCCTGCTGTGCGCCCGCATTCACTCAGCACGCATGGTCTCCCCCGCCGAGCGCCGCGTGGACATGCCGATCAACGGCGGTTACGTCGGCATGGTCAAACGGGATCATTTCGACCCTTGGCTACGCCAGCGCGCCGAGTCCTCTGGTGCTCGATTGCGGGTCGGCACCCTCCACGAGGTGACGCGTGACGAGGGTGGCACGGTGCGGATCCACTACTATCCCGGCGCCCCGGGCAGAGACCGTTCGACCTCCGAGAGCGTGCGCGCCCGTTGCCTCATCGGCGCAGATGGCGCCAACTCCCTAGTGGCCAAGCAATGCCTGCCGGACAGCCACAAGATGCGGTACGTGAACGCCTATCACGAAATCGTCACCGCTCCGGTCGGCGCGGGGGGCGACTATGACCCAACTCGCTGCGACGTTTACTATCAAGGTGTTATCTCGCCGGACTTTTACGGCTGGATCTTCCCCCACGGCGACAGCATCAGTATCGGGGTCGGCACGGCCATCGACGGCTTCTCGCTCCGCCAGGCCACGACAAGGCTTCGGGAGGCCGCGGGCCTCGCCCAGATGACGACCCTGCGGCGCGAGGGCGCGCCCATCCCCCTGCAGCCTCGCCCGCGGTGGGACGATGGCCGCAACCTGATCCTGGCGGGCGATGCCGCAGGGGTGGTCGCGCCGGCATCCGGCGAAGGCATATACTATGCCATGGTCAGCGGGCGCCTGGCGGCTCAAGCAGCCGATGCCTTCTGCACTTCCGGTGATGTCCGCGCCTTGGCTACCGCCCGGTCACGCTTTATGAAGGCGCACGGCCGGGTCTTTTTTATTCTGGGCATGCTCCAGCGCTTCTGGTATTCGAGCGACCGGCGGCGCGAGCGATTCGTGAGCATGTGCCGGGACCCGGACGTGCAGCGGCTCACCTGGGAGGCCTACATGAACAAACGCCTGGTCAGGGCGAATCCGGTCGCCCATATGCGCATCCTGGTCAAGGATGTAGCGCACCTGCTGGGCATGGTTCGCCCTTAATCCCCATGCCGCCAAGGAGCCAGAATCAGGATGATGGGATTCTTCGAATCGGGGCGAATCGTCGATCTGCTGATGGTTTTGATGACCTTGGAGGCGGCCCTGCTCTGGGCCTATCGTCGGAGCACCGGCCGCGGGGTGCCGACGTTCGGGCTCGTGGCCAACCTTGCCGCCGGCGCTGGCCTGCTGGTGGCGCTGCGGGCGGCCCTCACCCATGCCGGCTGGGAGATGACCATCCTCTGGTTGCTGGCGGCCCTGGCGGCACATGTCGCCGATCTTGCCAGCCGGTGGCGTTAACAACTATCCTTGGGGCTACCAGCCTTATACCCATATGATCCAGAAAAGCATTGCAGCGCCGGACGTCAAGCTTGTGCTGGACATCAATGGCATAATTCAGGAAGCCAGCTTGTCAGACACTTTCGCGGGCGAACATCCCGATGACTGGGTGGGACGGCCTTGGGCCGACACCGTCAGGCCGTCGGATGGGATTCACCTCGAGCTCATGCTCGAGGATGCCCGTTCGCTGGGTGTTTCCGCCTTCCGCCAGGTCGTGCAGCGCCTTCCCAGCGGTGCCGAGGCCCACATCGAATACACCACCATCCAACTGGGCAAGGACCGTGGCCTCCTGGCGGTGGGCAAGAACCTGCGTGCCGTCACCGAACTCCAGAATCGGCTCGTGGAGGCCCAACAGGCCCTGGAACGGGACTATTGGAAGCTGCGCGAGGTCGAGACCCGGTATAGGCTTCTCTTCAACTCCTCCAACGAGGCCGTCCTCATCCTGGATGCCCGGGGCCTGAGCGTCCTGGAGCTAAATCCCGCCGCCGCCCAGGCCCTGGGGCTGCCCACGCCCAAGCCCAGGTCCACGGGGACCGGCAAGTTTCTTGAAACCCTCCTGGCAGAGGATCGCGAAACCTTCGCCAACATGCTCCGGCAGGTGCGCGAGCGCGGCAAGGCCCCCGGTATCCTGCTGCGGCTTGGCGAGGACCGTCAGCCCTGGCTGGCACGGGCATCCCTGATGTCCTCCGCCTCGAACGAAGTTTTCCTGGTCCAGCTCTCCCCGTCCGGCATGCCGACGACCCTTTACCAGGGTGGTTCCCAGGCGATCCCCACCGAGGATCTGCTCGAACGGGGACCGGACGCCTTCGTGGTCATCGACGACCAGGGCGCCATCCTTCGCGCCAACCGCGCCTTCCTCGACATGGTGCAGATGGGTTCCGAGACCTCGCTCCTGGGCAAGCCCCTTGGCCGCTGGCTCGGCCGCCCCGGCGCCGACCTGACCGTCCTCCTGGCTAACGTACTGCGCCTGGGCGCGGTTAGACTCTTTTCAACCACGCTCCATGGCGAACATGGCACGGAGGTCGAGGTCGAAATCTCCGCAACTGGAAATACCGCCACCAATCCCGCCTACATCGGCGTCTTTCTCCGAGACATCGGTCGCCGTCTCTCCACCGAGGGCCAGGCCGGAGGCGTGGCCCAGTGGCTGGACTTTCTGACCAAACAGGTCGGCAAGACCACCCTGCGAAAACTTGTAGACGACACGGTCGAGGTCGTCGAGCGCCACTACATCCTGGCGGCGCTGGAGTTGGCGGGCAGCAACCGAACCGTGGCGGCGGAACTCCTCGGCCTCAGCCGGCAAAGCCTTTACGTCAAGCTTAACCGCTACGGCCTTGAAGATGATAAAGCCGAGTCAAAGCGGTGAGTGCCTTGGGCAAGGACGCGTCTCCCTCCACTAACCCCGGCTTTGGACAGGCGGACCTGTCCAACTGCGAGCGGGAACAAATCCACCTCGCCAATTCCATCCAGCCCCACGGGGTCCTGTTACTGGTCAGCGAACCGGACCTCACCATGGTGCAAGCGAGCGCCAACGCCGCGGCTTTTCTCTGCGTCACCGACGGGGTACTCGGCAAACCGCTGGGGGCCTTGGGCGGCAACCTGGCCCAGCGGGTCAGCGCGCACCTCGGGGATCCCATCGATCAGATCCCGGTGGCGGTGCGTTGCCGAGTGGACACCCTGGGCGGGGAACTCGACGGCTCCCTGCACCGCCCGGCGGGCGGCGGCCTGATCCTGGAACTCGAACTCGCCGCCCCACCGTCCGACCCCTCGGCCTTCGTCTGCGAGGCCCTGCGGGGCATCTCGGCGACTTCTTCCCTCCAGGCCCTCGGCGACGAAACCGCGAAGATCTTCAAGGAACTGGCCGGCTATGACCGGGTCATGGTTTACCGCTTCGACGAGGACGGGCATGGGGCCGTCATCGCCGAGGAACGCGAGCCCGAGCTGGAGCCCTTCCTGGGCAATCGCTACCCGGCAAGCGACATTCCCCGCATCGCGCGCCGCCTCTACAAACGCAACCGCGTCCGGGTTCTGGTGGACGCGGGCTACACCCCGGTTCCCCTGGTACCCGAGCGGGTGCCAAATGGCGGCGCCCCCCTCGACATGTCCCTCTGCTGCCTGCGCAGCATGTCCCCCATCCATATCCAGTACCTCAAGAACATGGGGGTGTGCGCCACCCTGGTGGCCTCCCTGGTCGTGGGCGACAAACTGTGGGGGCTGGTGGCATGTCACCATTACACCCCCCGCCTGATTCAGTACCCCACCCGTGTCGTTTGTGAACTTCTCGCCGAGGCGACATCGACCCGCATCGCTGCCCTCGAAAGCTTCGTGCAGTCCCAGGCCGAGCTATCCGTGCGGCGCCTCGAGCAGCGCATGGTCGAGGCCATCTCGACCAACGGTGACTGGGAGGGCGCCCTCTTCGACAACCCCCAGGTCGTACTGCAGCCGCTGAATGCGACGGGGGTAGCCCTGCTGCGGGATGATGCCATCGTCACCGCCGGCGATGTCCCAGGGACGCAGCAGTTGCGCGAGATCGGGGCCTGGCTGGATAAAGGACCCCGCGAACCCGTGATGGCCACGGCCGACCTCTGTCGTCGCGAGCCGCTCTTCCAGTCCCTGACCACCGTCGCGGCCGGCGTCCTGGCCGTGCCCATCTCCCAAACCCCAGGGGAATACCTGCTCTGGTTCCGACCCGAGCGGATACGGACCCTGACCTGGGGCGGCAACCCCCACGAAGGGGTAAAAACCGGCGACGATCCCACCCAGCTCTCGCCGCGCCGGTCCTTCGCCCAGTGGCACGAGGTCGTCGAGGGCACCTCGGACCCCTGGACGGCGAACGACCTCACCACCGCCCGCCTGATGGGGGACTCGGTGGCGGACGTCATTCAGCAGTTCCGCGCAGTTCGTTTCCTGATTACCCAGCACCAACTGGAACAGGTCATGACCCGGGTCCGGCTCTCGGAACAGCCCCTGCTCATCGCCGATGCCGCGGGGCGGATCCTCCTGACCAACCAAGCCTTTGACCGCCTGCTCAAGGCCGGTCATCGCCCCGGTACCCTGGCGGATATTCTTGCCCTCTTCGTGGATAAGACCGAGGCCCAGCGGCAACTGCTGGACCTCCGGGAGCATCTGCGCCCCTGGCGGAGCGAGACCCTGCTGCTAGTCCCCGAGGGGGGAGGCAGGGCCTTTCTGGTGCGTGCCGACCCGGTGCTCTCATCGCCTCACCAGACGCTTGGATTTGTGATTATTTTTAATGATCTGAGCGAGCGCAAAGCCGCCGACGACGCGCGGCGGCGTTTCCAGGAGGGCATCATTGCCCAACACAAGGTGCTGGCCATCCCGTTGGACTCCAAGGATGACCTCATCTTCCGGGATCTCCTGGCAAGCATCGTCGGCAACGCCCAACTCGCCGCACTGGAGATCAGCGACAACCTGGATGTCACCCAGGTGCCCGCCATGCTCAAAAGCGTGCAGGCCTCCGTTGCCCGCACCACGGGGCTCCTTGAGCACCTCTTGTGGTACGCCGGCCATGGCTCCCGCCGGGGGAGTTGACGGCTACCAAAGAGAGCTTATGGTCTTAGCCTGATCGGCCAACAGCCCATCCGGCTGGTGACGCGCCCTACTCCCTGGCCGGACAGACCACTAACACCATGCGCCTCTCGCCCATCTGGGAAGAGGCCCTCTGAGCCCGGTATTCTTAACAGTGCGGTAACAAAGCGTAACATCTTGGGTCTTGTTATATTAGTATCCACTGATATACTAACTCTCAATCCAACCCCACTCCCCTTTAGGAGAACAAAAATGTTAGGTGTTATCGCTGCAATCGCTCTGGTCATCGGTGGTGTCTCAACCGGCGTCGTGGTCTCTGAAGAGAGTTCCCTTAACCAGTCCCAGGCCTCCGTGGTTTCGGTGCAAACGGCTAAGACCCAGGATTCGGTCTTTGGAAGCTGACAGATCAAGTCCAACCCTGTCATAAAAGCCCCGCTTGCGGGGCTCTTTTTTTGCGCGCCGGACTGGCGTGAATGACTTTGAGACCCGGATCTGGGCATGGCGAGCCAGCGGCATCGCAACTGACCCAGGGCGGGAAGGTGGTAAAGAGGAGAACGAGCCCCAGGGTGCCAGGAGCATGGTGAATAGAACCCGAAGCGTGGCGGGGGGGGGCAGAAACAAGGAAGTTCAAGTGGGGCGCGGCGCGCTACCGGTACCTAGTTATCACACCTGGACATCACGTAAGGCTTTCGAGGCCTGGCAGCCCCGGCGAATCTTAGCCAATTTCTTGATTTATATTGGGAATTTGGTGGGCGATACTGGGATCGAACCAGTGACCCCTCCCGTGTGAAGGGAGTGCTCTCCCGCTGAGCTAATCGCCCGAACAGAAGGGTCCATTTTAGGGACAGGTCATGGGGCCGTCAAATCGGTATTTTTCACGCCTGTCCACCACAAACAGCGCCCCGTTGCGCCACCCTTACCCGGGAAATACGGCGATTTCGCTGGGGGGTGGGACGGAGCGCGGCAGCAGCTTGTCTCACGGCTCAGGGTGCAAGCCGGTAGTGGTGAAAGGCCTCGTCATCGCGATAGTGGACGTCGGTCCAGCACCTGGGTAGGGCTTCACCCGAGCAGAACACCAGATCGGCCTTGCGGAATTGCTCGGGATCCTGCAATTCCTCGCCGGCGTTATAACGGCCAATGAGTAACTCGTGGATGGGGTTGAAGAGATCACGCAGACCCAGCACCTCGACGAGCTTGCCGCTGGCTTTGTGTTTCAGGAACATGGCTGGCCTCCTGTTGGTTATTGCTTACCTTCAATCGAAAGTATGGCTCTCCGAGGCCAGATTGCCAGCCGGCGGGCAACAAGCGCCCCGGGGGTCTTATCTGCCCGGGTTATTCTCCGGGCCCGGGATTTGGGCCTTGATCGAAAGGGCGTGGAGTTCGCCGCTTTCTAGCTGTGGCCGTACCGTGGCCATGACCAGGCGCTGCCTTTCCAGCGGGCCCTTGCCGAGAAAGGCCGCGCTGACCACCAGGGCCTCGAAATGACTGCCGTCTCCGCTAACCTGGACCTGGGCATCCGGCAGACCGGCACGAATGAGTTGCGCCACGGCTTCAGTTTCCATCCTTCCTTATCCTCGTTCAGGGGCATCATCGCAACAAGACGCCGCGGTTAGAGTTCGCGGGTCGCCAGAAAACGGATATCCGGCCAGCGTTCCTGAATCAGGCTCAGGTTGACGCGAGTGGGGGCCAGATAAACCAGTTGGTTATCACCATCCAGGGCCAGGTTCTCGTAGGCCTTGTCCTGGAAGCGTTCCCGCATCTTGTCATCCGGGCAGACCACCCAGCGCGCCGTATGGACGCTCACGGGCTCGACCACGGCCTCGACACTATATTCGTCCTTGAGCCGGTAGGCGGCGACGTCGAACTGGAGATTGCCGACAGCGCCGAGGATGAGATCGTTGTTCTTGAGGGGACGAAAGACCTGGGTCGCGCCCTCCTCCGAGAGTTGGACCACCCCTTTTTGCAGGGCCTTCATCTTCAGCGGGTCTTTAAGCACCACGCGCCGGAAGAGTTCTGGGGCGAAGAAGGGGATGCCCAGGTACTTCAGCTCCTCACCCTCGGTGAAGGTATCGCCAATCTGGATGGTGCCATGGTTGTGCAGGCCGATGATGTCGCCGGGCCAAGCCTCCTCCACCAGGTGCCGCTCGTCGGCCTGAAAGGTGATGGCGTTAGCGACCTGGATGGTCTTGCCGATGCGGACATGCCGCATCTTCATGCCCTTGCGATAGCTGCCGGAACAGACACGCAGGAAGGCGATGCGATCCCGATGGCCAGGGTCCATGTTCGCCTGGATCTTGAAGACGAAGCCCGTGAAGCCCTCCTCCGTCGGGCGGACCTCGCGCTGCAGGGTCGCGCGCGGCCGGGGCGGCGGGGCGTAATCGACAAAGGCCCTTAGCAATTCCTCGACGCCGAAGTTATTGATGGCGGAACCAAAGAAGACCGGCGTCTGCTCCCCCGCCAGGTAATCGTCCAGGTTCAGCGCGTGGCTGGCGCCGGCCACCAACTCCATCTCCTCCCGCAGTTCCACCGCCTGCTCCCCCAACAACTCATCCAGGCGGGGATTGTCCAGACCGTCTATCACCTCGCCGCTGCGGATACGGCCACCATGCTGGGCGCTGAAGAGATGCGTTTTGCCATTACGCAGGTCGTAAACGCCCTTGAAACGCTTGCCAATGCCAATGGGCCAGGTGACGGGGGCGCAGCGGACCTTGAGCACCTGCTCGATCTCATCCAAGACCTCGATGGGGTTACGCCCTTCCCGATCCAGCTTGTTGACAAAGGTGAGGATGGGCGTGGCGCGCAGGCGACACACATCCATGAGCTTAATGGTGCGCTCTTCCACCCCCTTGGCCACATCGATCACCATAAGGGCGGAGTCTACCGCCGTCAGGGTCCGGTAGGTGTCCTCCGAGAAGTCCTCGTGACCCGGGGTGTCGAGCAAGTTGACGATGGCATCGCCATAGGGGAACTGCATCACCGAGGAGGTGACCGAGATGCCCCGTTGCTTTTCCAGTTCCATCCAGTCGGAGGTGGCGTGCCGCGCGGCCTTGCGGCCCTTGACGGTACCGGCCATCTGGATGGCCCCGCCGAACAGCAGCAGCTTTTCGGTCAGGGTGGTCTTGCCGGCATCGGGGTGGGAAATAATGGCGAAGGTTCGCCGTTTAGCGAGTTGCTCGTGGAGCTGGGCCATGAAACATCCGGTGGGAAGGCGCTCGGTTAAGGCGCGAAATTATAACGGGCCCCTCTCAGGCCTGGCCACCGCGCCCGCGGCGCGGCTGACCGGGAAATGGACCACCAGGGTCTGGCCCTGCCCGGCCCTGGTGCGGGCAGGGGACTATCAGGCCCCGAAGAAGGTCCGCGACAGGATACCGATCAGCAGGGTGAAGGAGCGCACCGCCTCCAGGGAGACATTGGTCCCCTTCAGGGCGCCACTGCCCTCGATCTGCGTCGCCACCTCGTCATCGACGCCATCCACCTTGGTCTTCACATGGCCCGATTCCTTCATGATGATGGTGCCGGTCATGCCATCGACCGTGGCGAAGAGATCGCTATCCCCATCGGGGTTGGCGAAGAGGGCATCGTCCGAACCGATGGCCGCGCTCGGCAGGGTCAGGGTCAGGTCATACTGGGTCTGGTTGGTCGCGCCCGGGGTGTCGGTCCAGGGCATGTTGCCCTTGAGGGCATAGTTCTTCTCGCCGCACTTGGCGGTGACATTGATGAACCAGGAGTTCGTCTGGTAGGAAAAGATCATGTCCCCGTTCCAGGCACAGCCCTTCTCCGAGGGCAGCCCCGCCGAGGGGATAAAAAAGTTGGAGAGCTGGACGGTGTCTACCCGTTCGTCGATGACAGAGCCCGCCGCCTTTTCACCCCTCAGCTTCTTCAGGATGGTGGCCTGCAGCTCCGCCGCCCCCGGGGAGGGGTTTTCCGGCTTCAGGGTCATGCCGCCGCCGAAGGATTCCGAGGAGGCAGGGACCTTGCCCACCGCCAGGTAGTTCACGCTAAGGGTATTGCCTTCGACCTGGCCATTCTCCTTGACCGTGAAGCCACCCGCGTACTGAGCGCGAGGCATCCGCTGGCCAGGGTTCGAGGGATTGAGGATGGCACCCGTGCCTTTAACGCTGCATTGCTCATTGGTGCGCAACACCAGGGCTTGGGTGCGGCCCGCCTGGCATTCCAATTCAAGGCTGGTGACGATCTTGGCGTCCGTCAGTGTGAACTTGAAGGTATCGTTCCGGGAGGGGTCGCGAATGGAGGGCATAGCGGCCTGCAACGAGATGTCCACCTTGGCATCTTGGGCGAGGGCGGGCAGGGTCGCGGCCGAACACAGGGCTGCCAGGAGCATTCTTTTCATGGTTTTACCTCTGGTAGTTGACATGGATTTAGGGGGATTAGGTTAGGGAGCACCTAAGGCACTCGAAGAGTTTTGAGTATGGATGTGGTCTTCGGGGGGGTCAAGACCAGACCCCAAGCCAGCTCCGCACCCATACCGGCAGGGCAAGGGCAGGTAGGCCTGATCGGGCCTGCCTTCGCCGACCTCCTCAAGTCTCCGCCAGACACATGGTCAGGGAGGTCTCCCAGTGCGGGAGGGCCAGCCCGAAGGTATCCAGGAGCTTACCGTTATCGAGGACGGAGTAGGTCGGCCGCTTGGCGGGGGAGGGATAATCGCGCGAGAGGATCGGCAGCAGGCGGCAGCGGGCGCCGCTGGCCTGCTGGATCGCCTTGGCAAAGCCCCACCAGCTCGTCTGGCCGCCACCCGTGACCTGGTAGAGGCCGGACTGACGCTCCAGATCGATGTCTCCGCTCAGGACGCGGTAGAGGAGTTGGGCACTGACCTCGGCCAGCAAGCGGCTCCAGGTGGGGGCGCCGATCTGATCATCCACCACCTGGAGCTCCTCCCGCTCCCGCAACAGGCGCTGCATGGTGAGGAGAAAATTCTGACCGTAGCGGCCATAGACCCAACTGGTGCGCAGAATCAGGGCCGGGGCGCCAGAGTCGAGCAGCCGGTTTTCGCCATCGAGTTTGGTGGCGCCATAGACATTGAGGGGGCCGGGTTCATCATCCTCCTGGTAGGGGCGCTCGGCCTGACCGGAGAAGACAAAATCCGTGGAGTAATGGAGGACGGGCACACGACGCTCGGCGAGCAGGCGCCCCAGCAGGCCGGGGGCATCGCCATTGATGCGTTGCGCCAGGTCCTGTTCGGTCTCGGCCTTGTCCACCGCCGTGTAGGCGGCGGCGTTGATGACGATATCGGGCCGGGTCTCGCGCAGGACCCAGGCGATGGACTCGGCTTTGGCCAGGTCCAGGGCCCGCTCCCAACGACCATCGAGGGTGGCGCGGGTCAGATTGCCCAGGGGCGCCAGGGTGCGTTGCAATTCCCAACCGACCTGACCGTCGGCGCCAATCAGCAGGATTTCGGGTCGCTTTTTCATCAAGGGATTCAATCCGGAGTCCAAATCAGGGGCCGGCATAGGCCGGCAGGCGCTCGGTCGGGACGGCGGCGAGCGGAGTAGCCGCCAGATCCTTGGCGGAGAGGATAGGATCACCCCGCAGGGGCCAGTCGATGCCGATGGCGGGGTCGTTCCAGGCCACCGACAGCTCATTCTCGGGGTGATAATAGTCGCTGCACTTATAGCTGAAGAGGGCGTCCGCGCCGGTGACATAGTAGCCATGGGCAAAGCCAGCGGGGACCCAGAACTGGCGGTGGTTCTCGCCGGAGAGCAGGGCGCCGACCCAGCGCCCGAACCAGGGCGAGCCGGGGCGGGCGTCCACGGCCACGTCGAAGACCTCGCCCCTCAGCACCTGCACCAGCTTGCCCTGGGGATGGGGATGCTGGATGTGCAGGCCGCGCAGGACGCCATGGCGGGAATAGGCCTGATTATCCTGCACCAGACCCGGAGGGATGCCAGCGGCGGCGTAGCGTTCCTGTTGCCAACTCTCCAGGAAATAGCCCCGTTCGTCGCCAAAGACCCGGGGTTCGATGACCAGGACGCCGGGGATCTCGGTCTCGATGATCTTCATGGCTCGGCGGAGCGCTCCAGCAGCCCCAACAGATATTCGCCATAGCCGCTCTTGGCCAGGGGCGCGGCGATGGCGCGCAACTGGTCGGCGTCGATCCAGCGTCTCTGCCAGGCAACCTCCTCGGGGCAGCAGATCTTGAGGCCCTGGCGCTGCTCGATGGTCTCGATGAAGTTGCTGGCCTCCATCAGGGACTGGTGGGTGCCGGTGTCAAGCCAGGCGGTACCCCGGCCCAGACGTTCCAGGAAGAGCTCGCTCCGGGCCAGGTAGAGATTGTTGAGGTCCGTTATCTCCAGTTCGCCACGGGGGGAGGGCTTGAGATTAGCCACCAGGTCGCACACCTGCTCGTCATAAAAGTAGAGCCCGGTGACAGCGTAGTTGGACTTGGGCTTGGCCGGCTTTTCTTCCAGGCCGAGGACACGCCCGAGGGAGTCGAGCTCCGCGACGCCATAACGCTCGGGGTCCTTGACCCAGTAGCCGAAGACCGAGGCCCCGCGTTCGCGAAGATTGGCGGCGCGCATCTGCTGGACCAGGCCATGGCCGTAGAAGATGTTGTCGCCCAGGATGAGGCAGCTCGGATCACCGGCGACGAAATCGGCGCCGATGATAAAGGCCTGGGCCAGGCCGCCGGGCTCGGGCTGGACGGCGTACTGGAGGGCAATACCCCACTGGCCACCGTCGCCAAGCAGATCCTGGAAGGCGTCAGCATCCCGGGGGGTGGTGATGACCAGGATCTCCCGAATCCCCGCCAGCATGAGGGTGGCGAGGGGGTAGTAGATCATGGGCTTGTCGTAAACCGGCAGCAGTTGCTTGCTGATGGTATGCGTCAGTGGATAGAGCCGGGTGCCAGAGCCCCCGGCCAGGATGATGCCCTTGCGATTCATGCCGTGCCCTCCCCTAGGTCATCCTTGCCCGCGCCTGTCCCCAGCCGCTGGCCACGATAACTGCCGTCCATCACCCGTCCGCACCAGCCCGGGTTCTCCAGATACCAGACCAGGGTCCGGCGCAGACCGGTCTCGAAGCGCTCCTGGGGCGCCCAACCCAGCTCGGTCTTGATCTTGGTGGCGTCGATGGCGTAGCGCTGGTCGTGTCCGGGGCGATCGGTGACAAAGACCTTGAGCTGGGCATGGGGCCGGTGGGGCGAGTCCGGCACCAATTCGTCGAGCAGGCCGCAGAGGGTGTCGACCACCTCCAGGTTGGTGCGCTCGCTGTCGCCGCCGACGTTATAGACCTCCCCTGGCCGGCCAGCCGCCAGGACCCGCCAGATGGCCCGGCAGTGATCCTCGACATAAAGCCAGTCACGCACGTTGGAGCCGTTGCCATAGATGGGCAGCGACTCCCCGGCCAGTGCCTTGAGGGCCACCAGGGGGATGAGTTTTTCCGGGAACTGGTAGGGGCCGTAGTTGTTGGAGCAGTTGGTGGTCAGCACCGGCAGCCCGTAGGTGTGGAACCAGGCTCGCACCAGATGATCCGAGGCGGCCTTGGAGGCCGAATAGGGGGAATTGGGGGCGTAGGGGGTAGTCTCGACGAAACGCCCGGTGGGGCCCAGGGAGCCATAGACCTCATCGGTGGAGACGTGCAGGAAGCGGAAGGCCTCCCGCCCCGCCAGACCCAGGCCGGACCAGTAAGCCCGAGCACAGTCGAGGAGGTTGAAGGTGCCCAGGACATTGGTCTCAACGAAAGCCGCGGGGCCATCGATCGAGCGATCCACATGGGACTCGGCGGCAAAGTTGACCACGGCGTCCACGGCATAGTCCACAAGCAGGCGGCCCACCAGGTCCCGGTCGCCGATATCGCCCTGGACGAAGACATGGCGGGGATTACCCGCCAGGGGGGCCAGGGTGTCCAGATTGCCGGCATAGGTCAGCTTGTCCAGGTTGACGACCTGAACCTCCGTCTCTCGCAGGAGGAAGTGGACAAAATTGCCCCCGATGAAGCCGGCGCCACCGGTAACCAGGATGGTTTTCATCACGGCCGTGTCCTAGAAGGGGATGTCGTCGTCGAAGTCCACGGACGTGGAGGCCCCACCGGGACCGCCGGCATTGGCCGCGGGCTTACCGCCGAAACCATCATCGCCCCAGTCATCGCCCCCCCCCTTGGCCGGACGCGACTGACCACCGCCCTGGCTATCGTAGGGGGCGGAGCTACCGCCACCGGCGCCACGGCTGTCAAGCATCATCATGGTGCCGCGGATATCGACCACGATGTCGGTCGAATAGCGATCCTGGCCATCGGGTCCCTGCCACTTATTGGTCCGCAACTGGCCCTCGATATAGACCTTGGAGCCCTTGTGCAGGTACTGTTGCGCGACCTCGCCCAGACGCCCAAAGATCGTGACCCGATGCCACTCGGTGCGTTCCTGGGCCTCGCCAGTATTCTTGTCCTTCCAGGATTCACTGGTGGCGAGGCGGAGCTTAGTCACCGCCATATTGCTGGGCGTGTAGCGGGTTTCCGGATCGGCCCCCAAATTGCCGATCAGCATGACCTTGTTAAGACTTCCTTTGGACATGGGTTCCTCGTGCCACGAAAGGCGATAATGGCGCCCGCGCGGGGCGAAATTGGCGATTTGATAGTATGGGACCGGGGTCCTGACGGCTGCGGTACTGTCCGGAGACGACCTTACCCCTCTGCTGCGAATTCCTGCAATCTTGCCCAATCGACTTGCCGCTTGTCCACCTTGAGGTAAGCGACCCCCTCCTCGACCGCGATCAGGACCTCCTCCACGCCGGGGAGCGCTAGCAATTGGTCCCTCAGCAAGGGATCGGCGGACCGCGCGCCGACATGGATCATGTGGGGCACGCCCTGGCGGGGGGGTTGCATGCGGAAGGCGACCAGGAACCAGATCAGGACGGCCAGGGCACAGAAGATCGGCACCGCCTCCGCCCCCCAGTATTGATGAATTAAGCCGCCCACCATACCGCCGAGAAAGGCCCCGGTGAACTGAGAGGTGGAATAGACCCCCATGGCCGTGCCCTTAGCTCCCGCCGGGGCTACCTTCGACACCATGGACGGCAGAATGGCCTCCAGCAGGTTGAAGATGGTGATTAGGACAAAGAGCCAGAAAGCGATGGCGAGGATGCCATGGCCTAGAAAATTCAGCCCCAGCAGCCCCAGGACCAGGGCCACCAGGGTGCCGAGGAAGACGAGCTTCATGCGCCCCTTGCCCTCGGCCTGGATGATGAGGGGAATCATGGCGACGATGGACAGCAGCAGGACCGGCAGATAGACCTGCCAATGATCGACTGGCGCCAGCCCTTGGGCCTTTATAAAGAGGGGGGCCACCAGGAAGAGGGAGGTCATGGTCAGATGCAGGGTGAAGATACCCAGGTTAAGGCGCAGCAGTTCGCTATCCGCCAGGACGCCGCGAAACTGGCTGGCCACGGGCTCGGCATCCCGGTGCAGGCTGGAATGGCTGGGGTTTGGCACCACCAGCAGCAGGATCAGGATGCCCGCGCAGGCCAATACGGCAATAAACCAGAAGAGACCCTCCAGCCCCCCCCAATGGGCCACGATGGGCCCCAGCACCAAGGCCAGGGCGAAAGAGAGGGCAATGCTGATACCGATGCCCGCCATGGCGCGGGTGCGCACCGCCTCGCGGGTGAGGTCGGCGGTCAGGGCCATGACGGCGGCGGCGATGGCACCGCTGCCCTGGAGCAGGCGCCCGATGATGACGCCATAAATATCGTCCGCCAGGGCCGCCACCACGCTGCCGATGACAAAGATGATTAACCCGCCCAGGATGACCGGCTTGCGGCCAATGCGGTCCGACAACATGCCAAAGGGAATCTGGAGGAGGGCCTGAGTCAGGCCATAGGCGCCGATGGCGATACCGATCAGCAGGGGTGTCGCCCCGGGTATCTCCCGGGCCTGAATGGCAAATACGGGCAGGATCAGGAAAAGGCCGAGCATGCGCAGGGCAAAGATACCGGCCAGGCCAGCCGAGGCGCGCCGTTCGGCGGAGGTCATGGGAATGGGCGGGGGTCCGGAACGGCTCATATCGCTTTTGCTTCGGCTGAGAATGGCTGAGCATAATAGCAGCTTCGCCCCACCCGGTTTAGGCTCATGGATAGCATCCGCATTCGCGGCGCACGAACGCACAATCTCAAGAACGTCGATCTGGAACTGCCTCGGGATCGCCTCATTGTGGTCACCGGCCTCTCGGGGTCGGGCAAGTCCTCCCTGGCCTTCGACACCATCTATGCCGAGGGCCAGCGCCGCTATGTCGAGTCCCTGTCGGCCTACGCCCGCCAGTTCCTGTCGGTCATGGAGAAGCCGGACCTGGACCAGATCGAGGGCCTGTCGCCCGCCATCTCCATCGAACAGAAGACCACCTCCCACAACCCCCGCAGCACCGTCGGCACCATCACCGAGATCTACGACTATCTGCGCCTCCTCTACGCCCGGGTTGGCACCCCCCGCTGTCCCCACCATGGCGAGACCCTGGACGCCCAGACCATCAGCCAGATGGTGGACCAGGTGCTGGCCCTGCCGGTGGGTGACAAGCTGATGCTGCTGGCGCCGGTGATCTCCGAGCGCAAGGGCGAGTATCTGCGCCTCTTCGCCGAACTCAATGCCCAGGGCTTCGTCCGCGCCCGGGTGGATGGCGACCTCTTCGAGCTGGACGAGCCACCGGAGCTGGATCTCAAGCGCAAGCACAGCATCGAGGTGGTGGTAGACCGCTTCCGCGTCCGCGACGACCTGCGCCCCCGTCTGGCCGAATCCCTGGAGACGGCCCTGAACCTGTCCAGCGGCATCGCCCGGATCGGCTGGCTGGACGAGCCCGAGAAACCCGAACTCATCTTCTCGGCCCGCTACGCCTGCCCCATCTGCGGCTACAGCCTGCCGGAGCTGGAACCCCGCCTCTTCTCCTTCAACAACCCCGCCGGGGCCTGCCCGAGCTGCGACGGCCTGGGGGTGGAGCAGTTTTTCGACGCCGACAAGGTGGTCGTTCACCCGGAACTCAGCCTGGCCGGGGGCGCCGTGCGCGGCTGGGACCGGCGCAACGCCTACTATTTCCAGATGGTCCGCGCCCTTGGCGAGCACTATGGCTTCGATGTCGAGGCCCCCTGGCTGGAACTGCCGGAGCCGATTCGCCAGGTCGTCCTCTACGGCAGCGGCAAGGACCGCATCAAGCTCAAGCTGCCCCACGAGCATGGCCCGGGCAAGGTCCGGCCCTTTGAGGGGGTCCTGCGCAACATGGAGCGCCGCTACCGGGAGACGGACTCCGTCACCTTGCGGGAGGAACTGGCCCGCTACCTCTCCCACCAGGACTGTCCAACCTGCAAGGGGACGCGCCTCAACGAGGCGGCCCGGCATGTCTTCGTGGCCGAGCGCGGCCTGGCGGAGATCACCCGCCTGCCCGTGGGCGAGGCCCTGAGTTTCTTCGAGACCCTGGACCTGCCGGGCCAGCGAGGCGAGATCGGGGCCCGCATCATCAAGGAGGTCGCCCAGCGGCTGCACTTCCTGGTGGACGTGGGCCTGGACTATCTGACCCTGGAGCGCAGCGCCGAGACCCTGTCCGGGGGCGAGGCCCAGCGCATCCGACTCGCCAGTCAGATCGGCGCCGGTCTGGTGGGGGTCATGTACATCCTGGACGAGCCCTCCATCGGGCTGCACCAGCGCGACAACGCCCGCCTGCTGCGAACCCTCAATCACCTGCGCGACATCGGCAACACCGTCATCGTGGTCGAACACGACGAGGAGGCCATCCGCGCCGCCGATCAGGTGGTGGACATGGGCCCGGGGGCGGGGGAACACGGCGGCGAGGTCGTCGCCCAAGGCACCGCCGCGGAGATCGCCGCCTGCCCGGCATCCTTGACCGGGCGCTATCTCTCCGGCCAGTTGCGCATCGCCATCCCAGAACGGCGCACCCCCATCGACCCGGCGCGCCAGTTACGCCTGGTCGGCGCCCGGGGCCACAACCTGCGCGGCGTCAATGTCGCCATCCCGGTGGGCACCCTCTGCTGCGTCACCGGCGTCTCGGGCTCCGGCAAATCGACCCTGATCAACGATACCCTCTACCCGCTCGCCGCTCGCCACCTCAACAACTCCAACCTCCAGCCAGCCCCCCATGACCGGGTGGAGGGCCTGGAACATTTCGACAAGGTGGTGGATATCGACCAGAGCCCCATTGGTCGTACCCCGCGCTCCAACCCGGCGACCTATACCGGCCTCTTCAATCTGGTGCGGGAACTCTTCGCTGGCGTGCCCGAGGCGCGCACCCGGGGCTATTCGGTGGGGCGGTTCAGCTTCAACGTCGCCGGCGGGCGCTGCGAGGCCTGCAAGGGCGATGGGCTCATCCGGGTGGAGATGCACTTCCTGCCGGACATCTACGTCCAGTGCGACGTCTGCAAGGGCCGGCGCTACAACCGCGAGACCCTGGAGATCCGCTACAAGGGCAAGACCATCGACGAGGTCCTGAACCTGACGGTGGAGCAGGCCCTGGAGTTCTTCGCCCCGGTGCCCACCCTGGCGCGCAAGCTCCAGACCCTCATGGACGTCGGCCTCACCTATGTCCGCCTAGGCCAGAGCGCCACAACCCTCTCCGGTGGCGAGGCCCAGCGGGTCAAGCTCAGCCGCGAGCTGTCCAAGCGCGACACCGGCCGGACCCTCTATTTCCTGGATGAGCCGACCACGGGGCTGCATTTCCACGACGTCAAGCAATTACTGGATGTCCTGCACCGCCTGCGGGATCACGGCAACACGGTGGTGGTCATCGAGCACAACCTGGACGTCATCAAGACCGCGGACTGGGTCATCGACCTAGGGCCCGAGGGCGGTCATCGCGGCGGGGCCATCATCGCCACCGGCACCCCGGAACAGGTGGCCGCCGATCCCGCCTCCCATACCGGGCGCTATCTCAAGAGCCTGCTGGAGCGAGGTTGGTAAGGCCGGAAGCCCGGGCCAACCCCGTCCAGCGGGTATCCGTGCCGGTGGCATCGGGCGCGTGGGGACTCAACCCCAGTCACCGCCCTAACCCCCAATGGCACTCACACCGGACACCCGACCGAGCAGGGCGTCAGCTACGCCCTCCCCGGCCCGACGACCGGAGTGCAGCGCCCACTGGATGGAGGGAGCGGAGGCGTATTCGCCGCAGACCCAAAGCCCCTCCGCAAGCCGCTGCTCCACCCCGCCGGGGTAAGGTACCGGCGGCGCCTGCACCGGCAAGGCCTGGGGTAGCCGGTAGATGGCCAGGCGCTCCCAAGCCCGTACCTGGTCACCAAACCAGGCCGTGAGTTCGCGGCGCAGGTCCGTTTCCAGCCTCTCCGGATCATCCGGAACACCCTGGCAATTGACCGTGACCAAGGCGCGACCCGGCGGGGCATAGTGGCCCGAAAGGTTGCTCGGACACAGCAGGCTATTGATCCGCCCCCGACCCTCGCCGTTGAGCAGCAGATAGGGTCCCAGGCAAGGGGCCCGCTCCGCCGCGTAATGGACGCAGGTGGTACCCCGCCCCGCCATCCGTCCCGAAGCGTCCTCCCGCCCGAGAAGCCGTACCGCCTCTGCCCCCTCGGTAGCAATCACCAGGGCGCGGGCGCCCAGACGCTCCCCGGAGGCGAGCCGGACCTCGCCGTCACCCAGGCGCTCGACACGGCAGCCCGTGCGAATGCCCTCCTGGGGCAGGCGGGCCACTAGTTGCGCCGGGATCTCGCCCATGCCCCGGGCCGGCAGGGCCGTGTCGCCCAGGGCAAAGGCGCGGAAAATAAACTCGAAGGTCCGCGAGGAGACGGCCAGCTCGGGTTCAAAGAAGACGCCGCTGAAAAAGGGTTTGAAAAAGCGCTCGATGATCCGGGGGGAAAAGCCGCGATCCCGCAGTCGCGCCAGGGCCAGGCTTTCGGGCCGCCCGTAGAGATCCTCCAGGCTGCCGCTCAAACAGTCCAGGCGCAACTTGAGCAGGCGCAGCTTATCCCCCAGGGTGCCGATCGGCGAGACCAGCATCTCGGGCAGCCGCGCCGGCTGGCGCCAGACGTCACTGACCCGGTGTGCTCGCCCACCGATCCGCACCTGGGCGCCGGGGTAGAAGGGCCGCAAGTCGAGCCGATCGTAATCAAGCCAGCGTTGCGCCTCCGGGTACCAGGTTTGCAGGACCTGAAATCCCCGATCGAGGCGAAAACCCTGGTGCCGGTCGGTGCGCACCCGCCCACCAACACCATCGGCGGCCTCCAGGATCAGGGGCTCCAGCCCCTGATCGCGCAGGGTCAGGGCACAAGCCAGTCCGGAGAGCCCAGCGCCGATGACGATGACATCCGGCTTCGTCATCAGGGGGCACGCATCTCGAGGGCAAAAACCTGTTGCGCCCCCGCCACCGGAGTCCCCCCCTTGTCCAATCCGGTCGCCTTGACGGTGAAGGTCCCTTGCAGGTCCTCCAGGGCGAGCTCGTGCTTGAACTCGTAGAGCGAGGGCTGCGTATCGTCAGGCTTGTTGATATCGTAGATACGCTTCAGGTCCACGGGCTTTTCCGTCGCGAACCGGATCTCGCCCGAGCCGTCGCCGATCTCGTAGCGAATCGTCTTGATGTGATTGTCGATGCTATAGGTTCTCTCCAATGCCGTGGGGGTGACGGTGGAGGGGATGGGCTTGGCAACGCCAAAGAGCGAGATCACCTCGTTGGCGGAGGCCTGGATACCGTCATTGAAATCGACATCATAGGACCGCACCACCGAGTGGTTGACGCTATAGCGGTTATCTCCTTCGGCGGCCTCCGGGGACTGCATCTCGGCGCGCAGCATGGCCAGCTTCCGGCCCGGGGCCAAGGGCACGAAATCTCCCCACAGCCTGTCTTCACCCCCGGGGGTCATGAGGGTCAGGGAGGGCTCGCCCACGGAGTAGTAGAGGAAGGTGGTCTGGGGTTTGTCTATGAAACCATGGGCGACGATATTGGCCATTTCGAGGGATTCCGTCGCGCTCCAGGGCGAGACATTGTAGAGGATGACATCGTTGACGGCGTTGATCTCGGGACCGTAATGGATGCCCGGGGTGATATTGACCACCTCCAGGGCGTTATTGGCGCGCCAGCGGGTCTCGACCTCATAGCCATCGTTACCGGACCAGTTATAACCGGGAAAGGGGTCCAGAAAGATGCGCAGCCCCTGTTCCCGGGCATGGGCCACCAGGCGATCCATCTGCTCCTTGGGCTTGAAGCGCCCAAGAAGCTTATGGTTATGACCAAAGGTGATCTGCATGGTCCATTCGGTGCCCGCGACCTCACCGGAGAGGCCCCGGACCCGCAAGGTGTAGGTGCCCGCCACCAGATCCGCCAGGGGCTGGCCCTGGGCATCGCGATAGTCGGTATCGAAATCCTGGGTCACGCCACCCAGGATGATGCCGGCGAAATGGTCTTTCGTTACGACCACCTTATTGCCGGGGTACAGGAATCCGCCTGGTTCCCGCACGATGTCCGGGACCATGACCAGGTTCTTGTCACCCTTTTTCTGGCCATTGGGGTAGTCGAGGTAGAGGGCGCTGACCGGGGTCAGCCCCGTGGTCGGGTCCACGCTGCTTTGAATCACCCGAAGAGGTTCCCCCTCAACCTGGGTGCCCTTAAAGAGCTCGATCCTGACATTGCCTGGCCGGGTAACCCAGGATGCCATGGTACCCTCGATGTAAATATCCCGCGCCTCGCCAAAGTTAGTCTCCGAGATACTCGGGGCCTTGATGACGAAGGCATCGGGGGCATCGGGGGCATTGGATTTCTGGCTTTTGGAACTGTCGCAGCCAATCATGACCAGCGCCAGCAGCATGACAGACAAAACTTTCAGCTTTCTCATGGCTCGATTCTCCGACTAAGAGCCTGTAGCTGGGGCGCAAAGGCCCCTCCGACCTCGCGAATCCCGGGGTTGGCTGGCAAATGCCAGGCACCGGGCCGATCATTGTCCGATAGACGAGGACCCCAGGCCCTGAGTCCTGTCCATGCCGAACATGAAGGGTGTTTTCCGGTCCGGGTAGCGGCCCTCCCTCACGCCACGGGCGGAAGACGGCATGACGCCAGTCCTAACTTTGTTACTCTAGCGCATCAATTAATATTTGGGTAAAAGTACCCAGCCCCCTGGGTTCCGCCCGCGCGACCCAGGGCTGTTAGGGCCGATTCCCCCCAGCCAAACGCCCGCGCCCCGCGCGGACCCGCCCCGGGCCCTTGACCCGGATCAAGGTTAGCTTTCCACCAGGCTATAGGCTGAAAGACCCCACTTCCCCCTGTTAGCGAGGGCTGCATCTTGTCCGCAATTCCCTTATCTCCCCTTGGCAAGCGATCGAGCCTGCTGGCCCTCGGCTTTCGGCCCTTCTTCCTCGCGGCCGCGGCCCTGGCCCTGCTGGCCATGGCCATCTGGCTCGCACGCCTTTGGGGCCTGCTGCCGGGGGACACCTATCTCGGCGGCACCGCCTGGCACGCCCACGAAATGCTCTTTGGCTATGTCGGGGCCGTCATCGCGGGCTTTCTGCTGACGGCGGCGCGCAACTGGACCGGGATCGACACCCCCACCGGGGGTCGTCTCGGCGCCCTGGTGCTTCTCTGGCTGGCGGCCAGGCTCGGCCCCTTGCTGCAACTGCCCCCTACCCTGATCGCGATCCTCGACCTGACCTTTTTCCCGGCCCTGGCCCTGGCCCTGATCCCGCCGCTCTGGCAGGGGAAGAACAAAACCAACCGGGTCTTTCTGGCCCTCCTGGCCGGCATGACCCTGGCCAATCTGCTGGTTCACGCCCAAGCCCTGGGACTGCTGAACCACTCGGCGAGTCGGGGGTCACGCCTCATGCTCGACCTGACCCTGCTGATCCTCCTGATCGTCGCGGGGCGCATCATGCCCTTTTTTTCCAAGAGCGCACTCCCGGGCAGCCAACCCCTCACCCGGCCCTGGGTGGAGGGTGCCACCTTCGCCGTCGCCACCCTCATGGCCCTGGTCAACCTGCTGACGCCGGCCCCGGCCCTTGCCGCGGTCCCCGTCCTGGCTCTGGCCCTACTCCAGGCCATCCGCCTCGCCGGCTGGCATGACCGGCGCGCCTGGCGTAACCCCATGCTGGCGGTCCTTTATGCCGGTTACCTCTGGATGATTACCGGTCTGGCCCTGGACGGCCTATCCGCCTTGGGGTTCCTACCCCCCTTCCCCGCCCTGCACGCCCTGACGACGGGGGCCATTGGTGTCTTTACCCTGGGCATGGTGACCCGGGTCACCCTGGGGCACACCGGTCGCGACATGCGGGCCGGCCCCGCCACCCTCGTCGCCTTCCTGGCGATCAACCTCGCCGCCTTGACGCGGGTAGTCCCGGCCTTGCTCTGGCCCAGCCAGTATCCCCTTTGGCTGGGGCTGTCGGGCGGGCTCTGGATCCTGGCCTTCGGCCTCTTCCTCTGGGTTTACGGGCCCATGCTGATAGGGCCACGGGTGGATGGCCGACCGGGTTAGGCGCCCTTTCCGCCTGCGGTTCCCCGGAGACGAACAAAGGGGGTAGTCATGATCGAGGAACTGCGCCGGGCGCTCTTGCTTTCCCGCTTGTCCGATGAACAACTGGCGCGGGTGGCGCGCCACGCCAACCATGTCCGGCTGGACGAGGGGCAAATCCTCTTCCGCCAGGGCGATGCCGCCGAACGCTTCTATCTGGTGATGTCCGGCCGCCTGCGGCTATTCCGCCTGTCCCCGGATGGGGCCGAGAAGGTCATCGAGATCGTGGCGCCCGGCGAGACCTTCGCCGAGGCCCTCATGTTCCTGGACGCCCCTCGCTATCCCGTCTGCGCGGCGGCCCTGGACTCGGTCGAGCTGATCAGCATGGATACCCGGGACTTCACCCGCATGTTGCGGGAGTCCTTCGAGACCTGTTTCATCCTGCTCGGGGTCCTGAGCCAGCGCCTGCGCGGTCTGGTGCGGGAGATCGACAATCTGACCCTACACTCCGCCACCAGCCGTTTCGCCTGTTATCTGCTCGCCAAGTGTCCGGGCCAGGGCCAGATTCTGCAACTGGACGCCCGCAATGGCGTCATCGCCTCGCGCCTCTCTATCAAACCCGAGACCTTCTCCCGCATCGAAAAGGACTTGAGCGAGCGCGGCATCATCCAGGTTCAGGGTCGGCATGTCAGCATCCTGGACCCCGTGGCCCTGGAGCAGATTGCCGCCTTAGGCGATCTGGGCGAATCCGCCTACCTGCCGCGCATGCCCGACCTGCCCTGACCCATCTCGAACGGATGAAACTGAACCGCGACCGTCTTTTGGTTATTCCCCGGATAATTAGATCATCAACCCTGCCAGCCCGTACTGGTGTAGATCACCCTCATGCCAGCCACCGGGCCTGTTCCCAGGCCGATTAAAGCGACCTTGTCGAAAATCACAAGAGTATTCGAGTCCCGGCCCTTCGCTTGGGGCGAACCCTGCCCTCTTCCTCCCTCCCTCCTGTCCCGGCCTACGAGTAGAATGACGCCATGGAAGACATATCCCACATTCTCGCCCCCCTCAACGAGCCCCAACGCGATGCGGTAACGGCCACCGGCGGCAACCGGCTGGTGTTGGCGGGCGCCGGCAGCGGCAAGACCCGGGTCCTGGTGCATCGCATCGCCTGGCTGATCCAGGTTGAGCACCTGGCGCCCTGGTCCCTGCTGGCGGTCACCTTTACCAATAAGGCGGCGCGGGAGATGCGCACCCGCATCGAGGAAATCCTGCAGCAGCCCATCGGCGGCATGTGGGTCGGCACCTTCCACGGCCTGGCCCACCGCTTTCTGCGCGCCCATTGGCAGGACGCCAAGCTGCCCCAGCACTTTCAGATCCTGGACGCCGATGATCAGTTACGCCTGGTCAAGCGCCTGCTCAAGGAACTGCAACTCGACGAGTCCCGCTACCCGCCGCGCCAGGTCATGGGCTTCATCAACCGGGAAAAGGACGAGGGCCGCCGGCCGGAGCACCTGGACGATGGCGGCGACTTCTACCAGCGCAAGCTCATCGAGGTCTATCGCGAGTACCAGGCGACCTGCGAGCGCGCCGGCCAGGTCGATTTCGCCGATCTGCTGCTCAAGACCCACGAATTGCTGCGGGACCGCCCCGACATCCGCCACCACTACCAGGAGCGCTTCGCCCACATCCTGGTGGACGAGTTCCAGGATACCAATGCCATCCAGTATGCCTGGCTACGGCTGCTGACCGGGGACCGGGACAATCTCTTCCTGGTAGGCGACGACGATCAGTCCATCTATGGCTGGCGTGGGGCGCGGGTGGAGAACATCCAGAGCTTCCAGCGCGACTATCCCAACACTCAGGTGGTGCGCCTGGAGCAGAATTATCGCTCCACGGGCAATATCCTCCAGGCCGCCAACGCCCTGATTGCGCATAACCCCACGCGCCTGGGAAAGAATCTCTGGACCCAGGATGCCGAGGGCGAGCCTATTCTGCGTTACGCCGCCTTCAACGAGGTGGACGAGGCCCGCTTCGTGGTCGATCGCATCCGCGGCTATGTGACGGACGAGGGCTACCGCCGCGCCGAGTGCGCCATCCTCTATCGCACCACGGCTCAGTCGCGGCTCTTCGAGGAGGCCCTAATCAATGCCCAGATTCCCTATCGGGTCTATGGTGGACTGCGCTTCTTCGAGCGCGCCGAGATCAAGGATGCCATGGCCTACCTGCGCCTGGTCGCCAACCCCGACGACGACACCGCCTTCGAGCGTGCCATCAACACCCCTGTGCGCGGCATCGGTCCCCGCACCTTGGAAAACCTGCGGGAACAGGCCCGGGAGACACGGGTCTCGCTCTGGCAAGCCGCGCGGGATCTCATGGCCTCAGGCACCCTGCCCCCCCGCGCCGCCGGGGCCATTGGCCAGTTTCTGGGTCTGATCGACCGCCACCGTCTCTCGGCCCCGGATCTCAACCTGGATGGGCTAACTAATGATTTGATAGCCTCCGCGGGCCTGGAGGAGCACTACCGCAAGGAGAAGGACGGGAAGGGCCAGGATCGCGTCGAGAACCTGGGGCAGTTGGTCGAGACCGCCGGGCGCTTCCGCCTGGAACTGGGCGACGGCGAGGTGGAAGGCGAGAACGACGCCTTGGCCGCCTTCCTGGCCCACGCGGCGCTGGAGTCCGGGGATACCCAGGCCGATGAGTCCGAGGACAGCGTCCAACTCATGACTTTGCACAGCGCCAAGGGCCTGGAGTTCCCGATCGTCTTCCTGGTCGGCGTCGAGGAGGGTCTCTTCCCCCACAGTCTGTCGGCCGACGATCCGCACCGCCTGGAAGAGGAGCGCCGTCTCTGCTATGTCGGCATGACCCGAGCCATGCACCAGCTGTTTGTCAGTCACGCGGAGAGCCGCCGCTTCCGGGGCAGCGAGAATCGCCCCTTTCCCTCCCGCTTCCTTCGCGAGATCCCGCCGGAACTGGTGCGCGAGGTGCGGGCGGGCGGTCTGTCGCGGTCCGCGGCTTGGGGCTCGTCCGCCTCCCTCGCACCCGGGGCTCGGCAGGCCGGCGGCTCCTGGTCCGCCAGCGTCCCGGAATCTGGCCAGGGGGGCGGCTTTCATCTCGGCCAAGGGGTCCGGCATCCCAAATTCGGCGAGGGCGTGGTGCTCAACAGCGAGGGCCGGGGAGCCGCCGCGCGGATTCAGGTCAAGTTCCACGGCGAGGGCACTAAGTGGTTGGTTCTCGCCTACGCCAAGCTAGAGCCCTTGGGATGACAAGGCCCCCGAGCCCGAGACCGGGTTGAGCGGGTTGCGTACCTGTTCGCGATGGCCAGCCCTGGCGTGCAAGGGCCCCGTGCCCCAAACCAGCAAAATCGCAGGCGGCACCCATTAACCCCACGCCAGGGGGCGAACAACCGAGTTCAGCCCTCAGCCTCTACATCCACATCCCCTGGTGCGTTCGCAAGTGCCCCTATTGCGACTTCAACTCCCACGCCGCCCGCGAGCCCATCCCCGAGGCGGCCTATGTGGAGGCCTTGCTCGGCGATCTCGATCGGGAGCTGGCGGGGCCTTCGCAAGAGCTGCCGCCCCTGGTCTCCCTCTTCATCGGCGGCGGCACACCCAGCCTCTTCTCCGGGGGCGCCATCGCCCGGCTGCTGGCGGGCATTCGCCAGCGCCTGCCCCTGGACCCGACGACCGAAATCACCCTGGAGGCCAATCCGGGCACGGCGGACGCGGCCAACTTCTCGGCCTATCGCGCGGCCGGGGTCAACCGCCTGTCCCTGGGGGTGCAAAGCCTGAGCGCGGACCGGCTGCGGGACCTGGGCCGCATCCATGGCCCGGACGAGGCCCGCCACGCCTTCCGGCTCGCGCGGCAGGCGGGGTTCGACAACATCAACTTGGATCTCATGTACGGCCTACCCCATCAGGGCCTGCCGCAGGCCCGGGAGGACCTGGCCCTGGCCCTGGCCCTGGAACCCGAGCACCTCTCCTATTACCAGCTCACCCTGGAACCCAATACCCCCTTTCACGCCACGCCGCCGCCCCTGCCGGATGATGACTTGGGCGTAGACATGCAGCTCCAGGGCCTGGAATTACTCTCGGCCAGCGGCTTTGCCCAGTACGAGGTCTCGGCCCATGCCCAAAGCGGGCGCCAGTGCCGGCATAATCTTCACTACTGGACCTTCGGCGACTATCTCGGCATCGGCGCCGGTGCCCATGGCAAACGCCGGGACTCGGCAACGGGGCGAACCTGGCGCCAGGCCAAGCCCCGCCAACCCACCGCCTACCTCCAGCCCATTGGGAGTCCCGACCCGGTGGGATCGCGCTGGATGCTCAAGGATGAGGATCTGGTCCTGGAGTTCGCCATGAACGCCCTACGGCTGACGGAGGGTTTCGATCGTCGCCGCTTTACCCAAAGCACCGGGCTGGATCTGGACCGGCTGGCGGCCCCCCTGGCCAGCGCCGTGGGGGCCGGGCTGCTGGAGATCCGGGGCCATTGGGTCCAGCCCACGGAACGGGGCCGTTGGTTTCTTAATTACCTCCTGGAACACTTCATGCCGGATTAGGCCCTCTTGGATGACAGGCAGTCCTGTCACCCGCACGGCATCCTTTTGAGTGCCCAAGGCAGGCTGCCCACCAATTAGGGAGGCGTTAGGCCCCTTCTCCCCAGCCCTCCCCCACAAGGGGGAAGGGAGCCCGACAAAACAACCTTTACCAATACTCCTGGCAGGAGAGGGTCTGAAGGGTCGCGCGGGAATAGGCGTCAGGAGAGATCGGCCGTCAGGGATTCGCGTGTGGCGGGGGTCGCATCGACCCGATATTCGTAGTGGGGATGGTCGATGCCCAGGGCCAGGCCGGCGCCAGCCTTGAGGGCGGCGGCCATGGCATCGGTCAGCTCAAACCTGAGAAAGTGGACCGAGGAGGTCTTGGTAGCGTCCTCGCGCTCCAGGTCCTCGTCGGCGATGGCGTATTGGGGCTCATGGCCCGCGACCCGGACCCAGACCTTATCCTCAATGCCAATCAGGTTGGCCAAGGCCTGCTTGCGCTCCTCGCTATCGGCGAACTCAACCATGAAGGTGGCCTTCAGGTTGCGGCCATCCGGAACCAGAGGATTGTAGGCGTCCAGCTCGTCCCGTATGCCGTCCTCCTCGAAGATCCGCTCGATGCGCAGCATCTCCTGGATCTGATACTGCATGGTCAGGCGGTCCTCGAAATAGAGGGTGGCGTTGGGACCGATGGGCACCTTACGGTCGCGCTTATGCGCCATCACCCTGGCGCGGAAATCGTTACGGACTTTGGCATATTGCTCAAGGCTGTAGAGATCGGCGGGCGTCAAGTGGCTCATGCTGATGGGTACCTCAATAAGCAATGCAAAGGTAAGAGGGCACGCGGGGCGGCTGTCGATCCGCCCCCTGCCACGACTCAGAGACCGTAGGCCAGGCGCAGCAGTGTCAAGGGATGCTTTGGCGTGGTGCCATCCTTGAGGCCATGGCCGATGTGCTGGCCCGCCATGGGACAGTCGCTGCCGTAATAATCCGGCTTGATCTGCCTGACCTTATTGACCACGGGAGCGACGATTTTCATCGAGTAGTCGTGAAACTCCTTCTTGACGGCATAGGTACCATCGTGACCGGAGCAGCGCTCGATGATCTCGATCCGCGTATCCGGAATCAGACTCAGCAACTCCCGGGTCTTTTGGCCCAAGTTCTGGACCCGCTGATGGCAAGCGGCGTGATAGGCGACGGTGCCCAGGGGCGTTTTAAAGTCGGTCAGCAGCTTGCCGTGCTTGTGGCGAATCATGAGGTATTCGAAGGGGTCGTAGATGTGCTGGCGAATCTTTTGGACCTGGGCGTTCTCCGGGAACATGAGGGGCAGTTCCTGCTTAAACATCAGCACACAGGAGGGGATGGGGGCGACGATGTCCCAGCCCTCGTCCACTAGCTTCATGAGTACGGGGATATTCTCTTCCATGTGGGCCTTGACGCTCTCCAGGTCGCCCAACTCCAGCTTGGGCATGCCACAGCACCGTTCCTTGTTCGGGATGGTGATGGGGATGCCGTTATGCTCGAATACGGTCACCAGGTCCATGCCGACGTCTGGTTCGTTGACATTGTTGTAGCAGGTGGTAAAGAGGGCCACCTTGCCAGTGGTGGAACCCGCCTCCTCGCCCTCGACCTGACGACCCACCTTACCGACCAACTGTTTGCGCAGGGTATTGTTGTGATACTCGGGTATGCGGGCATCGCGATGCACCCCCAGCACCACCTCCAGGACTTTGCGGCCCAGGACGGACTGGTTGGTGGCGTTGACGACTTTGTCGACCCCCGGCAGGCTGGCGATGGCACCCACGGCGTCGGTACTGGAGAGGATCGTGTCCCGGGGCTGGGTCTTGCCCTGTTTGAACTTGACGGCCTTGGCGCGCAACATCAGGTGCGGGAAGTCCAGGTTCCAGACGTGCGGCGGCACATAGGGACACTTTGTCATGAAACAGAGGTCGCAGAGATAGCAATGGTCCACCACCTTCCAGTAGTCAACCTTGGCGACGCCATCTACTTCCAGGGTGGAGGATTCATCAACCAGGTCAAAGAGTTCTGGAAAGGACTGGCAGAGGCTGACGCAACGACGACAGCCGTGGCAGATGTCAAAAACCCGCTCTAGTTCCTTGAACAGGTCTTCCTCGTCGTAAAAGCTGGGACTGGTCCAGTCGAGACTATGTCGGGTGGGAGCCTCGAGGCTGCCTTCGCGAGCGGGCATGTGGTCACTCCTTATCTGATGCTAGGAACCAATCGGAAAGGTAAGCAGCTGCCAGAAGGCCCTTGGGGAACGGGATCCTAGATTCGTGACCCGCAAGGCCTTCTGGAATAAATATCAGCTTAGACGCTTCGGCACTGAAAAACCAATGGTCAAGTCTGACCCCCCATTATTAATTTGCCTGCTGGTTGTACACGTTTTTTAAACTTGCCTGGCACCAGGATCTTTTCTGGCGGAGCCCTCCCCGGTAGGGATAAGATTCCCACCATGGCCGCGCATAATCTGGGAGATAACCATGGGAAATGCCCTCGCACGAGCCCCCCTGGATCGGGATCTATACCTCAAATGGGAGGCTAAACAAGAAGGTCGGAATGAATACCTTGCGGGAGAGATATTCGCTATGGTCGGCGTTCGTCGGGAGCACGCCTTGGTGGCACTAACCCTCGGCAGCCGCCTGCGCTCCCACCTCAAGGGCAAAGGCTGCCAGACCTTCGTAGCCGACATGAAACTCTTCGTCGAGGCGGCGGACGCCTACTTCTACCCTGATGTCATGGTCACCTGCGACCCCCGTGACGCTAGCGCCGATCTGGCCATCGCACACCCGAACCTGGTTATCGAGATCCTATCGGAGGGCACCGCGGCCTTCGATCGTGGTAACAAGTTTGCCGCCTACCGCCAATTGCCCAGTCTGGTTGAATACCTCCTGGTGGATATCGAAGCTCGCCGACTGGAACTTTATCGGCGAGAGGCGGACCGCTGGTGGCTAACGGTTGCCGAAGGGGTGACCCAGTCGCTGCGGCTAGAGAGCGTTGGGCTGGACTTGCTGGTCCCCGAGGCCTTCGAGGACCTTACAGCTTGATACTACCCACTCGCCAGATACCTGTTCAAGGCAAGGTCACAAAGAGGGAGGGTACGCGCGTCTTTTGAATAGTCCCCTGCCCCACCAACCCCATGGGGGGCTGGTTGACGCCGAAATCAAGGACGCGCATCCAGGACACGTTTTGTTTCTGGGTGACGGGAACCTGATGGCACTCAGTCTTGGCGGTCATCTGCTTATCTCCACACATCTGGCTTAGGGCACAAGGCCGATTGGGAGGGGAAATCTCACCACCGGCCACCTGTGTCTAATCTAAGCCAGGGCGAAGCTTGTTTGAAATGGATTGTTCCGATGAGCCTTATCGCCCAGGCCGATGATGGCCCGGCCTCGGATTAACCCAGGCTCGCGCACATCCAGACCCGACGCCGGTATCCCGGCATTCCGGGGAAGCGAATCAGACGAAGGCCGCTTGGCAGTAGGTCAGCAGGACCGCCGGGAAGAGGCCCAGAAGGAGGATGGCCAAACCATTGATGGAAATAGCCAGGCGGGCGCCGGTACCGAATACCAGGGGTTCGGTGGTTTCGGGCTTGTCGAAGTACATAATTTTGATGACGCGTAGATAGTAGTAGGCGCCGATGATGGAGAAAAAGACGGCGACCAAGGCAAGCCACCAGAGGCCCACGCTGATGACGGCCTCCAGAACCAGCAGCTTGGCCATGAAGCCAACCGTCGGAGGTACCCCCGCCATAGAGAACATGACCAACGCCATCATGGCGGCCTGCCAGGTGTCCCGCTCGTTCATGCCCTTGAGATCCTCCAGGCGCTCCACCTCGAATCCCTCGCGGCTCATCATCACCAGCAGGCCAAAGCCACCAGCGGCCATCAGGGCATAGACGATAGCGTAAAACATGGCGGCGGAATAGGCCTCGGCATTGCCGCCAATCAGGCCCAGGAAGATAAACCCGACATGGGAGATGGTCGAGTAGGCCAGCATCCGTTTGATGTTGGTCTGGGCGATGGCCACGATGTTGCCGACCGCCATGGAGATGATGGCCAGGATGATGAGCATCCCCTGCCATTCCGCGTGCAAGGCGCCCAGTCCATCCACCAGGAGGCGGAAGGCCAGGGCAAAGGCGGCAATCTTGGGGGCGCTGCCAAGAAAGAGGACCACGGGGTTGGGCGCGCCTTGATAGGTATCGGGCACCCACATGTGAAAGGGCACGGCGCCAAACTTGAAGCCAATACCGATGACGACGAAGACCAGGCCAAAGACCAAGACCTGGTTAGTGGCACCCTGCATGGCCACCGCCCCGGCGACGACCCCCAGTTCCAGGGAACCGGTGGCGCCATACAGCATGGACAGGCCGTAAAGCAGGAGTCCCGAGCCCAGGGCGCCCAGGACAAAGTACTTCATCGCCGCCTCGGCCCCTGTCGGGCTATCCCGGTCGAAGGCGACCAGGGTATAGAGGGAGAGGGCCAGCAATTCCAGCCCCAGGTAGAGGGTCAGGAAACTGTTGGCGGAGGCCATGACCATCATCCCCAACACCGCGAAGAGGGTCAGGACATAGAACTCACCCACCATCATCTGGCGGTCGCGCAGATAGTCCCGGGAATAGACGAAAGTCAGCAGGCTGATGAGGAGGATAGCGATCTTCAGGAGGTCGCTCATGGGGTCGCGGACATAGGTACCGCCGAGAACGATCTCCCGCTCCCCGCCACCGACCAGACCCGTCAGGCCAATGACGATCAGGAGACCCAGGACGGCGATCACATGGTTGATCCCCTTTTCCCGGTCCTTAAGCCAGAGATCCACCAGCAGCAGGGTGCTGGCCAGGACCAGAACCGCGATCTCCGGAACGACGGGAATCAAATGGGCGTAATCGAAGGTCATGCTGATCTTCCGCAATCAAGGGACCCGGCCGTGGCGCGGGGCACCGGGCTAAACAGGGTTCAGGGCAGTACGGCGACGGCCGCGGGGGCCACGGCCAGCTTGGAAACCGCGAGATGCTGGACCAGGTTCTGGATGCTGGCGTCCATCACCTCCACTAAGGGCGCGGGCCAGAGCCCCAAGGCCAGTACAGCAACCGCCAGGATCCCCAGGACCAGCAACTCCCGGCCATTGGCGTCCTGAAAACCCGCCACCTTCTCACTGGTTATAGGGCCATAGACGACCCGCTTGACCATCCAGAGGGTGTAGGCCGCGCCCAGAATCAGGGTGGTGGCCGCCAGGAAGGCATACCAGAAATCCGCCTGGAAGCTTGCCAGAATGACCATGAACTCACCCACGAATCCCGAGGTGCCCGGCAGCCCGGCATTGGCCATCGCGAAGAAGACCATCAGGGCGCCAAACACGGGCATGGTATGAATCACGCCCCCATAAGTCGAGATCTCACGGGAGTGGAGACGATCGTAAAGGACGCCGACGCAGAGGAACATGGCCGCGGAAACGAAGCCATGGGAAACCATCTGCACCATGCCGCCCTCCATGCCCATCACCACGCCACCCGTGGCACCCGCCCGCGCGAAGATGCTGAAGGCGATGAAGAAGCCCAGAGTGACAAAGCCCATGTGAGCAATTGAAGAATAGGCGATCAGCTTCTTCATGTCCTGCTGGACCAGGGCGACAAAGCCGATATAGACCACGGCGATCAAGGACATGGCGATGACCAGCCAGTCCAGGGTCGCGCTGGCGTCCGGGGTGATAGGCAGGCTGAAGCGCAGGAATCCATAGCCGCCGATCTTCAGCATGATGGCCGCCAGTATCACCGACCCCCCCGTTGGGGCCTCTACATGGGCGTCCGGCAGCCAGGTATGGACCGGCCACATGGGCACCTTGACGGCGAAGGCGGCAAGGAAGGCCAGGAAGATCCAGATCTGCTCGGTGAGGCTCAGGGGCAAGGCCTGGAAGTCGAGGATGCTGTAGGAGCCCGACTTGAAGTACATGTAGATCAGGGCGACCAACATGAAGACCGAGCCGAAGAAGGTGTAGAGGAAGAACTTGATGGTGGCGTAAACCCGCTTGGGTCCACCCCAGACCCCGATGATGATGAACATCGGGATCAGCATGGCCTCCCAGAAGACATAGAAGAGGATGGCGTCCAGGGCGGAAAAGACACCGACCATGACGCCTTCCATGATGAGGAAGGCGGCCATGTATTGGGAGGGCTTGTAGCTGATGACTTCCCAGCCGGAGATGAGGACCAGGATGGTGATAAAGGTGGTCAGGATGATGAGCGGCATGGAGATGCCGTCCACCCCCAGGTGGTACCAGGCGTTGAAGCTGGGAATCCAGGGTGCGCGTTCGACGAACTGCATCTGGGCCGTGCTGGCATCGAAATCCGTCCAGAGTAATAGGCTAACCAGGAAGGCGAGCACGGAAAAGCTCAAGGCCACCCAACGTGAGATATTGGGGGCCTTATCGCCGCTGGCGAGTACCGCCAGGCCGCCGATGATCGGCAGCCAGATGGTCAGCGACAGAACTGGAATTGCGAAGTGCATGCTCGTCCGTCTCCCTCGGAATCAGAAGGTCACGAAGATGGTCAACAAGGCCACCAGACCCAGAATCATGGCGATGGCGTAGTGGTACAGATAGCCGGTCTGGATACCGCGCAGGCGCTGCGCGATCCGGCCCACGCCTTGGGCCGAGCCATTGATGAGGATGCCGTCGATAAGCCCCTGATCGCCGGTTACCCAGAACAACTTGCCCAAGGCCCGGCTCCCGCCGGCGAAGACGGCCATATTGAACTGATCAAAGCCATACTTGCCTTCCAGAATGCGATAGGTACGGCTGAAGCGCACCATGGCGTAATCGGCAATGACTGGCTTCATCGTATAAATGTACCAGGCCAGGACCAGGCCACTCATGGCCAGCCAGAAGGGGAGCCCCATCATGCCGTGCAGGACGAAGCTCGTCTGGCCATGGAAATGGGCGCCTATCTGGGCCAGGACATCGTGCTGGGGCGCGACGTGGATAACGCCCTTAAACCAGTCGCCGAACAGCACCGATTCCATGGTCATCCAGCCAATGAAGACGGACGGGATAGCCAGGAGGACCAGGGGCACCCAGACAACGGCGGGCGTCTCATGCAGATGATGCCGGGTGTGCTCATCCATCCGTTCCTTGCCGTGGAAGACGATGAAATAGAGCCGGAAACTATAGAGGGCCGTGACGAAGACACCTAGGGTCAGCAGTACGCTGGCGTACCCCGCGCCACCCACCTGGGACAAATGCACGGCCTCGATGATGGCATCCTTGGAGAAAAAGCCCGAGAAGCCGGGAAAGCCGATGAGCGCCAGGGAGCCGAGGAGGAAGGTGATCCAGGTGATGGGCATGTACTTGCGCAGACCGCCCATGTTGCGGATGTCCTGATCATGGTGCATGGCGATGATGACCGAGCCAGCCGCCAGGAAGAGCAGGGCCTTGAAGAAGGCATGGGTCATGAGATGGAAGATGCCGGCGGCGTAGGCGGATGCACCCAAGGCCGCGACCATGTAGCCCAGTTGGGACAGGGTCGAATAGGCCACCACCCGCTTGATGTCATTCTGCACCAGGCCGACGAGCCCCATGAAGAAGGCCGTGGTGGCGCCGATCACCATGACAAAACTCAGGGCGGTCTCCGAGAGCTCGTAGAGCGGCGACATGCGCGCCACCATGAAGATGCCCGCTGTGACCATGGTGGCGGCGTGGATCAAAGCCGAGATCGGCGTGGGGCCTTCCATGGAGTCCGGCAGCCAGATATGGAGCGGGACCTGGGCCGACTTGCCCATGGCGCCGATGAAGAGCAGGACACAGATGACCGTCATCAGGGACCAGGAGGAATCCCCCCAAATCTGGACCTGAGTGTGGGCCAGAGCGGGCGCCGCATCGAAAACCTCCTGGTAGTCCATGGAGTTGAAGTACATGGCAATGGCGCCGATGCCCAGGATGAAACCGAAGTCACCGACCCGGTTGACCAGAAAGGCCTTGAGATTGGCGAAGATGGCCGACTCGCGCACGGTCCAGAAGCCAATCAAAAGATAGGAAACCAGGCCCACCGCCTCCCAGCCGAAGAACAACTGCAGGAAGTTGTTCGACATTACCAGCATCAACATGGAGAAGGTGAATAGGGAGATATAGCTGAAGAAGCGCTGATAGGCATTACGGCCAGCCAAGGATTCCTTGGGCCAGTTGTGCTCGTCATCCGCCATATAGCCAATGGTGTAGATGTGCACCATAAGGGAGACGAAGGTCACTACGGCCATCATCAGGGCCGTGAGCTTGTCAACCAGGAAGCCGATCTCGAAGCTGATGCCGCCGCTGATCATCCAGGTGTAGACGGGGCCATCAAATGCCGGCAGGGTACCCTCCACGAACCCCTTGAGCACATAAAGGGACAAGCCCAGGGAAAGACCGACGCCCAGAATGGTCACCGAGTGGGCACCCACCCGCCCGATCCGGCTCCCCAGGAAGCCGGCGATAATCGAGCCCACCAGGGGGGCGAGGACGATGGTCAGGTAGAGGTTTTCCATCTGCTTGTCTGCTCTTTTTGCTCTGTTCCGCTGACGCCGCGATTAAGTGACGGGATTATCGGGATTCAATCGCATCCCAGCCCTGCCATCCCCAGCCTAACACTGATCGAACAAGCCCCCTTGTTCCTGTCTTGCCTTCCGACCCATCCGCCCAGGGCTTATCCCTTGAGGGCATCCAGGTCCTCGACATCGATGGTGCGCCGGTTTCGGAACAGCACCACGAGAATGGCGAGGCCGATAGCCGCCTCGGCGGCGGCGACGGTCAGGATAAAGAAAACAAAGACCTGACCCGACATATCGCCCAGGAAATAGGAGAAGGCGACGAAGTTCATATTGACCGCCAAAAGCATCAATTCGATGCACATCAGCAGGACTATGAGGTTCTTCCGATTAATGAAGATACCCGCGACGCTGATGGAAAAGAGGATGCCACCCAGCATCAAATAATCGGAAAGCTCGATCACGATGCGTCCTCCTCGCCCTGGGCGGAGACAGTCTGAGGGGTGGTGGGCGGCACGCGCCGCGGCTCGGGCGGCATCCGCACGATTTGCACCCGATCCGGACCCTTACGGACACTGACCTGCCGGGAGGGATCGATGTACTTAGTATCCGGGCGGTGGCGCAGGGTCAAGCGGATGGCGGCGACGATGGCCACCAGCAGGATGACGGCGGCTATCTCGAAGGGATAGATATAGACGCTGTAGAGCAGGAGGCCGAGCTCGCGGGTATTGCTGTAATCGGCGCCATGGTGGGCCGGAGTCGGAAAAGACTCGCCGCCGAAGTTGCCCGGGCCAACCACCATGAAGATCTCGATCAACATGATCACCCCGACCACCAAGGCCAGCGGGAGGTGGCGGATGAATTGGGCCTTCAGGGTGGCGATATCCACGTCCAGCATCATGATGACAAACAGGAAGAGGACCAGGACGGCACCGACGTAAACCAAAACCAGGCTGATGGCGAGGAACTCCGCGTCCATCAGGATCCAGAGCATGGCGCTCGCCACGAAGGCCACCACGAGAAACAGCACCGCATGCACCGGATTGCGACGCGTAACCACCATGCCGGCCGCGGCGATCACCGTCGCCGCCAGGACATAGAAGAGAAACTTTTCGAAGCCCATGTCTTGGTCCAGTCCGGTTTAGGTAGGTCTGTCAGCCAATGGATCAGGTGTAAGGTGCCTTACGGCGCCTAACGGTAGGGTGAATCCGCAGCTCGCGCCGCGGCAATCTCGGCCTCGTACTGGTCGCCGATGGCCAGCAACCGTTCCTTGGTCATGATGCTCTCGTCACGCTGCTCGAAGCAGTATTCGTAATGGGCGGTCTCGACGATGGAATCCACGGGGCAGGACTCCTCGCAAAAGCCGCAATAGATGCACTTGAAGAGGTCAATGTCGTAGCGCGTGGTGCGGCGACTGCCGTCCGCGCGGGGCTCCGCCTCGATCGTAATCGCCAGGGCCGGGCAGGTCGCCTCGCACAGCTTGCAGGCAATACACCGCTCCTCGCCGTTTTCATATCGGCGCAGGGCATGGAGACCCCGGAAACGCGGCGAAAGGGGCGCCTTTTCCTCTGGATACTGGACGGTGATTTTCTTCCTGAAGAAGTAGCGGCCGGTTACGCCTAGTCCCTGGAACAGCTCGATGAGCAGCAGGCTCCGCAAATAATCACGCATGGTTTGCAGCATTCTCTATCCCCTCTCCGTCAGGCCGACCACCAGGGGGGCAGCTTGTACAAGACCGCGAGCCCGACGACCAGGATCCAGACGATGGTGATCGGGATGAAGACCTTCCAACCCAGGCGCATGATCTGGTCGTAGCGATATCTGGGGAAGGTGGCACGGAACCACAGGAAGAGAAACATGAAGAAAAAGGTCTTGATCAGCAGCCAATGGAAGCCACTATCGAGCGGAAAAGTGCCCTCAACCCAGGCCGCCGGCAGGGGCGACAGCCAGCCGCCCAGGAACATGAGGGCGGACAGGGCCGAGATGAGGATCATGTTGGCGTATTCGCCAAGGAAGAAGACGGCGAAGGTCATGCCGGAATATTCGACATGGAAACCCGCGACGATCTCGGACTCACCCTCCGCCACATCGAAGGGCGCGCGGTTCGTCTCGGCCAGGCCAGAGATGAAATAGACGCCAAAGAGGGGCAGTAGCGGGAGCCAGAACCAGGTCAGGATGTTGCCCTCCTGGGCCCGGACGATGTCACCCAGATTAAGACTGCCGGCAGCCACCAGGACGCCCACCAGGGCGAAGCCCATGGCGATCTCGTAAGCCACGATCTGGGCCCCGGAACGCAAGGCACCCAAGAGGGCATATTTGGAATTGGAGGCCCAGCCCGCGATGATGACGCCGTATACCCCCAGGGAGGTCAAGGCCAGGATGTAGAGCAGGCCGGCATCGACATCCGCCAACACCAGGCCCTCGTCGAAGGGAAAGACGGCCCAGGCCGCTAGGGCCGGACCCAGGGTCAAAAGCGGGGCGATGATAAAGAGGGTCTTATCCGCCCGGGTTGGCAGGATAATCTCCTTGAACATCAGCTTGAGGGCATCGGCAATGGGCTGCAGCAGGCCGCGCGGACCAACCCGGTTGGGGCCGATGCGGATCTGCATGTACCCGATGATCTTGCGTTCCGCCAGGGTGTAGTAGGCCACCAGACCCATGAGGGGCCCGAGGATCACCACGATCTTCAGCAGGATCCGGATGACTTCCGGCAGGGAATTCCAGAGATCAATCATGGTTCAATCCGCTCTCATGCCTTGGTGACCACGACGGGGCCGATCTGAACGCCCAGGGTCTCGCTGCCAGCCACCGCCGCCGGAATGCGCGCGCAGCCCAGGGGGACGGCCTCGCTCAGCGCGACCTTACTGCGGGCGCTGGCCTCACCCTGGCTGATGGTAACGGCATCGCCCGCCACCAGGCCCAGGGCGGTGGCCTGATCGGGATGGAGATGGACGGAGAAACACCCCGCGCCCGGGACGCGTTGCAGGGCCGGGGCGCGCCGCACCAGGGCATCAAGCCGGTAAAGGGGCACGTTGCCGAGGCGCCACAGGTCCGCCTGCGCCACGGGCTTGGCCTTGACATGCCCGCGCAAGGCATTGCTCGGGCTGACACCCTCGCAAAGGGCGCGCACCTCGTCAGCCACCTGGAGTGAACTATCCTGGTCGAAACCCTCGAGATTCAGGAGGTTGCCCAGAACCCTCAGGATCTTCCAACCTGGTCGCGCCTCGCCCGGCGGGGGGACGACGCCCCGAAATGCCTGCCAGGTCAGTTCGGCATTGACCAGGGTGCCCGAGGTCTCGGCAAAGGCGGCAATGGGCAGCATCAAATCGGCAACCGCCTCGACGGAGGCGCCACGATGGGACACGCAGGCCAGGACGAAATCCGCCTGGCCCAAGGCCTTGGCGGCCAGGGCCGGGTCGACCAGGTCATGACCCGGTTCGACATTCCACAGCAGATAGGCCTTGCGGGGCGCGTTTAGCAGGGTGTCAACCGCGGCACCAGGAGTGGCTGCCGCCCTGGCGCCCGGCTCAACCTGAGGCAGGGCCCCCGCCAGAGCGGCACCCGTGGCATTGGCCGCCGCCGGCAAAAAGCCCAGCTCAAGCTTGGCCGCCTTAGCAATGACGCTCGCCAAGGCCTTTAGGAGGGCATAGTCGGGATGGGCCGCCGCCAGGGCGCCCAGCAGGACCACCCCGGATTCGGCCTGCAGCAAGGCTTGGGCACTCGCCTGATGCCGATCACTCGGCTTGGCGTGGGCGATGAGGTCCTTGACACTGCCAGGCCCGCCCTTGGCACCCAGGGCCTTGGCGATAGCCGCCAGGTCCCCGAGATTGGCCGTGGGGGTACCGGTAAATTGCTCCGCCGGGAAGGTCAGGGCCAAGGCGTAGGGGTTGATGATCATGACCCTGGCCTGGCTGTCCATGACCGCCTTACGGATGCGATGGGCCAGCAAGGGAATTTCGGCGCGGATATCCGAACCGACCAGCAGGATGGCCCCCTGCTTCTCGACATCGGCGATGGCCAGCCCCAGCCAGGGCAGCAAGGGATCCGTGGCGTCGCCGCGAAAGTCCTGCTGGCGTAGCCGGGTATCGATGTCGGCGGAGCCCAGGCCGCGCACCAGTTTCTGGGCCAGGAACATCTCTTCCAGGGTTGCGGCGGGTGAAATCAAGGCCCCGAGCTGGCTGCCGGCGGCTTTGAGTTGGGTGGCGGCCAGTTGCAGGGCCTCCGACCAGCCAATGGCCTGCCAGGCACCGTCCTTCTTGACCAGGGGCGTCAGCAGCCGGTCCTCGGTGTAGAGGCCCTCGTAGCTAAAGCGGTCCCGGTCCGAAATCCAAGTCTCGTTGATGGCCTCGTTGTCGCGCGGGTGGACCCGCATCACCTGGTTGCGGCGCACATGCAAATGGAGGTTCGAACCCAGACCATCATGGGGTGCCAGGCCCTCGAACTGGCTAAGCTCCCAGGCACGGGCCTGGAATCGGTAGGGCTTGGAGGTCAGGGCGCCAACCGGGCAGAGGTCGATGATGTTGCCGGACAGCTCATGGGCCATGGCATGTTCGACGAAGGTACCGATACGGACATGCTCGCCACGCCCGGTGGCACCGAGTTCACGCACACCGGCGATCTCGGCGCCGAACCGCACGCAGCGGGTGCAATGAATGCATCGCGTCATGTCGGTAGCGATGAGGGCGCCCAGATTCTCGTCCTGTACGACCCGCTTGCCCTCGATGTAACGCGAGACGTCACGGCCGTAGCCCATGGCGACATCCTGCAACTCGCACTCCCCACCCTGATCGCAAATCGGGCAATCCAGGGGGTGATTGATGAGCAGGAACTCCATGGTTCCCTTCTGGGCCTCCAGCGCCCTAGGCGAACGGGTCAGAACCTTGAGACCGGCGCAGACGGGGGTGGAGCAGGCTGGAACGGGCTTGGGGAAGGGACGCCCGTTCTGCTCCACTTCCACCAGGCACATGCGGCAATTAGCGGCAATGGACAGCTTTTTGTGGTAGCAGAAGCGCGGGATAGGGATCCCCTCGCGATCGGCGACCGCGATGACCATCTCTCCCGGGTGCGCCTCGCAAACGCGACCGTCGATATCGATTGTGACCTTGTCCGTCATTGCGCTATCTCAGTGGGAGGCTGCCCTTTCATGCGACCTCGACCAGGCCCCTGCCATGTTCGATGTAATGGGCGAATTCGTGCCGATAATGCTTGAGGAAGCTCTGCACCGGCATGGCCGCGGCATCCCCCAGGGCACAAATGGTGCGTCCGCCAATATGGCCCGCCACGGTATCGAGGAGCTCGAGATCCTCTGGTCGGCCTTGGCCATGCAGGATGCGGTGCAGCACCCGCGCCAGCCAGCCTGTACCCTCGCGGCAAGGCGTGCATTGGCCGCAAGACTCGGCGGCGTAGAAATGCGACAGATTAGACAGGACCTTGACCATGTCGGTACCCTCGGCGAGGACGATGACCGCCCCCGAACCCAGCATGGACCCGATCTTGGCAATGGCGTCATAGTCCATGGTGACGCCCATCATGACATCCCCCGGCACCACCGGGGTCGATGAACCGCCGGGGATCACCGCCTTGAGCTTGCGCCCGCCCTTGACGCCACCGGCCATGGCCAGCAGGTCTTTGAAGGGGGTACCCAGTGGCACCTCGAAATTGTCCGGTTTCTCGACATGCCCCGTCACGGAAAAGAGCTTGAGTCCACCGTTATTGGGCAGACCCTGCTCCAGGAACCACTGACCGCCCCGCTCCAGAATCACGGGAACCGAGGCCAGGGATTCGGTGTTATTGATGGTGGTGGGCTGGCCATAGAGCCCCACCTGGGCCGGGAAGGGCGGCTTGTAACGGGGCTGCCCCTTTTTTCCCTCCAGAGACTCCAGTAACGCCGTCTCCTCGCCACAGATATAGGCACCGGCACCCAGATGGACATAAAGGTCGAAATCAACGCCACTAGCGGCGATGTCACGGCCCAGCAGACCCGCCTGGTAGGCCTCGCTCAGGGCGCCCTCGAAGCGGGCGATCGGTTCGTAAAACTCACCCCGGATGTAGTTGTAGCCCACCGTGGCGCCAATGCAGTAACCCGCGATGGCCATGCCCTCGATAAGCTGATGCGGGTTGTAGCGCAGGATGTCACGGTCCTTGCAAGTGCCCGGCTCGCCCTCGTCCGAATTGCAGACCAGGTACTTTTGGCCCGGCTCCTTGCGCGGCATAAAGCTCCACTTGAGCCCCGTCGGGAAGCCCGCCCCGCCCCGCCCACGCAGATTGGAGAGCTTCAACTCACTAATGATGTCGTTGGGATCCGTCCGCTCCCGCAGAATTTTCTCCCACTGGCTATAGCCGCCGACACTGCGATAGGCCGCCAGTGTCCAAGGCTGATCCAGATGCAGGGTGCGGAAACAGACAGTGTTCTGACGCTCGTCCATTAACCCAGCCCCTCGATCAGCTTGTCCAAGGCCTCGGGGGTCAGCCCCTCGTGATAGGTCCGCCCCACCAGTACCGCCGGCGCATCACGGCAGGCGCCCAGGCACTCCACCTCCTTGAAGGTAAAGCGGCCATCGGCGCTGGTCTGGCCGGGTTTGAGGCCGTATTTGTGTTCGACGTGCGCGATGAGTTCTTCCGAACCGTTCAACATGCAGGAAATGCTATTACAGACACAGACTTTATTCTTGGCCGTGGGCTCAAGGTCGTACATGTTGTAAAAGGTCGCCACCTCATAGACGGCGATCGCCGGCATATCCAGATAGCGGGCGACGTCGTCCATCAGTTCCCGCGACAGCCAGCCGCCGTTCCAGTCCTGCACCAGGGTCAGGGCCGGCATGACCGCCGACTGCTTCCACTCGTCAGGATAGCGGGCGATATGGGCGTCAATGGCGGCACGAATCGTGGCGTCAAAGAGACCTGCTTTAACCTCGCTCGGGACCGGGACGGTCAGGGGTGCGCTTCTGAAGCTCATCAGCGGTCAATCTCCCCAAATACGATGTCCATGGTGCCAATGATGGCCACCACGTCCGCCAGCATGTGCCCACGCGCCATCTCGTCCATGGCCGAAAGGTGGGCAAAGCCCGGTGCGCGAATTTTGACCCGGTAGGGCTTATTGGCCCCGTCCGAGATCAGATAGACGCCAAACTCCCCCTTGGGGGCCTCTACCGCGGCATAGACCTCGCCGGCGGGCGGGCAATAGCCCTCGGTGAAGAGCTTGAAGTGATGAATAAGGGCTTCCATGTCGCCCTTCATCTCGGCGCGAGGCGGTGGGGCTATCTTATGGTCGTCGATCATGACGGGTCCCGGGTTGGCCCGCAGCCATTCGACGCACTGTTTCATGATGCGGTTGGATTGGCGCATCTCCTCGACCCGCACCAGGTAACGATCGTAGCTGTCACCGTTCTGCCCCACCGGGATATCGAAATCCACCAAGTCGTAGGCGGCGTAGGGCTGTTTCTTCCGCAAGTCCCAGGCAAAGCCAGAGCCCCGGATCATGGGGCCCGTAAATCCGAGTTGGAGGGCACGCTCCGGCGAGACGACGCCAATACCCACGGTACGCTGCTTCCAGATGCGATTATCCGTGAGCAGAGTCTCGTACTCATCGACGTAACCGGGGAACCGCAGGGTAAAGTCTTCGATGAAGTCCAGCAGCGATCCCTGGCGCGACTCGTTGCGCCGGGCAAAATCCGCGGCACTATGCCACTTGCTGGGCTCTTCGCGATAACGGGGCATCTGCTCCGGCAGATCCCGATAGACGCCGCCGGGCCGATAATAGCCCGCATGCATCCGCGCACCGGAGACCGCCTCGTAGCAGTCCATGAGGTCTTCGCGCTCACGGAAGCAATAGATGAACATGGTCATGGCGCCCACGTCCAGACCATGGGTCCCCAGCCACAGCAGGTGGTTGAGGAGACGGGTGATCTCGTCGAACAGGGTACGAATATATTGAGCGCGAATCGGCGCCTCGATCCCCAGCAAACGCTCGATGGCCATGACATAGCCATGCTCGTTGCAAAGCATGGACATATAGTCCAAGCGATCCATGTAGCCAATGCTCTGGTTGTAGGGCTTGGTCTCCGCCAGCTTCTCGGTACCCCGATGGAGCAGCCCGACATGGGGATCGGCCCGGACGATCACCTCGCCATCCATCTCCAGCACCAGGCGCAAGACGCCATGGGCGGCAGGGTGCTGGGGCCCAAAGTTCAGGGTGTAATTACGAATCTCAGGCATGGGGGCGGTCCAGCGAGGCGTCGCCAAAGCGGCTATCGGAGCGAATTACGCGCGCCACCAGGACGCGGGGCTCAATACTGACCGGCTCATAGACCACGCGGGCAAGATCCGGGTCATAGCGCATCTCGACATGGCCCGAAACCGGGAAGTCCTTGCGGAAGGGGTGACCGACAAAACCATAGTCGGTGAGGATGCGGCGGAGATCCGGATGACCCCGATAGAGGATGCCGAAGAGGTCGAAGGCCTCGCGCTCGAACCAGTTGGCCACACTCCAGATATCCACCACCGAATCCACCATGGGCTGCGGGCCCTCCAGTTGGACCCGAATCCGCAGCCGGCGGTTATGGCTCATCGACAGCAAATGATAGACCGAGGCAAATCGTTTGGCATCATCGGCAGCAAGCACCTCGCTCCTCTCGGCACCACGTCCGAAGCCGGTACTGGAGGCCGCCTCCGTCTCCCACTCGGACTGGCCGTAGGCGGCAAAATCCACGCCACAGACATCCGTGAGTTGCTGGAACAGGAAATCCGGGTGATCGCGGAGGATCAGAGCCTGCTCGTGCCAGGCCTCCGCCTGGGTAACCAGCGTCATCTCCCCGCGACTGAACTCCAAATGATAATCGCTTCCCGCGAAGTGCCGGTCGATCGCATCCACGAGCGCGTCTTGTCGCGCATCGCCGGTTCTCGATTCCTGATGTGACATGGCGACTGGCTGCTCAGCGGGCTATGGTGTTGGTACGGCGGATCTTGTTATGCAACTGCAGGATGCCGTAAAGCAGGGCCTCGGCCGTGGGCGGGCAGCCCGGAACATAGATATCGACCGGGACGATGCGGTCGCATCCGCGCACCACCGAATAGGAATAATGGTAATAGCCGCCCCCATTGGCACATGAGCCCATGGAGATGACCCAGCGCGGCTCCGACATCTGGTCATAGACCCTCCGCAAGGCCGGGGCCATTTTATTGCAGAGGGTGCCCGCAACAATCATGACGTCGGATTGACGGGGGCTGGGTCGGAAAATCATGCCGAAGCGATCAAGGTCGTAGCGGGCGGCACCGGCCTGCATCATCTCCACGGCGCAACAGGCGAGACCAAAGGTCATGGGCCACATGGACCCGGTGCGCGCCCAGTTAATGAGTTTGTCGGCCGTGGTGGTAATCACGCCCTGTTCGAGGATACCGGCTATTCCCATTCCAAGGCCCCCTTCTTCCACTCATAGATAAAACCGACTACGAGGATAGCGAGGAAAATCACCATGGCCGTGAAACCCACCAGCCCCAGACCTTCCAAGGCGACGGCCCAAGGGAAAAGGAAGGCGATTTCCAAGTCAAAAATGATAAAGAGGATGGCGACCAGATAGTAGCGGACATCGAACTTGAGACGCGCGCTTTCGAAGGCTTCAAAGCCGCATTCGTAAGGACCGTCTTTATGTGGATCGGGGCGGCGCTCCGCAAGGACAAAGCCAGCGGCCATGGCACCCCCGCCCACCAGCAAGCCGATGATCATGAAAATCAGAATTGGAAGGTAGTTTTCTAGCACCCACTTCCCCTTGCTGTTGAATTCTTACGGAGTCATTACAACGCGGATGATGAAGTCTAGTGCAGCTTCTTGACATATGTCAAGCCGAAACATCCGCGCTTTCAAAATACAAATCAGTGAGTTACGGATTAGGGGATACAGTACCCACAGCTTGGGCAAAAAAAGGGCAGGTCATTTTCACGACCTGCCTCATCTAAATTGGTGCCGACGGCCGGACTCGAACCGGCACGGCTTGCGCCACTACCCCCTCAAGATAGCGTGTCTACCAATTCCACCACGTCGGCTAAAACTTCATTACTTCTTAGGGGCCGGGGTCTCCGTAACCGGAGGAACCACAACCTCGACATCCTCGATGATCTCGACCGGGGCCGCCACTGGCGGTATTTCGGGAGAACCCTTCACGCTCGATACAGGCGAGGGCACTGGATCAACCGCTGGCATTTCGGACGGCTTCGCCAATGGCGCTACCGGTACTTGATCAAGCTTATCCATGAGCCCCACCGGCTCGCCAACCTGGGACGCATAATAGGCGAGAACCATGCTGGTGACAAAAAACAATGCCGCCAGGATACCGGTGGTCCGGGACAGGAAATTACCCGAACCGCGCGCTCCAAAAACGGTAGCAGAGGCGCCACTGCCAAAGGCCGCGCCCATGTCCGCGCCCTTACCGTGCTGAATCAACACCAGGCCAATAAGCCCCAAGGCCAGAAAGAGATGTACTACGGTCAGTATGGTCTGCATTTCAGAATCACAGGCTAGCGTGCGCGGCC
>JBGAUK010000089.1:0-15234 GCA_044228695.1 Chromatiaceae bacterium | reverse complement strand
CGTCAATAAGTTTTCACTAATATAGGCACATATTCGTGGTTGCTTATATTATGATATGGCTGTATGGAAGTGAGAAACTTCAGGACGGTAATGCTGGCCAGCGTTTCCTGGAGAGTAACGGGCTTCGCGGGTGGCAGCGGTGCCCGGTTGATTAAATGCACCGTCTTGGTTTGGTGAGAAGCAATTCCGTCTTGAAAATGGACCAGAACATGGCGCAATGAACCATTTGGCCAGCGTTCTAGCGCCTGGGTTTGCGATGGGCGATCCTGAATGCTCAAGGTCTGCGGATTGGTGAAAGCGCCTTGCTGTAGTGGTACGACGGCGCTGATCGGAAAGGCCCCAATCCCGGCGTCGGCGTTTTCCTTAAGGGTTAATGGCACATCCAACGCCATGTTTGCGGTCGGAAAAATCAGGCTTAGCGCGGTGAAAAACCCGGTCAGGCGGCGGACGGAAAAATGCCCGGAATGGGCAAATAAGGACTTTGTAAAGCGCATTACGGCTCTCCTGACAGACAAATTGGGCTGTACTGTGTGGTGGAGAAGTTCAGATTGGGCGGGAGACGCTTAAAAGGCCAGTTCTCTGCGGGTGGCGTGGAAATTGATAACAAGTGAGGGGGATAGGAAATCTAATCGCATGGCGGCTAGTATCAGGCCAACGTAGCATCGAAGGAAGGTTCTCTGCAAGGGCGCAGTGCGGGCCGAAGGGAAGGGACGGGGAGCACATTGCCGTTTGGGAGAGTTCCGGGCGGGGTTTGAAGGGGGAACGGTCGCATCGGGGCAGGGCGTGACGCATTGGCTGCGCGACCCGGCGACGGAAGACGGTAGAGGGCTACTGATGCAGGCGTGGATGCGCCTGTCGGCTCTGCCGTTCGGGCAGACCAGCGGCCGGACTCCCAGCGGTGTGCGAGTAGCATGGCCTCCTGCTAGTGCGCCGGGGAGCGACCGCCTGGCACCGCTGCAGCGGGTGGTGAAGCCGTTTCCGGCGGTGTCGTCGCGTGACTTAGGTCAGCATCCTAATTAAGGGGCCAGCAGCATGGCGCCAAGCCTCTGGCATAATCGTCTTGTCGCCTTGCCCCTTCCATCCGCCACGCGAGGTTTGATCCTTGAAGAGGCTGCCCATCATGTCGCTCAGAGCTTTGGCCGGCGCGTCTCTTGCCGGACTGATCGTCGCCGTCTTGCTGTTCATCATGATCGCCCAGCCCCTCGCCGGCGAGGAGTCGGGCAGCCCACCCGCTCTGCCGGGCACGGATGGCCTGGTCCTCCCGCCCCCGCCGCCCAAGGTTGGCCCCGAGGAAGGCCGGCGAATTTTTGACGAACACCGCCAGGCCTGTGGCGGCCCCTGCGTAACGCCCTTTGGCCAGGTCCTGGGCATGGCGGACGCCGCCGAGGCGAGATCGAACTGCACTTCGACCTGTCTCCACCGCGCATTCAGCTTTCTGGACCTGGAGACCGGGGATCTCCTGGTGTCTAGCCAGCCGTCCTCGGAAGGGCGCTCTCAGTACATCGGCATCACCTATCAGTGCGTCGCCTATGCCCGTTACTGGTGGCTGAAAAATCTGGGCCTGACCTTCGGCGACGTCGAAAACGCCCATCAGATCTTTTATCTGACCGAAGCTCTCAATCCCCGCACCGGGGAGCGCATCCCCCTGGGCCGCTCGGTGAATGGCCAGGCACGCCGGCCACCCCAGCGGGGCGACCTGGTGATCTATGCCGCCAACCGCGCTCATCCGGATTGGCGCGCGGGGCATGTCGCGGTCGTGGTGGAGGTCGATCGGGAACAGGGCCTGGTCGCGCTGGCGGAGGAGAACTATGACAACCGACCCTGGCAGAATCCGGAGGCCTTCGCCCGTCGTATCCAGCTATTCGAGATCAATGGTGACTTCACCCTGCTGGATGTGCCCGATAGCAGCCGGCGGAGTCCGCGAGGCGGCCGGATTATCGGCTGGGTTTATCCGACACCTGACTGAGGCACCCGGTCAGCCGTGCAAGGCCTGAAACATGCTGATCTCGCTCAATGCCGCCGCCACCTCTGCTATGCTTTCCCGGCCGCCTCGCCGCCGCATCCAACTTTGTGGTGCCCCCTCCTAGCCCGCGGCGGGGACATCATGGCGAATCCGGCCTCCTCGACTTGCCAACCCCGGGTTCTACCCATTGCCTTATCTGGAGTCGGAGCTCATGCGCTTGATTCTCAATGCTATCAACCTGCTTTTGATCATGGCCTTGACTATGGTGGGTCCCGGTGTCCGGGCCGAAGAGGCCCCGGCCCTGGGTGCAGCGGATACAAATACGGATGAATCCGGCTTAGAAGGTTTCGGCCCACCCTATGCGAATGTCGAGGATCTCACCGAACGGCGTTTTGGCATCGATCTGACCGATCATTATCGGTGGATGGAAAACCCCGATGACTCGGCTCTCTACGATTGGTTGCGTCGGCAAGAAGACTACACGGAGCGACAGACCGCGGGGGAGTTGCGTGACCAACTGACGCGGGAGTTCGGCCAAATATTCGCCGAGCCGGCAACCGCCGAGGCGCTGCGGAGCACGGAGCAATTTTTCAAGGAAGACATGTTGAAACATCGGTTCCAGTTCGATAAAACCGATGCGAGCCAACGCGCGGCACTTATGGTCTCCCCACGGCAGCGTTATGAAATTATCGCAACTCCCGCGAATACCGATATCCAGACGTTGCAGATCAAGGACAACAACGCCGGGATGCTTCTCCCGGATCTGTTGCGGGTCAAGTTTGCCACTGTGATCTGGGACGCCAGCGAAGCCTCATTCGTTTACAGTTCGATGCGCGACGGTCGCCTGGGAGGGGCCACCGACATTATCCGCCGTCATGTTTTGGGCAAGCTGCAGACCGCCGATGAGGTCCTGGTGGAGGCGGCCCATGCAGAGGAATACTTGGGTCTTAGTCTCTATGGCAACCGGCATCTGCTTTGGCGGGTCAGTCCCGAGGCCAATAAGCTGGCCTTTGTGGATCTGACCTCGGGTGAAGAGCAACCCATCTTTCAGACCCGCGGGGGGGCACTGATCACCGTGCCCCAGGTGGGCGTACTCGACATGACTCGCTTTGGCCTCTTTACCTCCGGTGCGGGGTGGAACAGTGAGTATGGCAACCGTGACGACGCCAACGATTTCCGCTTCCTCCATTCGATATCGCCTTACCATAACTTGCGCGAGGGCGGACGCTATCCCGCGGCGCTGGTCATGACCAGCGATCAGGATGACCGGGTGGTGCCGGCCCACAGCTATAAATTCATCGCCCGGTTGCAGACGGCCTTGCCAGGGATGCGGTCTCTCCTGCACGTGGCCCATGGCACGGGCCATGGCATGCTGAGGGCCGCGGAACGACAGGAGAATGTGCGAACGGCCGCCATCATGTGGACCTTTATCATGGAAGAACTGGGCGTCCCCTGATGGCATGAAGGGGAGCTAAGAACATCAAGGGCCTTATTCCTGGGCCCACTCATAACCTGCTTCGAATACGCCGAGCCTGTTAACCAGGGCTCATCATCGGGAGTGCCTGCCGTGATTGGATCGAACCCCAGACTTGTCACTTGGCTGACCGGTGCCCTTGGGCTCTTGGCCCTGGTGGGCCCGGCCAGCGCCACGGTGTTCTGCGTCAATAGCGCGGACGCCTTGCACCGGGAACTCCTCGGGGCCGCCGCTAATGGCGAGGATGATGAGATCCACCTGGTGCGGGGGATCTATGGTGGCAACTTTGTCTATGCCAGCGCCGAGGCCAAGGGTCTGGCTGTGCTGGGCGGCTACGCGGAGGGCTGCGTTGGCCGCTCCCTGGACCCGGCCAATACCATCCTGGACGGCCAACAAACCGGCAGGGTGCTGGCGCTCCTGGCGCCGGAGGTGGCGGCGGAGTTCACCCTCGAGGGCCTGACCTTGCTGAATGGCAAGACCACCTCGGCGCCGTACGGCCATGGCGGGGGGCTATTGGCGCAGACTGGTATGGAGGGCCGGGTTACCGTCAGGCATAGTCAGATGCTGAACAATGTGGGAGCGGACGGGGGCGGCGCCTATGTGCGGGCGGGCGGCATCTCGCTGACGGCTAACAGTATTCATGACAATGCCGCTCGGGATGGTGAGTATGGCGGCGGTGGGGTGAGTCTGGTTGGGAGCGCCGAGCTTAGCCATAACCGGATTCAGGCGAATACCGCCAACCTTTGCGGTGGGGGTATCCTGATCCTGGCCAGCAATGCCGTCTTGACCGAAAACCACATCGAGGACAATGCCAGCCCGCGCGGTGGGGGCGTGTGCGCCTATAACCACTTCTCCGCCACGACGCTGGATCACAACCTGATTGAGCATAATGGTGCGAGCGAAGGCGGTGGCGTTGCCCTCTATGGCCCCGAGCGGGGCGCCGCCCTGCTGGTGGCCAACCAGTTCCTGGGTAATAGCGCCGTCTCCCGGGGGGGTGGTGTCCTGCTGTGGGGCAGCCATCATGACGCCACGATTATCGACAACCGCTTTGTCGAGAATAGCGCCCCGGAAGGCGGGGCTCTTTACGGGTGGCTGGCCGATGCCGTGACGACACTCGCAAACAATAGCCTGGTGGCTCGGGCATCACCGCCTGATGGGGGTCTGAGTCTGCATCTCGCGGGAGCCGCGATCGCAACCAGCTCCCAGCTTGATAACCAGCCGCTTGCCCCGAAGCCGCTCTTGGCTACCGAGGGTCCCAATCGCTCCAGCGGGTCAGGGGATGATGTCACCTTCATGGCTCCCGAGGTCGAGGTCATCAGCTCGCCGCCGGCCCCGCCAACGCCCGAGGTCGAGATCATCAGCTCGCCGCCGGCCCTGCCAGTCCCCGAGGCCGAGGTCATTAGCCCGCCCTCGGCTCCGTTGGCACCGGAGGCCGGGGCGATCAGCCCGCCCCCAGCCTCGCCGGCCCCTGAGGTCGAGGTTGTCAGCCAGCCCCCAGCTGCCCCGGACCCCGAGGCCGAGACCACCAACCAACCCCCAGTCCCCCCGGCACCGGAGGCCGAGGACTCCAGCCAGCCCCCGGCCCCCGCGGCACCCGAGTCCGAGATCATCAGCCCACCCCCAGCCCCGCCCGAACCCCTGCTGGTCTTCGCGGATGATTTCGAGAAGCCCGACTTCATCGGACGCTGGGTTCAAGATCGTCAGAATGACTGGTTTGTCTCCACGCAACGGGCCAAGGAGGGTAACCGCGCGGCGGAGATCGATGGCCCCACCACGGATGGGCAACTGACCTCTATCGCGATCAGCCCTCAAGAGGCCACCACCGCCACCATCACCTTCGATTGGTTCATCGAAAGCGGTCTGGACTCCGGCGAATATCTGGCCTTCGACGTCTCCATCGACGGGGGTAGCACCTGGACCGAAATGGCGCGGTTGAGCGGCGACACCCGTTCCACGCCCGCCGAGAACCGCTGGCATGCGGTCCGGATCGGTCTGACGGGGCTAGCGCCCAAGGACCAGTTGCGTCTGCGGTTTCGCGGGTCCCTGTCGGCCGGGGACGAGGACGCGAACCTCGACAATCTGAGCGTGACGGTCCAGTAGCGCCGAGGGAGGGGTATTGTCCAGCCTGGTTTTGCCCCGAGCCAGCACATTTGCTTGATGAAGATGATGAAGAAAAGTCGGCTTTCCGCGCTGTCCCGTTGGGCCATCTTGTTGCTGCTGGTGTCCGGCCTGATGCCGGTGCCAGACAGCGTCCCCACCGCGGCGGCGGCTCAGAAAAGACCGCGCGTGGGCCTGGTGCTGGGCGGGGGTGGCGCGCGCGGCCTGTCGCATGTTGGAGTCTTGAAGGTGCTGGAGGAACTGCGGGTGCCGATCGACTGCATCGCCGGCACCAGCATGGGCTCCATCATCGGGGGTCTCTATGCCTCGGGCATGACTCCCGAGAGGATGGACGAGACCTTAAGTAAAATCGATTGGCCCCTGGTGTTTACCGATGGCCCCCCGCGCGCCGATCTGCCCTTCCGGACCAAGCAGGAACAGCGGGTCTTGCTGACGGACAAGGGGGTGGGCATCAAGGATGGCAGGCTGCAGTTGCCCCTGGGATTGTTGCAGGGTCAAAACCTCTCGCTGCTGTTGGAGGAGTTGACCCTGCCTGCCGCTGATGTCCGGGATTTCGATGATCTCAAGGTCCCTTACCGGGCCGTCGCCACCGATCTGGCCACTGGCAGGGCCGTGGTGCTGGACTCGGGTGAATTATCCCGGGCCATGCGCGCCAGCATGTCCATCCCCAGCGCCCTGGTGCCGGTCGAAATGGATGGCAAACTGCTGGCCGATGGTGGCATGGCGGATAACGTGCCGGTGGACGTGGCGCGCAACCTGTGCAAACCCGATGTCATCATCGCGGTGGATGTGGGCGCGCCGCTGGTCGCGACCGAGGACCTGTCCTCGGTGCTGTCCATCACCGAGCAACTCGCGGGCTTTCTGACCGTGCGCAATACCGAGGTCCAACTCGCGACCCTGGGACCCCGGGATATCCTGATCAGACCGGATCTCAAGGATATTTCCAGTATCGATTTTGAAAAATTCGCGGAGGCGGTCGCGGTGGGCTATGCCGCGGCCAAAGCCCAGTTGGCCTCCCTGAGCCGGCTCTCCCTGGCGCCCGAGGCCTTTGAGGCCTTTCTGGCCGCCCGGCCAGCCCTGCCCGAAAAGAATCATCCCGTCATCGACTTCATTCGTATCGAGAACGAGACCCGCTTGTCGGACCAGGTCATCGAACAGCAAATCGGTCTCAAGCCGGGTGACCACCTCGACCCGGAGCAGCTCAATCGTGATCTCAATGTGATCTATGGCATGGGCGACTTTCAGGAGGTCGACTATTCCCTGGTCCGGGAAAACGGCAAGACCGGCCTGGTGGTCGAGACCAGAAAGAAATATATTGGTGACAATAACCTGAATTTCGGGCTATTTCTGGGCGCCAATATGAAGGGCGACTCCATGTTCAACATCAGCGCCGCCTACACCATGTCCCAGATCAATTCGCTGGGGGCGGAATGGCGCACCTTCCTGCAACTAGGTAACGACACTGCCTTCCTGACCGATTTCTACCAACCCCTGGATGCGGGTCAGCAATACTTTATCGATCCCTACCTGAGTTACAAGCAGTACAACCTCACCCTGGAGAGCGATTCCCAGGAGTTGATTACGGGCTTCCGGGTGCGCGAGTTCCAACTCGGCCTGGACGCCGGCCGCAATCTTGGCCGTTGGGGACGGGTGGTCATGGGCCTGTATTACAACGGGGGAAACAATGGCCGCCGTCTTGGCATCCCTTCTCCCTATGAGGGCGACTTCAACAACAGTGGCTTTTCCTTGCGTCTGGAGGCGGATACCCTGGACAACATCAGTTTCCCGACCAAGGGCTTTATGGGCACGGTGCGCCTGCGTGGCGCCACGACCCTGCTCGGCGCCGACTCGGACTATCAAACCTTGCTGATGGAAGGGCACAAGCCCTGGACCTGGGGCAAATCCACCCTGATTCCCCGCCTCTACCTGGGCGGCACCCTGTCCGGCGATCCCGGTCCCGAGGACCTGTTCCTGTTGGGCGGTTTCCTCAATCTTTCGGGTTATCAACTGGGAGACATTACTGGGCAGAACGTCGCATTCGGGGAGCTGATCTACATGTATCGGCTGGATAGCGCCTCTTCGGCCTTTTCCATTCCGCTTTACGCCGGTGGTTCGCTGGAGGTTGGCACTGTCTGGGAATCGCTCGACAGTGTCGAGACCGATGCCATCATCCCCGCCGGCAGCCTCTTCCTGGGGGCCGATACCCCCCTGGGACCTGCCTATCTGGGCGCCGGCCTCTCCAAGGACAGCCATGCGTCCCTGTACTTGATGCTGGGTAAATTCTTCTGATGGCGGACGGCCAGGACTAAAACCCGAGATAGGGCAGGGTGCCCCGCGGGATCGGGCCCCCGCGGAGTCCCCGGCCAGCCCGGGCCCTAAGCGAATTCCACCAACAGGTCCTTGGCATTGACGCTCTCGCCATGGCGGGTGTGGATGGCGTGAATTACTCCATCCCGCTCGGCGGTGAGCATGGTCTCCATCTTCATGGCCTCGATGGAGACGAGGGGATCGCCCTTAGCTACCTTCTGACCGACATGGATGGCGACGGTGACGATGGTCCCGGGCATGGGGGCGCCGACGTGTTTGGGGTTGCCTTCCTCGGCCTGGGGCTTGGCCTTGAGATTGGCCAGACCCGCCTTAGGTACCCGCACCACCCGGGATTGACCGTTGAGTTCGAAGAAGACCTTGGCCACCCCCGCGCCGTCCGGACTCGCCATGCCCTGTTCGGAGATGATGAGGTTCTTGCCCCGCTCGAGTTCCACGCTGATCTCCTCGCCGCCTTGCAGACCGTAAAAGAAGGCGGGTGTAGGCAGCACGGAGACATCGCCGTAATGACTGCGGTGGGCCGCGTACTCCTTGAAGACCTTGGGATACATGAGATGGGAGGCCAGGTCGGTATCCTGGATCTGGCGCCCGGTGGCGGCCTGGGCCTCGGCTCGGTCGGCCTCCAGGTCCACCGCTGGTAGCCAGTCCCCGGCCCGGCCGACGAGGGGCGGCTCGCCCTTCAGGACTTTCCGCTGCAAGGCCGGGGGGAAGCCATCCGGTGGGTAGCCCAACTCGCCCCGCATGAGGGAGATCACCGAGTCCGGGAAGGCGATCTCGCGGGCCGGGTCCGCGACTTCCGCGGGCGTCAGGCCGTTGGCGACCATGAAGAGGGCCATGTCGCCGACCACCTTCGAGGTGGGGGTGACCTTGACGATGTCGCCAAAGAGGCGGTTGACGTCGACATAGGCCTGGGAGACCTCGCCCCAGCGGTGATCCAGCCCCATGGCGCGGGCCTGCTCACGCAGGTTGGTGTATTGGCCGCCGGGCATCTCATGGCGATAGACGTCGGCGGTGCCGGAGCGGATGTCGGCCTCGAAGGGGGCATAGAAGCGGCGCACCCCCTCCCAGTAGTGGGAGAGCCCCCGCAGGGCGTCCAGGTCCAGGCCCGGGTCCCGGTCGCTTCCGGCCAGGGCGGCGGCGATGGCGCCCAGGTTGGGTTGGGAGGTGAGCCCGCTCAAGGCGTCCAGGGCGCCATCGACGGCGTCGCAGCCGGCCTCGACGGCGGCCAGGACCGAGGCGGCGGCGATGCCGCTGGTGTCGTGGGTGTGGAAGTGGATCGGCAGGCCGATCTCCTGTTTGAGGGCCAGCACCAGCTCCCGGGCGGCGCGGGGCTTGCAGACGCCGGCCATGTCCTTGATGCCCAGAATGTGGGCGCCAGCCTTTTCCAGTTGCTTGGCGAGATTCACGTAGTACTTGAGGTTGTACTTGGGTCGCGCCGGATCGAGCAGGTCACCTGTGTAGCAGATGGCCGCCTCGCAGAGGGCGCCGGTCTCAATGACGGCGTCCATGGCCACCCGCATATTGTCCACCCAGTTCAGGGAGTCGAAGACGCGGAAGACGTCGACCCCTTCCTTGGCCGCCTGCTGGACGAAGTAGCGCACCACGTTGTCGGCGTAATTGGTATAGCCAACGGCGTTGGAGGCGCGCAGCAGCATCTGAAACAGGATGTTAGGTACGGCGGCGCGCAAGCGGGCCAGGCGTTCCCAGGGGTCCTCCTTCAAGAAGCGCAGGGCGACGTCGAAGGTGGCGCCGCCCCAGCATTCCAGCGAGAAGAGCTCCGGCACCAGGCGCGCGTAGTGGGGGGCGATCTCGGTCAGGTCATGGGTGCGCATGCGGGTGGCGAAGAGGGACTGATGGGCGTCGCGCATGGAGGTGTCGGTGAGGAGGACGCGCTGTTCGTCCCGCATCCAGGCGGAGAAGGCGGTGGCGCCCAGGGCCTGGAGTCGGTCCCGGGAGCCGGGGGCCGGGTCCCGGGTGAGATCGCAGGGGGGCTTGATCGCTGGCGCCATGGGCAGGGCGGGCAGGGCACGGCCCTTCATCTCCGGGTTGCCGTTGACCCGGATATCGCCGAGAAAACGCAGCAGGCGGTTGGCGCGGTCGCGGCGCTTGCGGAACTTGAACAGCTCCGGCGTCTCGTCGATGAAGCGGGTGGTGCACTGCCCCGACAGGAAGAGGGGGTGGTTGATGACGTTTTCCAGGAAGGGCAGGTTGGAGGCCAGCCCCCGCACCCGGAACTCGCGCAGGGCCCGGTCCATGCGCCGCGCCGCTTCCTCGGGGCTATGGCCCCAGGCGGTGACCTTGACCAGGAGGGAGTCGTAATAGGGGGTGATGACGGCCCCGGAATAGGCGGTGCCACCATCGAGGCGGATGCCAAAGCCCGCCGGGCTGCGATAGGCGTTGATGCGGCCATAATCCGGGGTGAAGCCGTTCTCCGCGTCCTCGGTGGTGATGCGGCACTGGAGGGCGTGGCCATTGAGGCGCACGGCCTCCTGCCGGGGGACGTGGGAGTCGACCTCGCCCAGGCGCGCGCCCTCGGTGATGGCGATCTGGGCCTTGACGATGTCCACGCCGGTCACCAACTCGGTGACGGTGTGTTCGACCTGGATGCGCGGATTGACCTCAATGAAGTAGAAGTTGTCGGTGTCCGCGTCCACCAGGAATTCGACGGTGCCGGCGTGGCTATAGTGGGCCGCCCGTGCCAGCCGCAGGGCCGCCTCGCAGAGTTCGACGCGGCGCGCCTCGGTCAGATAGGGCGCGGGGGCCCGCTCCACGACCTTCTGGTTGCGGCGCTGTACCGAGCAGTCGCGCTCGAAGAGATGGACAAGTTGGCCCTGGGTGTCGCCCAGGATCTGGACCTCCACATGTCGTGCCCGCCGCACCAGCTTTTCCAGATAGACCTCGTCGTTGCCGAAGGCCGCCAGGGCCTCGCGCCGGGCGATGTCCATGGCCGGACCCAGGTCGGCGGCGGTGGGTATCACGCGCATGCCGCGACCGCCGCCGCCCCAACTGGCCTTGAGCATCAGGGGATAGTCAAGGGTCGCCGCCAGGGCCAGGGCCCCCTCCAGATCCCGGGGCAGGGCGCCTGTCGCCGGCACCACGGGTACCCCGGCCGAGGCCGCCAGCTCACGCGCCGAGACCTTATTGCCCAGCAGCCGCATGACCTCGGGTTTGGGCCCGATGAAAGCGATGCCGGCGGTGGCGCAGGCCTCGGCGAAATCGGGATTCTCCGAGAGAAAGCCGTACCCGGGGTGAATGGCATCGACCTGGTTCTCCCGGGCGATGCGGATGATGTCGGCAATATCCAGGTAGGCTGCGATGGGTTTCTGGCCGGCGCCCACCCGATAGGCCTCGTCGGCCTTGAACCGGTGCAGGGCAAAGCGATCTTCGTTAGAAAAAATGGCGACGGTACGGATACCCATCTCGCTGGCCGCGCGCAGGACGCGGATGGCGATTTCACTGCGGTTAGCGACAAGCAGACGGCGAATCTTTTTCATGGCTCTGGGGTCAAAGAAAGTTGAAGGATGAGGTGGTCGGGATGATGGCTTAACTGTGCCATGGCCGGCCGTCCGGCGCCATGGATTCTGGCGGACATTTTCGCAGCGATTTGCTCGTCTATTGCGCTTTTCGGGCGTTTAACGCACAATCATATCGTCTGTCAACCCCTCATTTGTACCCGAGTACCATGGTAAACCCGATACCCTCCCGTTGGCGCAAGCCATTGCTTCATGTTGCCCTTTTCATCGCGAGCATTTACCTCTATGCCTTGCTGATGGAGGTGTGGGGCGGGTTTAGCGCTCGTCTGCTGTATTTGCAGTGGCCGGAGGTCATCCTCGTCCTCTACTTCTACGGTTTGATCTACAGCCTGCTCAAGCCTTCCGCTTGGCGTCCCTGGCTAGCGGGTGTGCCTATTTTCCTCGTCTATCTGGTGCATGACATCTTTTATCTGGTTTACGGCAAGGTCTTCCGTTTCATCAACGTAGCGGAGGTGCCCGAACTCCTCCAGATACTGCCGCCCACTTATGCCGTCCTGCTGGTGATAGGCTTCCTCACCCCTCTGGCGATCATCCTGGCCCGCATCGATTACCACCGGCCCTGGCGCATCCTGCTGGCGCTCTTGCCGCTGGTGATGGTCGTGACCCTCATCAAGGCAACGCCGAATGCCTTCGCCACCGGCTTTAAATCCGTGGCCCACGAGATCGTCAAGTATTCCGATGGTAAGAGTGTGGAGAGCAACGGCCGGCTGGCCATGCTGCTGTTCCGGGAGGCGGAACGGGAAGGGACGCTGGCCATGATCAAGCCCTATCTGAATCGGCCCGGTTTTGACAAGGCCTTTGCCGGGGAGGTGGCGGGCATCCGGCCCTACCTTCAGCCACGTAACGTGCATCTGATCGTCCTGGAGAGTTTTCTTGATCCGCGCCTCTTCCGCGACCTCAAGCTATCCGGTGACCCCGTGCATCCGGACTTTGCCGCCCTCTTTGGCGACAAGCTGGGCTTGTCGGTCTCGCCCGTGTTTGGCGGCGCGACCTCCCAGGCCGAGTTTGAAGTCCTGTGTGGCGTGCCGGCCATGGAGCGGCTGTCCAGCGTCGAGTTCAATACCTTCACCGGGGCCGAGGCCCATTGCCTGCCTGGGCTGCTGGCCGAACTGGGCTATCGCGCCATCGCCAGCAATGCCTATAAACCCAATTTCTTCAACACCCAACCGGCCTATAAGGGCATGGGTTTCGCCGAGCAGCAGTTCCCCGTGGAGTTCTTCACCCTGGAACCCACCTATCTCAAGTTCGGCGATCCCGGCGACGAGGAATATCTTTTTGACGGCGAACTCTTTCCCCAGAATCTGGATTTAGTGCGTCGGCATCTGGAGGAGCATCCGGATCAACCGCTCTTTAACTATATGCTGACCATTTATGGCCATACGCCCCACAATCTGAATGAGGACAAGCGGCCGATCCTCATTAGATCCGAATCGAACAACCCGGATGATCAGATCGAGCGGGTCGTCAATCAGTTTTACTATCGCACCCAGGCCATTGCCCATTATGTGAGGGAATTGATCGCTCTCGATCCCAATAGCCTGATCGTCCTAGTATCCGATCATGTGCCCCCCTTGCAGTTTGGGCCCATCACCTATAAGGCGTTGGCTTACATGGATAATCAAGAGGGTGCCTATTTCTATAATCGCCTGGCGATTATCGAGCAGGGTAAGCCGGTGGCATACGACCCCATGCGCCACTTCGATCTGCCCAAGCTGATCATGAACAACCTGACCCAGGGTCATTACTGCGCCACTGGTGATTGTGAATATCTCGTCAAGACCAAGCCACCCCTCGATAGCTATTTCGACAAATACCTGGCCTTGATGGCCCATGCGTCCGAGTAGATGAGAGCCGCGGGCGCGGAAGGGGAGCCCCAGGCTGTCAGCCTCTCCGCGACGGCCTTGGCTTGCCTGCGGGAGCGGGACCCCGACCAGAAGGTCGAACTGACGCAGCGCGCCGCGGCGGACTGGCGGGCCGGTGGGCTGGCCCTCGAGGACCCCAGCCCCCCGGAGGACCTCGCGGAACCCGGTCGTCCCGAACGCCCCGAGTTGGTGGCGCCCCGGGACCTGGCAAAGCGTTCAGCCAAAGGCACCGCTGGCGGGGGCCAGGGGCGCGCCGCCCTGATTCATGCCGTGGCCCATATCGAATTCAACGCCATCAATCTGGCCTGGGATGCCGTTTACCGTTTTCGCGGCCTGCCCAGTGCCTATTACGACGATTGGGTGGGCGTGGCGGCGGAGGAGGCCCTGCATTTTGGTCTCATGCGCGACCGCCTGAGGACCCTGGGCTATGAGTATGGTGATTTCCCGGCCCACGATGGCCTCTGGTCCATGGCGCGACGCACGGCGGCCGATCCGCTGGCGCGCATGGCCCTGATCCCGCGGGTGCTGGAGGCCCGGGGCCTGGACGTGACCCCGGGGATGATCGCCCGCCTGCGGGCCGCCGGGGATGGCGAGACGGCGGACTGCCTGGCGGTCATCCTGCGCGACGAGGTCGGCCATGTGGCGGCCGGGACGCGCTGGTTCCGCTTTCTCTGCGCGGAGCGGGGGCTCGAAGCCGAGGATCAGTATTTTGACCTGCTGGCTCGCTATCTGGGCGGCGAGGTGCGCGGCCCCCTCAATCTGGCGGATCGCCGACGCGCGGGCTTTACCGAGGCCGAACTGGAGCGTTTGCAGGCGGCTCGGCCTTAAACCCGCTTCAGCCGGGACCTGAACCTATTCCGGAAGAATGGCCTCGCGCCGCCAGCCCGCCGCCGAGACACTCAAGACCTCGCCCCGCTCGGGATGCCAGTCCGCCAGGACCTGGCGCATCGCCGCGTGGTCGTCGAGGTCGAAGGCATGTTCCCCGGGTCGGTGGGTATGGCCATGGATCAGGCACCAGGTGCCATGGCGGCGTAAGGTGGCCTTAACGGCCTCCTGATTCACATCCATGATGGCCAGCGGCTTGTGAGCGATCGCCTGGCCACTCTTGCGGCGGTAACTCGCCGCCATGGCGCGGCGCTTGGCCAGCGGTTTCAACAGAAAGAGCCACCTGACGATGGGGTTGCGGATGATACGGCGGAATTTCTGGTAGGCTAGGTCGTCGGTGCACAGCAGATCCCCATGCATCAGCAGGGTGGGGGTCCCCAGCAACTCCACCCGGCTTGGCTCCCGTAACAGGCTACAGCCCGTCTCCTGGCTAAACCGCTTGCCGAGCAAAAAATCCCGATTGCCGACAATGATGGCGCAGCGGGTGCCGCTGGTGGTGAGGTCGTGCAGGGCCTGGCGGATGGCGGGGTAGGGGGCTTGATCATCATCGTCACCAATCCAGGCATCGAAGAGATCGCCGAGGATGTAGAGGGCCTCGGCCCGCCGCGCCCGCCGGCGCAGAAAGCCGAGGAACAACGCCACGGTGGCCGGCTGCTCCGGCGCCAGGTGAAGGTCGGAGATGAAGAGGAATTCCGGCGGGGAGGAGGGCATGCGCCTGAGCCGCTAAAGCTTGATGGTTGCCGCCAGGCGCTCCCCGGAGGGACTGCTCAGGCCACGACCTCGGCCTTCTCGATCAGGATGTCCTCGACGGGGACATCCTGGTGGCCCTGGCGGTTGCCCGTCTTGACCCCCTTGATCTTGTTGATCACCTCCATGCCCTCGGTGACCTTGCCGAAGACGCAATAGCCCCAGCCATCCTGGCCCGGATAGTCGAGGAAGGCATTGTCGGCGACGTTGATGAAGAACTGGGAGCTGGCGGAGTGCGGGTCCGAGGTGCGCGCCATGGCGATGGTGCCCGTCTTATTCTTGAGGCCGTTCTTGGCCTCGTTTTGGATGGGGGCGCGGGTACGCTTC